>JBKOWZ010000220.1:0-6037 GCA_046724665.1 Actinomycetota bacterium
GCTCATGCCCATCCGCGGCTGGACCACCAGCCGGCCGGCCGCGTGCGCCTGGGCCACGAAGGCCCCGAACGACCCGGCCGGCGCGGCCGGCGCGGCGGCGATGCCGGGACCGTCCGCGTCGGCGGTACGGTTCACGATCTCGGCGGCGTTCACGCGGGCACGCCCGCGGCGAGCCGGGCCAGGAAGGAACGGAATGCGGGCATCCGTTCCCCGCTGTCGAAGACCGCCGTGTAACCCGAGGCCAGCAGCAGGGCCTTGCGGCGCTGTCCGTCCGGTCCGTCGATGCCCAGCATCCCGCCGATCGTCATCGGGGTGCCGGCCAGTTCCGGCACCGCACGGACGCGCGCGATCAGCCTGGTGCCGTCGATGAATCCGTGTCCGTTGACGCTGCTGATCACCACGAGGTCGGGCCGGGTGCGCAGGCACTCGTCGAGCAGCAGGTCGTCCGGCACACAGGCGCCGAGGTTGTGCACCCGGTGGCCCAACTCCTCCAGCCACAGCTGGAGGTAGACCAGGTTCCAGGTGTGCGAGTCCGACGACAGGCTGCTGAGCACGATGGACAGGCCCGGCGCCTCGCCGGGTGCCAGGGCGCTCCCGGTCGGCCTCGCCCCGGTCGGCACAGTCGCGACAGGCACCGTGCCGACCGGCGCCGACCCGATCGATGCCGTCATCGGGCAGCGCTCAGGACCAGCACGTTGCTCCCGGCGGCGTAGTCGGTGTCCACGATCCGCCGGTCGCCCGGGCGGTCGGCGCGGCTGCGGGACAGGTCGCGGGTGATGAAGGTGCGCAGCAGCCAGCGGTCCCGGCCGTCGCCGTGCCGGCGGAACCCGGTGCGCCCGTGGAAGGCGTCGTGGTTGTCGATCAGCAGCATGTCCCCGGCCTCCAGCCGGACTTCGACGACCGCCTCGGTGGCCACCCGGTACAGCTCGTCCAGCGCGTCCTGCGCCTCGGCGTCCAAGCCGCGGGTCTCGGCGAAGTCGCAGCGGATGCGCGGGCGGGTCAGGCTGCCGGAGAGCACCTGGATCGGCCCGATCACGATCGGGTGGTCGATCCCCGAACCGCGCAGGAACGAGCCGTCCACGGTGGTGGAGAAGCGCGGCTCGCGCAGCAGCGCGACGGTGCGGGGGCTCAGCCGGGGCAGCAGCATCGCGGTCGAGGCCAGCACGGTGCCCGCCTCGCGCTCCGGGTCCGGGCGCAGGCACAGCAGCCCGATCACGTCCGCGCGGTTGTCGGTGAACACCGTCTCGCAGTGCAGCTCAAGCAGCGCGCGGCTGGAGATGGACTGCTGCGTGTCCTCGAAGCCTGACACCGGCAGGATGTCCTGGATGATGTGCCCGGCCAGTTCCGGCTTGAAGCCGAACTGGTCGCCGAACAGCGCGGAGGCCACGCTGAAGATCCGGGCCGCCGGCAGCTGGATGCCCTGGCCGTAGTCGGCGTGGTCCGGGGTCGGCGGCAGCGGCTCCACCGGCAGGTTGCGGATCAGCAGTCCGCCGGCCGCGGCGCCGTCCCGGTTGAACTGGGCCGCGGTGCGCCGCACCCGCTCGGGCAGCCGCGCGGCGGCCAGTTGCGCGGCCAGCACGTACTGCTCGGTCTCGGCCACCGGATCGTAGTCGGCCAGGCCCGAGGCGGCAGTGCGGAAGGCGTCCTGCTCCTCGGGGGTGAGGGTTATCTGCGCGGGGCTGAAATCGGTCATGGCTGCTCCAGCTGATCGGCGCGTTGCGCGGCTGAGGACGGTTTCCTCTGGAAGGAGAGGTGTTGACGAAAGCTGATAGATACACACGCCGCGGCCTGCGGCGGCTACTGCGTCAGGACTGTGCGTAGTACCAGTTCTCCGGCATGAGCATCCCGTACGGGTTGACCGGTTCGACGCCGTGCAAGTGCTCTGCGACGGCGAACACCCGCAGCGGGAAGCCGGGCGCCCAGACGGTCGGCACCTGCTCGGCGAGGTAGTCCTGATAGGCGTAAAGGGCCTCGTCCCCGCCGCTGGCGCTGTCGGACGCGGTGTCGTCCAGCAGGGTGTCGTCCAGAACGGTGCGCTCGATGAGTTCGTCGGCGACCGGGTCGCTGTACTTGCCGTAGTTGCTGCCGGCCCCGGTCTTGAACAGCACCTCGCCGGTGGGTTGGCCATAGAACACCCAGCCGCCGTTCCAGCACTGGATCTCCCACAGCTTCGGGTTCTGCGCGCTGGTCTCGCCGTGGTCCTGCGCGACCATCGCCGAGCCGTAGATCTCCTCAAGCCGCAGCTCGATGCCCGCCTTCGCGGCGTCCGCCTTGAACTGCTCCATCAGCAGGGTGAGCGAAGCGCGGCCGGCGATGTAGCGCAGGCTGAACGAGAGCCTGTCGCCCACGGCCACGCCTTCGCCGGCCCCGCCGGGCCCGCTGCCGCCGCGTACGCAGACGGCCGGAGAGGTGCTCACGTCCCAGCCGTTCTCCCGCAGCAGCGAGCGGGCGCGTTCAAGATCGAAGGGCATCGGGTCGCCGCCGCGCTGCGCGGGCGAGACGTACTTGTTGTCCGGCACCGTGGGCACCGGGCCGGTGGTCCGGTATCCGTATCCGTGGAAGATCTCGCGGATCGCGGTGTCCTGATCGAGCGTGTGCTGCAACGCCTGCCGGAAGTAGGTCTGCCGGATGATGTGCCCGGCCGTGGTCGGGTTCTCGAAGTTGAGCGGCATGTAGTTGATCAGGAAGATGTTCTGCGGCACCAGGCGGTAGTCGCCGGCCAGCGGGTTCGCCTCGGTGCCGGGCGATCCGCCCCCCGGCCGGTCGCCGGTGTCCAGGCCGTAGGGCAGATAGCCGACCTGGATCGCGTCGCGGCCGTGTGGTCCGGCCTTCAGCCGTGCGTACTCGACCGCGTCCGACTCCATCGGCACCAGCCGGAACTCGTCCAGATACGGCTTGTTCGGGCCCGAATACATTTCGTTCGGACGGAAGACCACCGTGCCGTCCAGGTCGAAGCTGTGCAGCCGCCACGGCCCGCTGACCACGCTCCACACCGGGCTGTCCGGCCAGCCGGTGCGCAGCAGGTTGTCCTCCTCGGTCCACGCGCCGTTCTGCTCGACCAGGTAGTCGTACACGGCGGGCACGTCGGCCAGGTCGCCCGAGGCGTTGGCCGGCCGGTCGTGCGCGGTGCCCGGTACGAACGCGCGGTCCCAGGCCTTCGGCATCGGGGTGATCAGGGTGAGCTGGTTCATCAGCACCCAGTCGCGCGAGTACCGCCTGTCGAAGGTCAGCCGCACCGTGTCCTCGGCGATCTTCCGGTACGAGACGAGATTGTCCGGCAGGTACCCGGGGCTGTAGCCGCCGTACCGGCTCGCCTTCACCTTCATCATGTTCAGCCAGAACATGACGTTGTCGGCGCACATCGTCTCGCCGTTCGACCAGCGCCACGGCTTGACGGTGACCGTGACGCTGAGCCCGTCCTCGCTCCACCGCGGCGGTTCGGCCGGGCTCAGGTCGTAGTCCACGCCGGGCTCGCCGTCCCGGCCCAGCCAGTAGAGCGGCCGGTACATCAGGGTCTGGAACTCGAACAGGTTCCTGATGCCCATCCGCTCCGGCGGGGTGAACGGGAAGATGGTCGAGGGCGGGAAGCCCGGATTGCAGGCCCAGGACGCGGTGCCGCCGCGCGCGGGCCGGCCCGGAGCTTCGGGGCCGGCCGACTCGCTGCGCACCGGCTCGGTCGTGATGGTCACGTTCGTCGCTTCCCTTCGTCAGGCGCCGATGCGCACGTCGATCTGGCCGGCCAGTTCGTGGGCCGTGTTCAGCGCGTCGTCCCGAGACGAGCCGGTGGTGCACAGGAAGCCGAGGATGTTGTTGCCGTGCGGCGGCCGGCGGATCACGTCCCCCGGCTTGGCGGTGACCTTGAGGAAGAAGATCCGGTCGCTGCCCGACACCGACTCCGGCACGGTGATCCGCTCGATCCGGCCCGGCTCGCTGATCAGGCAGGTCCCGGCGGTGTGCACGCCGGTCGGGCGGTAGTGCCCGACCTGGGGGCGCACGCCGCGCGACACGTCCATCAGAGCCTTGATCGGGCAGTAGCCGGCGCTGATCCGGGCGAAGTAGTCCAGACCGCCGCCGCCCGGCCGCACCGCGATCTCCAGCAGGTGCGGCTCGCCGCGGTGGAACCGGACCTCGGCGTGCAGCACGCTGCGCTTGAGGCCCTGCGCCTTGGCGGCGGCCGCGATCACCCGGTGCGCGGCGGCGACCTGTCGCGGGTCGAGTGAGGTCGGCGCGTGGTGCACGTCGTCGTCGAAGGTCGCGCCCTCGATCGTGACACGGTCCACGATGGAGCCCACGTAGACCTCGCCGTCCCAGATCAGCGACTCGGTCAGGAACTCCGGGCCGTCGAGGAAGGACTCGATCAGCAGTCCGTGCGGGCCGACGTCCACGCCCTCGGGCTCCATGGTGTACCAGGACATCCGGCCGATGCCCTCCAGCGCCTGCGGGAAGCGCAGCCGCACGTCGTCCGCGTTGTCCAGCCGGAAGACGAAGTTGCTCGCCGCGCCCAGCGTCGGCTTGAGGATCACCGGGTAGCCGAACTCCTCGGCCGCCGCCAGCGCCGCCTCCACGTCGGGCACCAGCCGGAACGCCGGCCGGGGCACGCCGTGCCGCTCGTGCGCCTGACGCATCAGCAGCTTGTTGCGGCTGGTGCGCGCCGCCTCGACGCCGACGCCGGGCAGACCCAGCGCCTCGGCCACCGCGGCGACGGCCACCACCGCCGACTCGGAGAAGGACAGCACGCCGTCGAACTCCTCCTCGGCGTGCCAGGCCTTCGCCGCCGCGATCAGGTCGTCCAGGTGCTTGGATCCGGCGATCCGGTAGCGCCTGCCCGGCCAGTACTCCGGTTCGCCCAGGCCGTTGAGGACGTACAGCTGCGCGCCGTACTCCTCGACCTGGCGGTAGCGGGACAGGTAGTAGTTCGCGTTCTGCACGGCTTCCAGGGCCAGCAGTTTCACCACGCCCTCCTCTCGCTGTGCGCCGCGGCCAGCTGCCGCGGGGCGTCGACGGATTCCAGTCCGGTGCGCCGAGCCGGCCGGTCCAGGGCGCGGTCGGCCAGCGCGCGGGCCACCGCGGGGCCGAACTTGAAGGACATTCCGCCGCAGGCCGCGTACGCCAGGACGGTGCCGTCGCCGAGCTGTGCCAGCAGTGGTCCGTGCCCCGTGTCCTCGGTGAGGTAGTAGCCCTCGGTCGCGGCGGTCACCCGGTCCGGGTCGAAGTCCGTCAGTACCTTGCTGAACCGTTTGACCAGGTGCTCGCGCCATTGCGGCGCGGTGACGTGGTCGGTCAGCTCGGGCACGGTGCGGCAGGCGCTGTGCGCGCTCATCCGCACCGGCGATCCGGCGATCGGCGGCATGACCCAGGCGTCCCGGGTGAGGCCGAGCCCGAGGATGGCCGGGGAGCCGGACCAAGCCTCGGGCCACCCGCTCGCGTCGTAGCTGAGCATGGTCTGCCGCTTGAGGGTCAGCTCGGCGGCCAGCACCGCGGGCAACAGTTCGCGCGACCACGGACCGGCCGCGACCACGACCCGGTCGCCGGCCAGCGCGCCGCCGTCCTCGAAGACCACCGCGCCGTGTTCTTCGATCACGACGACCCGGCGGCGCTCGTGAACCCGCACCGCGGACCGGCGGCGCAACCAGTGGATCAGTGCGTTGAGAGCCAGGTCGGCGCGCACGGTGCCGGCGTCGGGTTCGAAGACGCCTCCGGTGTCCGATGGCACGCGTACCTGCGGGTACGACTGCGCGAGCTCGTCGGGGGAGAGCAGCCACGCGCTCGACCCGGCCTCCTTGAGCACCGGCAGCGCGGACTCGGCCTCCAGCGGCGACATGGCGGTCAGTACACCGGTGTGGTGGAAGAACCGGCCGCCGACGTGGCTCTCGACCTCCAGCCAATCCTCGTGCAGCCGGGCCGCGGCCGCGGTGAGCAGCGCGTCGCCGCGGTGCAGGGTGCGCACCACCCGGTGCGAGTCGTAGGACGCGGAGCGTTCGTGCGGGATGATGTCGGCCTGGTCCACCAGCTCGACCAGCGCCCCGCCCCGCACGCA
>JBKOWZ010000177.1:0-17133 GCA_046724665.1 Actinomycetota bacterium
ACATTAATCGGGTGGGGCGCCCCCCGTCGGGCCCCGGGGGCCCCCACCACCGTTTGATTGATCAGTATGAGATGGAGGTGAGACTGCAACTGCGGTAGTTCGTGTAGTAGCCGTAGTAGGCGTACGGGTACAAGCTGCAAACCCAGTTCGCCGTGGCCGTCGAGGTGCCCGGCGTCAGGCTGTAGGTGTAGCCCACCCAGCTGCTGTTCTGGACATAGCCGTTACCGCCGCAGTACGTGTCCAGCGCAACGCTGGTGGCGGTCGTGGGGACGATGAAGGTGACTTCCTTCTCGTAAGCGTTCACCTGGTAGCCGGAGGCTCCCAGCGCCGTGTACGTCCAGCCCGCGCCGTAGTTGATCGCGAAGCCGTACATGAGCGTCCCGTCAGCGCACGTGACGTACGAGTTGATCGCGCGTCCGCTCGCAGCCGAGGCGGACGACGGCACGACTGCCGCGGACAGAAGCAGGGCGGCGACCGCCGATCCAAGCGCGGTTGCTCTGCGGCGCAAGGCTGTCTTGGCCATGAGGACATCACGGTCCTTTCAAGTAATCGAGACGCGACGTGGTCACCGCACGGCGCGTCATCCCGCACGGCAATTACGCACGAACGCGCGATCCATCGTGGCCGCCCCGGTCAGGGGTCATCGCGGATTCCGTGCACCGCCGAATGCGGCCGAATTTCGGCATACGCCGATCACCTCGCCTGTGGGGCGTTTAGCGCGAGCAGCCGAGCGTGACACAGGGCACAGCGCGAAATTGAAACTAGGCGCCGGTGTCGCTCGTCGGCCGTATGTGCGACGCGGCGATGGCGATGGTGCCGCCGAGCAAGGTGGCGAGCAGCCTCGGACCGACGGTGTGGTTCGCGGTTTCGCCGAGCAGGTCGAGCAGCACGACCACGAAGCCGGTGATGAACACCGAGAACAGGAAGTAGCTCGCGGCGAAGACGATGTAGCCGAGTGCCGCCGTCAGCGCCACGGCGAGCAGCAGCGGCGCGGTGCCGAGATGGGCGAGCGTGGCCAGGGGTAGGCCGAGCAGGACGCCGAATGCGGTGCCGCCGATCCGGTCAAGGCTGCGCCGGACGGTGAGTACGTGGTCTGTTTTGAGGACCAGGACGGCGGTGAGCGCTGCCCAGTACGGGTGCGGCAGGCCGAGCAGCAGCGCGGCGCTTTGAGCGACGGCGGCGGTGACGGCCAGGCGCAGCGCGTGTCGGCCGTGCTCGGTTCTGGCTCCGAGGTGGGTGCGGACTGTGCCGACGAGGTGGTCGGCGAAGGCTCGGGGGCTGCGGCGCGGCTGCGGCTGCTGGTGTTGGGCGACTGACGCGGCTTCAACCGGTTCGGCGGACACGGCGAGGGCTACCAGCGCGGCCTGGGCGAGTCCGCCGACGAGCACCAGCGCGCCGCGCACGGCCGCGTCGCGCGGGCCGTCGGGCGTGGACGTGGCGATCAGTAGCCCGGCGGGCCACTGGAGTGCGGCGACGGCGACGCGGTCGCTGAATGCACCGACGATGCCGGCTACGTAGGCGAAGAGTGCGGTAACCAGGACGAGCAGTGCCGGCGTCGCTGCGGCGAGCGCGCCGACGAACGCGCCGAGCGCCATGCCTGATGCGGCGAGCGCTACGGCGGCTGGCTTCTTGCGGCCCTTGCCGAACATCGCGGCGAAGCCGGCGGGAAGGGCACCGAGGGCGGCGAACGCGCCGTACTGCGCATGTCCGAGTGCGACGCCGAGCGACAGCGGAAGCATCACGCCTGCGGCGAGCTGTACGCCGTGCACGGGCGCGAGTGCGGCGCGCGGGATGTGAGTGATCCGGCGCGGGGAGCGCAGTTCCCGAACGGTGTCGTTGTAGCCGGACACGAAGTGGATCGACATGTGCTGGACCTCCCCCCGAGGTGCGTCAAGGCGGGCGACGCATCTTCGGGTCGTCCCCGCCGCGTCCCCTGAGGGACGCGGTCGAGGCGACTCCATGGTGACGCACGCTCGGGTGATGCGTCCAATAACCTCGGCTCACGATTTCGATGCGTGTCGCGCATGTAAGAATCCACGTATGCAGATCGACGAATTGCGCTGGTTCGCCGTGTTGTGCGAGACGGGGAACGTCGGGCGGGCCGCCGCCGAGCTCGGGCTGTCGCAGCCGGGGCTCTCGCGCGCGCTGGCCCGGCTTGAGGCGGAACTCGGCGCGCCGCTGTTCGACCGCAGGGGCCGGGTGCTGGCCCTGAACCGCTACGGCGAGGCGTACCTCGCGTACGCGCGGCGGGTGCTGAGCGAGGCGGAGGCGGGGCGGCGCGCGGTGGCGGAGCTGGCCAGCCCGGAGTCGGGGACGGTGGCGATGGCGTTCCTGCACACGGTGGGCACCTGGCTGGTGCCCCGGCTGCTGCTCTCGTTCCGGGCCGAGTACCCGGGGGTGCGCTTCCAGCTGATCCAGGGCGGATCGGCGACCAATCTGGCCGCGCTCGATCGGGGCGAGGTGGACCTCGCGATCACCTCGCCGCGCCCGGCGGGCGCGGGGCTGGCCTGGCGGCCGCTGCGCCGGGAGCGACTGTACCTGGCCGTGCCGGTGGGGCACCGGTTCGCGCAGCGCCGGCGGGTGCGGCTGGCCGAGGCCGCGGCGGAGACCTTCGTGGCGAACAAGCCGGGCACCGGTCTGCGCGAGTCGAGCGAGGAGCTGTGGCGGGAGGCGGGCATGACGCCGTCGATCGCGTTCGAGGGCGACGACGTGGCGACGCTGCGCGGGATGGTCGCGGTCGGCCTCGGCGTCGCGGTGCTGCCGCGCGCCCGCACCTACGACGGCGGGGTGGACCGCGCCGGCGATCCGTGGCTGCGCTACATCCCGCTGGCCGGGACCGGCGGCTCGCGGGAGCTCGGGCTGGTGTGGCGCGAGGACCGGTGGGCCTCGCCCGCGGTGACGGCGTTCCGGGAGTCGGTGCTGGCGATCGGGCCGGAGCTGCCGTGAGAGAGGGGTGTCAGGCGGCTGCGATGAGGTCGGCGACGATGCGTGGCAGGGCCTCGGAGATCGGCTCGCGGATCACCTCGGTGGCCAGTTCGTCGTACGGCGTCGGGTCGTTGTTCACGATGACCAGGTCGGCCCCGCTGGAGACGGCCAGCTCGCAGAGTCCCGCGGCCGGGTGCACCCGCAGCGAGGTGCCGACCGCGAGGAAGATCTCGCAGGCCCGCGCGTAGACCGCGGCCTGGCCGATGACGTGCTCGTCGAGCGGCTCGCCGAACATGATCACGGCCGACTTGAGGATGCCGCCGCACTGGAGGCAGGCCGGGTCGGGTTCTCCGGCGGCGATCCGGTCGAGCGTCGCACGCATCGGGGCGCGGGCGTCGCAGGACACGCAGACCACCTCCAGCATGTTGCCGTGCAGCTCGAGCACCTTCCGCTCGCTGGACCCGGCGCGGTGGTGCAGCCGGTCGATGTTCTGGGTGAGGATGCGCACGGAGCGGCCCGAGCACTCCAGATCGACCAGCGCGCGGTGGCCGGCGTTGGGCGTGGCCGTCCACGCCGGGTTGTCCCGCCTGGCCTGCCAGGAGCGCACCCGCACCTGCGGGTCGGCCACGTAGTTCTGGTAGGTCGAGGCCAGCTCGGCGACCGGGTTCTTCGTCCACAGCCCCTGCGGCCCCCGGAAGTCCGGGATGCCGGAGTCGGTTGAGATGCCCGCGCCGGTGAGCACGGCGATCGGTCCGGTACGTCCGCGCCAGTCGTCTGCCATGACCACTACGGTACGGCGCGCTACCCCACCGGGTCGGGTTCCGGCAGGTGCGCCGGCTGGCGGCCGTCGAACGCGGTCGAGAGCACGATCGTGGTGCGGGTCGAAACGTTCGCGGCCGAGCGGATCCTCGCCAGCAGCGCCTCCAGCGCGCCAGGCGTGGCGACGTGCACCTTGAGGATGTAGTTCTCGTCCCCGGCCACCGAGTGGCAGGACTCGATCTCGCTCAGGCCCTTGAGCCGGTCCGGCACGTCGTCCGGGGCGGCCGGGTCGAAGGGCTTGACGGAGATGAAGGCGGTCAGCGGCAGGCCGACGGCCTCGGGGTCCACCACGGCCCGGTAGCCCTTGATCACGCCGCGCTGCTCCAGCCTGCGCACCCGCTGGTGCGCCGCGGACGTGGAAAGCCCGGTCGCCTTGCCGAGGTCGGTGTAGCTCATCCGGCCGTCGTCCAGCAGCAGCCGCACGATCCGCCTGTCGATCTCCTCCATTCCCCCACGGTATCGGGTGCGGGCCGTGTTATTCGAAAGCGGCGGCAATCGCATGCGGGGTATTCGAAACAGGGCAGCGCGATGTCCGAGGCCTCCCCTACGATCGGCCGCATGCCCGACAACGCTGCGCCCGCCGACGTCCACGCCTTCCAGGTAGACCTGCGCGGCCTGGTCGATCTGCTCTCGCACCACCTCTACTCGTCGCCGCGGGTTTACATCCGCGAGCTGTTGCAGAACGCGGTGGACGCGGTCACCGCCCGGCTCGGCGCGGATCCGGCGGCGCCGAGCGGGATCCGGATCGCGGCGGACGGCGCCTCGGTGCGGGTCGAGGACCCGGGGATCGGGCTGACCGTGGCGGACGTGCACCGGTTCCTGGCCACGATCGGCCGCTCCTCGAAGCGCGACGACCTGGCCGGAGCGCGCCGGGAGTTCCTCGGCCAGTTCGGCATCGGGCTGCTGGCCTGCTTCACCGTCGCGGACACCATCCGGGTGACCACGCGCTCGGCCGCGGACCCCGCGGCGGCGCCGGTCGAGTGGCTGGCGACGTCCGACGGCCGCTACACGATCAGGCAGCTGCCGCCCGGCGAGCGCACCGAGCCGGGCACCACCGTGCTGCTGACGCCGCGTCCGGGCGCGGAGCGCTGGTTCGCGCCGGACCGGGTCGCCGCGTTGGCCCGCGACTTCGGCGCGCTGCTGCCGTACGAGGTCGTGGTCGAGACCGCGCAGGGTCCGGTGCGTACCACCGACAGCCCGCCGGTCTGGGACCGCGAGTACGTCTCCCCTGCCGCGCGGCGGCTGGCGCTGTTCGAGTACGGAGAACGCACGCTCGGCTTCGCCGCGCTGGACGTGATCGAGCTCGCCGTGCCGCTGGCCGGGGTGCGCGGGGCGGCGTATGTGCTGCCGTCGGCGGCGAACCCGACCGAGGCGGGGCGGCACCGGGTGCACCTGAAGGGCATGCTGCTCTCGGACGCGACCACCGGGCTGCTGCCGGAGTGGGCATTCTTCGTGCGCTGCGTCATCGACACCGACACGCTGCGGCCGACCGCGTCGCGCGAGGGCCTGTACGAGGACGAGACGCTGGCCGCGGTGCGCGAGGCGCTGGGGGTGCGGATCCGCGACTGGCTGACCGGGCTGGCGGCCGAGGATCCGAACCGGCTGGCCGCGTTCCTGTCGGTGCACGCGCTCGGGGTGAAGGCGCTGGCCCGGCACGACCAGGAGCTGCTGCGGATCATGCTGCCGTTCCTGGAGTTCGAGACCACCGACGGCCGGCTGCCGCTGACCGAGTTCGCCCGCAACCATCCGACGATCCACCTGGCCCGCACCGTTGACGAGTTCCGGCAGGTGGCGCCGATCGCGGCGGCGCAGGGCATCGGCGTGGTCAACGGCGGCTACACGTACGACGCGGACCTCGTCGAGCAGCTGCCGCAGGTGATCCCGGGCGTGGTGGTCGGCGAGCTGGGCGCGGACGTGGTGACGGCGCACCTGGATCTGGTGGATCCGGCTCAGGAGCTGGCGCTGGCCGGCTTCCTGGCGGCGGCCCGGGCGGTGCTCGACCCGCTGGACTGCGACGTGGTGCTGCGGGCCTTCGCCCCGGTGTCGGTGCCCGCGCTGCATCTGGACAGCCGGGAGGCGCGGCACGAGCGGACCCGCGCGCAGACCGAGGCGGCGGCGGACGAGCTGTGGGCGCAGATCCTCGGCGCGCTCAAGTCCTCGGCGCCGCGGGCGCAGCTGGTGCTCAACCACAACAGCCCGGTGGTGCGCCGGCTGACCGGGATCGGCGACCGGGCGCTGCTGACCACCGCGGTGGAGGCGCTGTACGGCCAGGCGCTGCTGATGACGCACCGTCCGCTGCGTCCGGCGGACACGGCCCTGCTGAACCGGGCCTTCGGCGACCTGTTGGCCTGGGCCTCGCTGGCCGCGCGGGCCGGGGACGAGGTCTGAGCGCGATGGCCGAGATGACGGCGCGGGAGATCCGGGCGGCGCTGGCGGAGAACGGGCGCGCGCCGAACGGCCCGGTGCGGATCGCGCGGGCCGAGTACCTCGTGGACGCGGCGGAGGCGGTCAACGACGCCTCGGTGTACGCGCAGGCGCTGCTCGGCGCGATCAACGCGTACGAGTTCGGGGCCGAGCAGTCGAAGCTGCTGGTGCCGTTCGCGCGGCTGCTGAGGCTGTGGGACGGCGATGCGGCGGCGTTCGACGACGAGGGCCGGCACAGCCTGTTCTGGTGCTTCAAGTGGGCGACCAGCGGAATGGTCTCGATCCCGGAGGTCCCGCTGGCCTCGATCGAGGGCTGGCTCGGCGAGATGGAGTCGCGCTACCGGCAGGCGGGCCACTCGCCGCGGCCGGTGCACATGGGGCGGCACCGGCTAGCCCGCGCGACCGGTGACACGCCGGCCGCGGAGCGGGAGTTCGAGGCCTGGCTGGACGCGCCGCGCGACTCGATGGCGGACTGCCACGCCTGCGAGGCGGGCAGCCAGGGCGGCTGGCACGCGTTCAACGAGCGCGACGAGCTGGCGCTGGAACTGTGGCGGCCGGTGCTCGGCGGGCAGCTGACGTGCGCCGAGGAGCCGCACCGGGTGCTCGCGCAGAGCCTGCTGCCGCTGGTGCGGCTCGGCCGGCACGACGAGGCGCGGGCGAACCATCTGCGCGGCTACCGAATGGCGCGGGGCGTGGTGAACCTGCGCTCGACCATCGCGCGGCACCTCGAGTTCTGCGCGCTGACCGGGAACGAGGCGCGCGGCCTCGAGATCCTGACCGAGCACGCGGCGTTCCTGGAGCCGGGCGCCGAGGATCCCCAGTCGCGGCTCGAGTTCCTCATCGGGACGCTGATCCTGCTGCGCCGGCTGGTCGCGCTCGGCCTCGGCGGGCTGGAGCTGGCCGGCTCGACGGTCGCGGACGTCGCCGGGTCGGCGCAGGAGCAGATCGCGGCGCTGTGCGCGCGTTTCGACGCCCGCAACGGCAATTCCGCTGTCTCGGAGCAGACGGCGCGGAGGCTGGCCCGCGAGCCCCTGGTCGCGTCGCTGCCGCTCGGTTCGTCTACCGCGCTGCCGCGGCCGGCACGTCACGACGCGCCTCAGTCGTCTGACGTGGTGGCCAGGAGCGTCCGGTGTCAGCGCTCGACGAGTTGGTCGAGCAGGCGCGGCGGCTGTCCGAGCTGCGTCATCCGCAGGCGCGGCAGGCCTGGGAACGCGTCGCGTCCCTCGGCGTCGAACTGCCCGCGCGGGTCGCGGTGCGGGTCGAGAGGTCGCGGGCCGCCGCGCTGCTGGAGCAGGATCCGGTGGCCGCACGCACTGCGCTCGCCGCGCTGGCCGGTCGCTTCGACGAGCTCGGCGAGCCGGACGAGGCGCTGGAGGCGCGCTCGGCCGCCGCCTTCGCCGCCTTCCTCGCCGGGGACCGGGATACGGCCGAAGCCGAGGCGGCCGTGGTCGGCGCCGAGGCGGAGGCGGCCTTCGCGGCAGGTGCGCTGGCGGCGCGTCAGTACCTCGGCGCCCGCGGGCTGCCCGCGTACATCGCGTTCAACGCCTTCGCCCGGCGTGCCGACTCCGCCGATCCGGCCAACGCCCCGCAGCCCGCGGACGCCGAGGACGCCGCCGCGGTGATCAGTGCGGAACTCGCGGTCGCCGAGCGCCTCGGCGAGCCGGCACGCGCGGCCGTCTACCATCGGATGCTGGCGCAGCTGTCCTTTTTCCAGCAGCGGGTCGCCGAGGCGGCCGGGCACCTCGAGGCGTCGCGCGACGGCTTCCTCGCGGCCGGGCAGAGCTGGGAGGCCGCCGAGCCCGAGGGCGTGCTCGCCCAGCTCGCGATGCGAGCCGGGGACATCGCGGTCGCGGAGCATCACGCGCGTAACGCCCTGGCCCACGGCGGCGACGTGATCAGCCCGCAGGAGCGGGCCCGGTTCGGATCGCTGCTCGTCGAGGTACTCTCGCGACAGCGGGAGCGCCAGCTCGACCTGGTGGACGCCGCGTTGCGCGCCGCCGATCTGTGGGAGGGGCTGAGCGAGCCGGACGTGCTGCACAACCGCTTCACCGCCGCGAGCGCGTATGCCTCGATCGAGCGATACGGCGAGGCCGCGGCGCTCTTCGACGAGCTGATGCCGCGCGTCCACGTGCCGTACGACGACGCGAGCGCCGCGATGAGGCACGAGCAGTACGGCGACTGCCTCACTCAGCTCGATGAGCACCGCAAGGCCGCCGAGCAGTATCTGGCCGCCGCGGCGCTCGTGCAGGACGATCCGGCCAACCGGGTCGCGCACGCGCGGGTGGCCTGGTCGGCGGCGCAGGCGTTGCAGGGTGCTGGCCTCTTCGACGAGGCGCTGCCCGCGTACCGGCGGGTCGCCGAGTTGTGGGGCGAGCTGGGCAACATACCGGCGCGGGTGCGCTGCCTGCGGTCGGCTGCCTGGATCGTCGGCTGGGAGTCCGGCTGGGCCGAGGCGCTCGAACAGATGCGCGCTGTGCTGGCGGAACTGGCGGCGGCGCAGGAGCAGCGCTCGGAGGCGATCGAGGCAGAGGTCGCCAACACGCACGAGCAGATCGATCAGATGCTCGGTTATCTGCACGACCTGCACGACGCGCAGGCGGACCAGAACGAGGACGAGGGATAGGCTGGCGATCATGCGACTTGGCGTGTGCGTACTGCCGGAGTTCCCGTGGGTCGAGGCCGAGCCGATCTGGCGGCGGGTCGAGGAGCTGGGCTTCGACTCGGCCTGGACCTACGACCACATCACCTGGGGCGGGCTGCCGTCAGGCCCCTGGTACGGCGCCTGGCCGACGCTGACCGCGGCGGCCCTGGCGACCTCGCGGATCCGGCTCGGCACCCTGGTCGCGTCGCCGAACTTCCGGCATCCGGTGCCGTTCGCGCAGGAGATCATGAGCCTGGACGACATCAGCGGCGGCCGGCTGGTCGTCGGCCTCGGCGCGGGCTCGTCCAACGTGGACGCGACGGTGCTCGGCGGCGAGGGCTGGCCGCCGAAGGAGCGCGGTGCGCGTTTCGCCGAGTTCGTCGAACTGCTGGACTCGATGCTCACCGGCGCGACGCAGGGTCGCACGCACACGACGTACGCCGGTGAGTACTACCAGGCGCAGCACGCACGGCTCGAACCTGGTTGCCCGCAGCAGCCGCGCACGCCGTTCGCGCTGGCCGCGACCGGCCCGCGCGGGCTCGACCTGACGGTGCGTTACGCGCAGTCGTGGGTGTGCACGGACTCGGTGGACGGCGCCGAGACGGCTGAGGAGCAGTTCACGCGGATCGGCGAGCTCGCCGCGAAGCTGGACCGGGCCTGCGAGCGCGGCGGCCGCGATCCGCACTCGATCGACCGGCTGGCGCTCACCGGCTTCGGGCCGAGCCGGCTGCTGGAGTCCGTCGCGGCGTTCGAGGACGCCTACGGGCGCTACGCCGAACTCGGCTTCACGGACCTGGTCGTGCACTATCCGCGGCCGGCCGATCCGTTCGAGGCGTCGCTCGACGTGCTGGCGGCCATCGCCGCGCTGCCGCGGTAGCGGGCCGGTCCGCCTTCCCGCTGTCGGGGGCGGCAGGTATCTTGATCGTTCATGACGGAGCGTCAGCCGGACGGCGGCCGGGTCGCGCATACTGAGGTCATGAACGCTGCGGTCACGAACACTGCGGTCGCGCAGGTGGAGGCCGCGGTGGAGCGGCTGTGCCTGCGTGAGGGCACCAGCCCGGCGCGCGCCCGGCAGCTGCGCTGGGTCGCGAAGGAGCTGCGGCTCGCCAGCGCCCACCCGGACTACCGGCCGGGCGGCCCGGTGCCCGGCGCGGCGCAGCTGCTCAGCCCGCAGGCGGTGACCTCGTATCTGCGGCTGGCGCAGGACGGCGCGCTGCGCCAGCGGCCGACCAGCAGCGGGGACGGCACGTCGAGCGCGTCGTCGATGCGGATCCGCGAGGACTGCCTGCGGCTGATCTGCCAGGAGCTGACCATCCCGCTGGTGCTCGGCGAGCGGGCCCCGCTGCCCGCGCCGCGCGAGGTGGTCAACGCGCCGACCCGCTCGCAGCTGCGCGCGTACCTCGCGCAGAAGGCGCAGAGCCCGCCGACCCGGCCGGGGCGTATCAGGCTGCTGGCCATCATCGGCACGGTGCTGGACACCGGCGCGCGAGTCGGCGAGCTGTGCGCGCTGCGGATCGAGGATCTCGACCTGTCCGACCCCGAGGCGGTGCTGGCGATCACCCGGCGCCCGCAGGCCAGGTCGGTCGCCGAGCCGGTCACCGAGCGGATCGTGCTGTCGCCCGGCACGGCGGTGGCGCTGCGGCACTGGCTGGCCGCGCGCGAGGAGATCCTGACGCCGCTGCACATCGGCGTGAAGTCGCTGTGGGTGTCGGTCGCCGGCAACCACGCCGGGCTGCCCGCGGCGGACGGGCACTCGATCCGCCGTCCGGCCGGGATGCCGCTGCGTCCCAGGGGGCTGCAACGCGCTTATACGCGCACTGTCGTGGAGCTGAACTCCGAGCTGGCCGGGTCGCCCGGCTGGCTGCCGCTCCCCTACCGCCTCGAACAGCTGCGCCGCGCGGTCGAGGTCAAGCCGTCCCGGATCCTCGACGACGAGCCGAACACCGCTGCCGACAACTGACGGCTGACGGCTGACGGCTGACCCACTAACTCACTAGCCCACGGCGCGGCCGGGGCGCCGGTCCCGCTCGAGGCCTCGGTCCTGGTCCGCGTCGCGGTCCATCCGGCGCTCGGAGGCCGCGGCCCGGGAGCCGGCACCGCTGCTGTAGGCGCCGCCGTGCTCCCGGTCGTGCTCGACCCGCAGGCCCGGACCGTCGTGGACCTGGGCGTCGGGCTGGTCGCTGTGGCGCAGCGCCTCCTGCTGGCGCTTGCGCACGGCCAGCGACGAGGCCACCGCCGCGATGATCAGCGCGGCGCTCGCGCCCGCGGTCAGCATGTCCGGCACGTCGCGCCAGACCTGGACCATCAGCAGCACGGCCAGCATGCCGATCGCGTAGTACGCGCCGTGCTCCAGATAGCGGTACTCCTCCAGGGTGCCGCGGCGCACCACGTACACCGTCAGGGCCCGGATGTACGCCGCGCCGATCGCCAGGCCGATGGTGATCAGCGAGATGTCCAGGGTCACCGAGAAGGCGCCCATCACCGAGTCGAAGGAGAAGGTCGCGTCGAGCAGTTCCAGGTAGCAGAACAGGAAGAAGGCGGCCCGGCCGGTCACCGTCGCGCGCGGCCGCGAGGCGCCGTCCGCGTCGGCCTGCTCGGCGACCATCTCGCCGATGCCGTTGATCAGCAGGTACGAGCCGAGCCCGGAGATCGCGCCGACCACGACCTTGAGCGCCATCGGGTTGGGCACGGTGGCCGCCGCGACCACCGCGAAGGCCAGCACGATGATCTCGCCGAGGTGCGGCAGCCGGCCCATCCTGCGCAGCGGCCGCTCGATCAGCCCGAGCCACATCTCGTCCCGTTCCTCGAACACGAAGCCGAGGAAGATCATCAGCAGGAAGGCGCCGCCGAACGCGGCGATGCCCGGCTGCACGGCCAGCAGCAGTTCGTGGTACCGCTCCGGGTTCGAATACGCCAGGTCCATCGCGGAGGCGGGGCTCATCTTGGCGCCGACGCTCACGATGGCCAGCGGCACGAGCAGCCGCATGCCGATCGCCGCGACCAGGATGCCCACGGTCAGGAACATCCGCTGCCAGAACTGCCCCATCCGGGCCAGCACGGTGGCGTTGACGATCGCGTTGTCGAAGGAGACCGCGACCTCGAGGACGCCGAGCAGGGCCACCACGGACAGGCCGCGCAGCCCCTCGACCGCGTACGCCGCGATCAGGCAGCCGAGGGCGACGACGTGCGCCACCCCGAACACTTGGAAGCCGCTGCGAAACCTCGAAAGGCCGACCGCGCCGTCCGCCATGGTCAACCAGCCTCCAGACTCGGGGGTGCCACGCCCTACAGGAACTTACCCAACCACGGCACCCTACGAGCCGCGCAACCGGCAATCTTGCGGTGACGTGCGGCACACGTGGTGAGCCGCGCCACCTCATGCGCCGGTGGCAGTGTGGTTTGAGCTCCCTCCTGACCGGTATGACGGGTTTTGACGCGCCCGGCCGGCGGCGTTACGCGCGGGCGAGGGAACGCGCGATGACCATGCGCTGGATCTGGTTGGTGCCCTCGACGATTTGCAGCACCTTGGCCTCGCGCAGATACCGCTCGACCGGGAAGTCGGTCGTGTAGCCGTATCCGCCGAGCACCTGCACCGCGTCGATCGTCGTCTGCATCGCCGCGTCGGTGCAGTAGAGCTTGGCCGCGGCCGCCTGCCGGGTGAACGCGAGCCCGCGGTCGCGCAGCCGCGCGGCGGCCAGGTAGGCGGCGCGGCCGACCTCCAGCCGGGTGGCCATGTCGGCGAGCAGGAAGCCGACGCCGTCGTGCTCGATGATCGGCTTGCCGAACTGGACCCGGTCGCGCGCGTACGAGACCGCGGCGTCGAACGCGGCCTGCGCCAGCCCGACCGCGCAGGCGGCGATGCCGAGACGCCCGGCGTCAAGGGCTTCCATCGCGATCGCGAACCCCTCGCCTTCCGCGCCGAGGCGGCGCGAGGCCGCCACACGCGCGGCGTCGAACCGGATCTGAGCCGTCGTCGAGGAGCGCAGACCCATCTTGCGCTCCGGTGGGGCGGCGCTCAGACCGGGAGTGTGCGCGTCGGCGAGCAGCGCGGTGACGCCGTGGGCGCCGGGGCCGCCGGTACGCACCATGACGGTGTAGAAGTCGGCTTCGCCGCCGTGCGTCGTCCACGCCTTCGTACCGTCCACGACGTACGCGTCGCCGTCGAGGACCGCGCGTGTGGTCAGGTTCGCCGCGTCGGAGCCGTGCGCGGGCTCGGAGAGGCAGTAGGCGCCGAGCAGCTCGCCGCCGAGCATGTCGGGAAGCCAGCGCTCCTTCTGCGCGGCATCGCCGTGCTGGGCGAGGCCGTGGCAGGCCAGGGTGTGCACCGAGACGCCGACGCCGACCGCGAGCCAGTGCCGGGCCAGCTCCTCCACGACCTGGAGGTAGACCTCGTAGGGTTGCCCGCCGCCGCCGTACTCCTCCGGATAGGGCAGGCCGAGTAGTCCCGAACGGCCTAGGACGCGGAACAGCTCGCGGGGGAACCGGTGCGCCTCCTCGTACTCGGCGGCGCGCGGGCCGAGTTCCTTCTCGGCCAGCTCGGTGGTCAGTTCGAGGAGTTCGACGGCCTCCTCGGTGGGTAACGACGCGCGGCGCGCGGCGTCCATCTCGGCCTCCGTTGTGGATGGGTTGGAGGTCGGTGGCGGCACGGCCTGATCTTGTGAACCCTGCGCCCGACGCGCCACCGGCGTACCGGGTTGGTTCCCGGTACGCCGGTCACTGTAGCGCCCTGATGAGGCCGCGGTCACTGGGAGTCGGCACGGCGCGCCGCAGCGGTATCCAGGCAGGTGGAGCGGCTGGCGGACGGCGCGCAGCGGGTCAGGAGGTCGCCGCGGAGGAGTCGCCGCCGCCGTTCTCGATCTTCTGCATGTCGGCGACGACGGTGTTGGCCGGGATGGCGAAGCCGAGGCCGACGGAGCCGGAGCTCGACCCGCCGGAGGACGAGGAGTAGATCGCCGAGTTCATCCCGATCACCCGTCCGGCGGAGTTGAGCAGCGGGCCGCCGGAGTTGCCCGGGTTGATCGAGGCGTCGGTCTGGATGGCGGAGTAGGTCACCGTGGTGGTCGAGCCGAGGCCGCGCCAGCCGAAGCCGGGGAAGCCGCCGCCGTTGTTGGTGGACTCGGTGATCGAGACCCTGCGGTTGAGCGCCGAGACGATGCCGCTGGTCACCGTGTTCTGCAACTGGTCGGGCGAGCCGATGGCGATGGTCTGGTCGCCGACCTGGACCTTGGCCGAGTCGGCGAAGGTGACCGGCGTGAGCCCGGAGGCGCCCTCGGCCTGGATGACCGCGATGTCGTCGGCGGCGATGTAGCCGATGACCTTCGCGTCGTAGCTCTTGCCGTTGTACAGGGTGACCGTCAGCCGGCCGCCCTCGGCGACGTAGTCGGCGATCACGTGGTTGTTGGTGACGATCTTCCCGTCGGACGAGACGATCATCCCGGAGCCGGCGCCGGACACCGCGCCGGTGTCCTCGTTGACCTGCACCACGCTCGGCAGCACGGCGTTGGCGACCTTGCCGATCGCGCTGCTCGCGGTCGAGTCGCTGACTCCGGTGACCGACGTCACCACCGGATTGGCGGAGTCGTGCCCGCTGAAGTAGGCGCCCGCGACGCCGCCGACACCGGCCGCGGCGATGACGAACGCGCCGACCACGCCGAGGCCGAACCTCATCGGCGGACGGCGGCGCGGCTCCGGCGCGGGGGACGTGCCGGGAGGCTCAGATCCGGGCGGCGGCGCGGCCGCCTGCGGCTGCGGCTGGGCTTGGTACTGACCGGAACCCCGCCAGGCGTACTCGTCCCCGCGGGCCTGCACGGTGTGCTGAGTCGCGTGGTTCTGAGTCGCGTGGTTCTGGGTTGCCTGCGGGTGCGGAGCGATCCACCGCGGCTGCGCCTGGACGGCGTCGGTGTCGTGCTGCGTCTCGGTCATGACTCCGAGCGTGCCCAGGCTCCTTGAAAGACTGCTGAGACTACGGTCAGACCAGCTCAAGAAAAGCCGGCGCCCGGCCCGGCCGTACGCACGGGTCCGGCGCTCCGTCCGGCCCCGCCCGGCGCACAGAGTCAACCGTCCGGCGCACAATATCCACAGTTCCCGGGAAACCCGCCTGGTGAGCCGCCCTGCGCCGGTGATCGCCACCGTAGTATCAGCCCCACAGACGGTGGGTCCGGAAGGGCGGTAGGCGTCGATGGGCAGCGTGACCGAAAGCGGGGGCCTGAGCGGGCCGGGCGGGGCCGGCTCCGGCGGGCTCGACCTGGCGCGGCTGATCCGCGAGCGCACCGGCGAGGCGCACGACCTCCAGGCCCGGCTGCTCAACCCGCAGCTGCCGCGGATGCTGCACACGATCGGGTTCGACCGCACCTACGTGCGCGCCGAGGGCGCCTACTTCTACGACCGCGAGGGCAACGACTACCTCGACTTCCTCTCCGGGTTCGGGGTCTTCGCCGCGGGGCGCAACCATCCGGCCATCCGCGCCGCGCTGCACCAGGTGCTCGACGCGCAGCTGGCCGACCTGGTCCAGTTCGACTCGCCGCTGCTGGCCGGGCTGCTCGCCGAGCGGCTGCTGGCCAAGGCCCCGCACCTGGAGCGGGTGTACTTCGGCAACAGCGGCACCGAGGCGGTCGAGGCGGCGCTCAAGTTCGCCCGCTACGCCACGGGCCGCACCCGCGTGCTCTACTGCGACCACGCCTTCCACGGCCTGACGGCCGGCTCGCTCTCGGTCAACGGTGCCGCCGAGTTCCGCCGCGGCTTCGACCCGCTGCTGCCGGACACCGTGGTGCCGCTCGGCGACCTCGAGGCGCTCGAGCGCGAGCTGGCCCGCGGCGACGTGGCCGCGCTGCTGCTCGAGCCGATCCAGGGCAAGGGCGTCAACATCCCGCCGCCCGGCTGGCTGCGGGCGGCGCAGGAGCGGCTGCGCGCGCACGGCGCGCTGCTGATCTGCGACGAGGTGCAGACCGGCGTCGGGCGCACCGGGAAGTTCTTCGCCTACGAACACGAGGAGGGCGTCGAGCCGGACATCGTGACCGTGGCCAAGGCGCTGTCCGGCGGCTTCGTGCCGGTCGGCGCGACCCTGGCCAAGGGCTGGATCTTCGAGAAGGTCTACTCCTCGATGGACCGGGTGCTGGTGCACGACTCGACCTTCGGCTCGAACGCGATGGCGATGGCCGCCGGGCTGGCCGCGCTCCAGGTGGTCGAGGACGAGCAGCTGGTGGCGAACTCCGAGCGGATCGGCGGCCTGCTGCGCGCGCGGCTGACCGAGCGGATCGAGCGTTACGACCTGCTCACCGACGTGCGCGGCCGCGGCCTGATGATCGGGTTCGAATTCGGCAGGCCCTCCTCGCTCAAGCTCAAGGCCGGCTGGAGCACCCTCCAGGCGGCAAGGCGCGGGCTGTTCGCGCAGATGGTGGTCGTTCCGCTCTTCCAGCGGCACCGGATCCTGACCCAGGTGGCCGGCGACCACATGGACGTGATCAAGCTGCTGCCACCGCTGAACATCACCGAGACCGAGGTGGACCGCTTCATCGAGGCCTTCGACGACGTGATGCGGGACGCGCACCGCGGCACCGGGTTGATGTGGGACTTCGGGCGCACGCTGGTCAAGCAGGCCCTCCAGCGGCGGTGACCATGGTGGCCGAACAGATCCCCGACGCGGTGCGCGATCCGGACCGGGCCGTGATCGCGGCGAAGGAGCAGGCCGAGAACTTCCCGGTGGCGCTGCGCTTCCTGCCCCGGCGGGTGCGCGAGGACCTCGGTGCGTTCTACACCTTCGCCCGCTACGTGGACGACCTCGGCGACGAGTACGCCGGGGACCGGGTGGCCGCGCTGCGTGAGGTGGACGCCGACCTCGACCGCCTCGCCTCCGGCGCGCCTGCCGTGCTCGAGCCGGTGCGCGGGCTCGCCCGCCTCACCGCGGACGGCCGGGTGCCGGTCGAGCCCTTCCACAACCTGGTCGCCGCGAACCTGATGGACCAGCACAAGCCGCGCTACGCCACGTTCGCCGAGCTGGTCGCGTACTGCAAGCTGTCGGCGGACCCGGTCGGCCGGGTGGTGCTGTACGTCGCCGGGCAGGCCACCGAGCAGAACATCGCCGACTCCGACGCGGTGTGCACCGGGCTCCAGGTGATCGAGCACCTGCAAGACGTCGCCGAGGACTACCGGGCCGGGCGGATCTACCTGCCGCAGGAGGACCTGACCGCGTTCGGGGTGTCCGAGGGCGACCTCGCGGCCGGCCGTGCCGACGAGGACCTCAAGGCGCTGCTGCGCTGGGAGGCCGGCCGCGCCGCGGTGCTGCTCAGCCGCGGCGTGCCGCTGACCCGGCGGCTGCGCGGCTGGGC
>JBKOWZ010000133.1:0-8865 GCA_046724665.1 Actinomycetota bacterium
GGGTGGGGTAGTTGGTGGGCCGGACCGCGACCCGCTGGCCGGTCACGGTGGTCGCCCAGCTCAAGCCGCCGTTGCCGGCGGCGCTCGCGGCCGGGATCGGGCCGGCCAGCGCGGCGGTGAGCAACACGGACGCCGTCGCCAGGACGGCGGCGCGGCGCGATGCGGTGTGGGTGGTCCGCAGACGCCCGAAGTGTCCCATGGATGTCCTCATCAGATTGTTGTTCCGGATAGGACGGATCTGGGTCAGAGTACTGTCACAAAGTGCGATTCGCCCCGGCGTTCGGGCGGGAAATCGGTGTACGCACGCAGCCTTCTGCTTCACTTGGCGCCCCGACACCCCTTGACACGTTGCTGCTACGGTGATGGCGCTGGACGCGGGCGTCACATCGCTACTGCGCGCCGGCCACCGTGTTCAGGTACCTCGGATCCGGTCCGGTGCGCCGGCGCAGCTCGGCGGCGCCGACCGCGTGGCTCGCCAGCCGGAAGTCCTTCTCGCCGACCGCGAAGTCGAAGTAGACCAGGGCCTTGACGGTTCGCGGATGCGCGGCGGCCCAGTCGAGGATCAGATCGACGGCGGCCGCGGTGTCCTGTTCCGGCAGCTGTGGCGCCCACTCGGCCAGCATCAGCGGCTTGCCTCGGGCCGAGGCGAAGGAAGCCAGGGCGTTGAGCCCGTCCGGTCCGTCCAGCAGGTAGCCGGTCGGCGCGCTCTGCGGGTAGCCGTCCACGCCGATCCAGTCCACGTAGGCGTCACCGGGGTACCACGCCGAAACGTGCGCTCCGCCCGGCCCGCGCCAGGTGTTGACGCACCACACGAACGCCGCGTTCGCCGCGCCCTCGGACTGGAAGAGGTCGTACACGTGCCGCCACGCCACGATGTACGCACTCTGTGATACGGCCGGCAGGTTCCACTGCGGGTACCAGGTGCCGTTCATCTCCCAGTCGAGCCGCACGAACACCGGCTTGCCGAACCGCTTCACCGCGTCGGCCTGCTCGCGCAGATACGAGTCGCGTCCGCCGGCCGCGACGGTGCCGCCGGCGAGCTCCAGGTTCCACGAGACCATCGGCGTCGTGCCGGGCATCGTCGCCGCTGCGGACAGCGTCGGGGAGAACGGGCCGTCGGGCCAGGTGTACTGGTTGTAGATCGCCGGATGGGTGGTGATCCCGGCCGCCCTCTCGAACACGTCCATCCGGTACAGGTCGGTGGACACGCCGAGATAGACCGCGCCGTCCGCGGGCTCGAACTTGGCGTGCCCGCTGCCGTGGGCGGGCTCGGGCGCGGCACGCGCTTCGGCTCCGGCACGTGCCGGGCCGTGCGCAGGAGCCTTCTCGCCGGTACCGCCGGCTGCGATTGCGGCGGCCACGCTCACGCCCACGCAGGCCAGAAGCACCAGAAGCACCACGATCCGCCGGCTCCAGATCACCGGCCCATCGTATGCGGTCAGTGTCCGGCCAGCAGGTTCGAGATGAGGATGCGCACCTGTGCGCGGCTGCGCAGCCCGTTGGCCGCCTGGGACCGGAACCAGGCGAACTGCGGCGCGCGCCCGTCGATGCCGCGCAGCGGATCGACCTGGAGGACGCCCGAGATGATCGGCCGGTCGCCGGCCCGCACCGTGATCGGCGCCCAGAAGTACAGCAGGCAGTCCGCCTCCACCCGCCGCACGCTCTTCTCGTCGTTGAGGATGACCGCGCTGCGCCGCACGAGGTCCGCCGCGTCGTCCCGCAGCCGCGCGAGCACCGGTCCGTACTGGACGTTGATCGTCGGCCCGGTCGCCGCGGACAGCCAGCCGTCCGCGCCGAGGCGGAACGGCGTGTACACCACCGCGGCGTCCTGGTGCGGCCCGAGGTAGGCGGCGCCGAGGTCCTGGTTCGACGGGAAGAGGTACCAGAGGTCTCCGGGCATGAACCCGATCGGGACCCCGGACATCTGCGTCAGCCACTCGGACAGCGCCGCGGCGAGCGTCGGCGCCAGGTCGCGGGTCACCTCGCCGCGGTTGATCGAATGCTCCGAATGGGTGTGCGCGAGCGGTTCGAGCCCGTACAGCGCCGCGCTGTCCCAGTCGATCAGGTTCGGACCGCCGGCCACCAGGTAGCAGTCGCCGTGCACGCGGTCACGGCCCAGTCCCCACTCGTGCCGCCGCGTGTCGTACGAACGCCGCGACACCACCCCGGCCTCGGCCAACGCGCTCTGATCACCCACCGCGAGGCGGCCGAGCACCGCGTGGCCATGCGCCGCGCTCAGCAGCCGCCCGACGATTCGCGGCGCGCCGTCGAGCGCGTGGGCCGGATCGGTCAGCTCCACCCGCTGCCACATGGGCAGCCCGCCCGGCTGGTAGCGCGGGTCGTCGTGGTGGTGGTCGGTCATTCGGCCGCCTCCGGGATCGCTATCGCTATGAGGGAAGCAGGCGGCCCCCTGCGGCCCCCGCGCCCAACATGAGGCGCGCCACGCCACAGCTGATACAGCAATGCAGCTTCCTGCGAGCGGGGCGCGCAGCCTCTAAGCTTGGGCCCGTCGTGATCGAGTACGGACGGACCGAGCCGGGATCGAGCACGGACGCCGCGAACGCCGAGAAGTAGCGAAGAGGAAGGTGGGAGCCCCCGCATGCGCATCAGCGTCGATCAGGAGAAGTGCTGCTCGGCCGGGAACTGCGTGTTCGCCGCCCCGGAGGTCTTCGACCAGGACGACGAGGGCCTGGTCGTCGCGCTGCTGGCCTCTCCGCCGCCCGAGCTTGCGGCGAAGGTGACTGAGGCTGCCGACCTGTGTCCGTCCGGTGCGATTATTGTGGAGGACTGAGCGGACCGTCCCTGGAGGGCGCGCACGGCACCGTGCCGGGAGTTGAGTATCACCCGTGCTGACGTCCGCGCCGCCCGAGTTCGTGGCGAAGGTGACTGAGGTGGCCGACCTGTGTCCGTCCGGTGCGATCATCGTGGAGGACTGAGCGGGACCGCTCCGGGAGTGCGCGTATGGCACCGCGCTGGGAGCTGGGTATCACCCGTGCTGACGTCCGCGCCGCCCGAGTTTGCGGCGAAGGTGACTGAGGCGGCTGACCTGTGTCCGTCCGGTGCGATCATCGTGGAGGACTGGCCGGGGCCGCTCCGGGAGTGCGTGTACGGCACCGCGCTGGGAGCTGGGTATCACCCGGGCTGACCTCTCCGCCGCCTGAGCTTGCGGCGAAGGTGACCGAGGCGGCCGACCTGTGTCCGTCTGGCGCGATCCTCGTGGAGGACTGACCGGACCGTCCCGAGAGGGCACGTATGGCACCGCGCCGGGACCACCCGGCGCGCCTGGCACGGGTCTGCACCTGGGCCGGCAGCGAGCAGTAGGTCGTCAACCAGCTGTAACGCTCGTCACCATCATCCTGTCTTATCCTCCCGCAGCTATTTAGGTAACCTCTGCTAAATAGTTTGGCCGGCGGGAGGTTGGCGCGGATGACGACCACGGGTGCCGACACAGGTGCCGAGGGCAGGACGCAGCGGTCGGTCCGGCGAGACGGCGGCGGTTCGGAGGGGCCGGGCGGGCAGCGGCGGGGCCGCTGGATCGGCGCGGACCACCCGCGTTACAAGTGGGTCGCGCTCTCCAACACGACGCTGGGCATGCTGATCGCGACGATCAACAGCTCGATCGTGCTGATCTCGCTGCCGGCGATCTTCAACGGCATCCGGCTCGACCCGCTCCAGCCGGGCAACGTCAGCTATCTGCTGTGGATGCTGATGGGCTACATGCTGGTCTCGGCCGTCCTCGTGGTCGCGCTCGGCCGGCTCGGGGACATCTACGGCCGGGTGCGGATCTACAACGCCGGGTTCCTGATCTTCGCCGTCACCTCGGTCGTCCTGTCGCTCGATCCGCTGCACGGCGGCGGGGGAGCGCTGTGGCTGATCCTCTGGCGCATCGTGCAGGCCGTCGGCGGGTCGATGCTGATGGCCAACTCCGCCGCGATCATCACCGACGCGTTCCCGGCCGCGCAGCGCGGCATGGCGCTCGGGGTGAACATGGTCGCCGCGATCGCCGGCTCGTTCATCGGACTGGTGCTCGGCGGGGTGCTGGCCGAGTGGGACTGGCGCACCATCTTCTGGGTCAACGTGCCCATCGGCCTGCTCGGCACGGTCTGGGCGTACCGCTCGCTGCACGAGACCGGGATCCGCAAGCCCGCGCGCTTCGACCTGTGGGGCAATCTGACCTTCGGCGTCGGACTGACCGCGCTGCTGGCCGGGATCACCTATGGAATTCAGCCATATGGCGGGCACACGATGGGGTGGACGAACCCGTGGGTGGTCGCGGGGCTGGCCGGCGGGCTCGTGCTGCTCGCGGTGTTCTGCGTCGTCGAGACGCGGGTCGCCGAGCCGATGTTCCCGCTGCGGCTGTTCCGCAACGCCGCCTTCACCGGCGGCAACGCGGCCGCGCTGCTCGGCTCGATAGGCCGCGGCGGCATGCAGTTCATGCTGATCATCTGGTTGCAGGGCATCTGGCTGCCGCTGCACGGCTACGACTACGCGCGCACGCCGCTGTGGGCCGGCATCTACCTGCTGCCGCTGACCGTCGGCTTCCTCGCCGCCGGGCCGATCGCCGGGCACCTGTCCGACAAGTTCGGCGCGCGGCTGTTCGCGGCCGGCGGCCTGGTCGTGATGGCTGCCTCGTTCGCGGGGCTGCTGCTGATCCCGACGGACTTCGGCTACGGCTGGTTCGCCGCGCTGGTCTTCCTCAACGGGCTCGGCGGCGGCCTGTTCGCCGCGCCGAACACCTCGATCATCATGTCCAACGTGCCGGCCGAGGCCCGCGGCGCCGCGTCCGGCATGCGCGCCACCTTCCAGAACGCGGGCATGGTGCTGTCGATCGGCGTGTTCTTCTCGCTCATGGTCGCCGGGCTGGCCGGGTCGCTGCCGAACACGCTCACCAGCGGGCTGATCGCGCAGGGCGTGCCGCTCGCCGACGCGCACACCGTCGCCGCGCTGCCTCCGGTCGGCACCCTGTTCGCCGCGTTCCTCGGCTACAACCCGATCCAGCAGCTGCTCGGCCCGCGAGTGCTGGGCAGCCTGCCCACAGCCAACGCGCACACGCTGACCGGCCGCGAGTTCTTCCCGAACCTGATCTCCGGACCCTTTCACGACGGCCTGGTCGTGGTCTTCTCGCTGGCCATCGCGATGTCGCTGGTAGCGGCCGCCGCCTGCTTGATCCGCGACAAGCCCGAGCCGCGCGACGACTAGTGCCTCGGCAGCCTGACGCCTCCGGTTAGGGAATCAGGCTTCGTAGCACACCTCCGGGAGATAGAGTACTCGCACATGTTTGCGAAGTCGCTGCCGGTTCAGATAACTCGAAATGCGGATACAACCTCGGCCGTCGGCGGTCCATGCTGGACAGAGAACCCTTCGAGGGGGCGGCAGTGTTTGCTCGGGGGGACGGTCGGGGCCCTGGGGTTCCCGAGGCGCGCGGGCGCGACGCCCGCGGGGGAAGGGGGAGGGCGATGGACTCCGGTTCGGGTTCGGGCGCGCGTGTCTTCGTGGGCGTGGACCGCTCGCAGCCTGGCCTCGCCGCGCTGCGGTTCGCGGTTGACGAGGCCAGACGACGCAGTGCGCCGCTACACGCGGTGCGCGTCACACCGCGGCTGACGTTGCGCGCGGTCGAGGAGATCGACGCGGCGTTCGACGACGCCCTCGGCGGTCTGCCGGGCGACATCGTGGTCCATCGCGAAGTCCTGGTCGGCTCGGTCGCCGACACGCTCACCCGCCGCGCGCACTACTCCACGGACGTCCTGATTGTCGGGACCGACGGCGGCAGGCAGCGGCGCGGCCTGTTCGGCCTCGGCTCGGCGTCGATCGGCCACGCGTGCGTACGTAAAGCGCGGTGCCCGGTGCTCATCGTGCCCGATCCGCCGATAACCGAGCCGGGCTCAGTCCCGGATCGCGACGGCCAACGTGTCGATCGCGGGGCGCGGCGCTCCGTCCACCGCACGCGTCACGCGCTCCGCACGCTCGACGCGCAGTGAGCCGAGGGGCGCGGTAAGCGCCTCGGGTGTGTAGAGCACGTCCGGATCCTGCGGCCCGCCGAAGCCGTCGGCGATGTTCGTTACGTCGTGCCCGACGACGAACAGCGTTCCGCCCGGGGCGAGCGCGTCGGCGGCGCGGCGCAGCACCGTCGCGAGATCGCGCGGAACCAGGTGCAGGTAGGCGATCAGCACGAGGTCGTAACCGCCGGGTTCGGGCGCGTAGCCGGTCACGTCGGCGGCGACCCACTCCAGTTCGAGCCCGTCCTCGGCGGCCCGCTCGCGGCCCTTGTCCAGCGCGGCCGTCGAGAAGTCCACGGCGGTGACCCGCCAACCCCGCCCCGCGAGCCACAGCGCGTTGCGCCCCTCGCCGCAGGCGAGGTCCAGCGCGCGGCCGGGGGCGAGGCCGGCGAGCCCTTCGGCGACGAAGACGTTCGGCGTCAGGCTCCAGACCCACTTCGTCTCGCGGTACCGCTCATCCCAGTCGGTCTGGCTCATGCCGTCGTCCCTCGCTGCGCCGATCAGAGGTAGAAGTCACAGGATATTACGAAGCGAATGATCCTCGCCGCGGCGCGACTGCTTCCCCTTCTGCTACTTCACCTTCTCGATCTTCACGCCGCGCCAGAAAGCCACGTAGTCGCGGATCTCGGCCGCCTCGTCCGAGGGCTTCGGGTAGTACCAGGCCGCGTCGCGGTTGGTCGTGCCGTCCACGTTCAGCGAGTAGTAGCTGGCCAGCCCCTTCCAGGAGCACATCGTGGTGGTCTTGCTCGGCGCGAAGAACTCCCGGCGCACCGCCTCGGGCGGGAAGTAGTGGTTCCCCTCGACCACCACGGTCTTGTCGCTCTCGGCGATCACCTGACCGTTCCACACCGCGCGCACCGTCATGACGGCCTCCTTCTCAGACTACGCATTCCAAACGAACTGAATACCACGTCGGCACCGGCTACAACCCGCCGCCTTGCCCACTTCTTCCGTCCGGCGCGCCCGGGTCGGCGAGTTCGTCGGCCAGCAGGTCCATCAGCAGGCCGTCGTGCCAGGTGCCGTCGGCGCCGCGCTCGTAGCGGCGCATCACGCCGACCGGCCGGAAGCCGACCTTGGCATAGCAGCGGATCGCCGCCGAGTTGTCCGCCGCCGGGTCGATGGTGATCCGATGGTGCCCGTGATCGACGATCAGATGGCGCGCCACCGCGTACACGGCGTCGCTGCCAAGCCCGCGGCCGCGTACCGCAGGGTCGAGGTAGATGTCGATCGACGCGTGCCGGTAGTCCGGCTCCTCCTCGGCTGACCACTGGATCAGGCCGGTCGTACGATCTTCGTATTCGATGGCGAAGCTGTGCGCCTCATCGTCGGCCAGCTCGTCGGTGACGGCTGCGGCCAGGTCATCGCCGCCGCGCCACCAGCGGTACACCTCCGGATCCGAACGGATCGCCGCCAGCGCGGGGATGTCGGCTTCGCCTGCCGGCCGCAGCGTGACCAGCGCGCCGCGCAGCGTCGTCTTCGTCCCGGGCAGCGCCGCATCGTCCATACGGGGGACCCTAACGGTCGGCGGCGCGCCGCTCAGCTGCGTTCAGGACTGCACTCGGGCTCGTGCTGTGCGTGTTGCGCCAGGCCGCGTAACGCGCCGGGTCCTCGATGATCCGCCGGATCGTTACTGTGCCCGCGCCGAGCAGCGGACCGCGCCTGCCGAGCTCGGACACCCGCAACGCCTCGGGGTTCCACGGCCGCACGGTCACCCGCGCCGCCAACTCCGCGCGCATGCCCGGCAGCAGCCACTCGCCCAGCTCTGCGTACGCGCCGCCGAGCACCACCGCCGAGGGGTCGAGCAGGTTCACCATGCCGGACAGCGCCGTGCCCAGCGCCCGGCCCGCCTGTTCCAGCGCTTCGAGCGCGCGCCGGTTCCCGGCCAGCGCCTGGTCGGTCAGCGTCTTGATGCGATCGCCGCCGGTATCCGACAGCCCCGCCGCGCGCAGCACGGTTTCCTCGCCCGCGTACTGCTCCAGGCAGCCGCGCGCGCCGCAGGTGCATTTTGGGCCGTCCGGGTACACCGGCACGTGCCCCAGTTCCCCGGCGAACCCGCGCGCCCCGCGAAACAGCCGGCCGCCGATCATCACGGCGGCGCCGATGCCGGCCTCCGCGGACACGTGCACGAAGTCCGGCGGCCGGGTCGAGCCGTGCCACAGCTCGGCCAGCGCGCCGAGGTTCGCCTCGTTCTCCACCTCGAGCGGCACCGGCCGCAGCGGCGCGGGCAGCCACTCGGCCACCGCGTCCGCGATCGGCACCGCGCGCCAGCCGAGGTTGGGCGCCTTCTCCACGGTCCCGCTCGCCGCGCCCACCAGGCCGGGAACCGCGACCACGGTGCCGACCGGACGCAGCCCCTGCGCCGCGGCGTGTTGCAGCGCGGCGGCGGCCACGTCACTCAGCTCCGCGAGCACCTCGCGCGGCTCGCGGCCGCGGTTCGGCGCCTCGATCTCGATCCAGGTGCGCACGGTGCCGTGCAGGTCGATCACGCAGGCGCCCAGATGCTCGACCCCGACCTCCAGCCCGAGCCCGGCCGGCCCCTGGCCGCTGAGCGCCAGCGCGGAGCCCGGCCGGCCCACCCGGCCGCTGGGCGCCAGGCCGAGCTCGGTGGTCAGGCCGGCCGCGGCCAGCTCGTTGACCAGGCTGCCGACCGCGGCCCTGGTCAGCCCGGTGAGCTCGGCGACCTCGGCGCGCGAACTCGGGCCGTGCGCCGCCAGCGCGCCCATGACCAGCGCCAGGTTCTGCCGCCGCATGCCCTGCTGCGAGGCCGGGCCCCCGGTGCGCGGCGCCCGGCTACCGCGCGCGGACGGTGCGGACTGCGCGGCCTGCTCGGAGTGCCAGGCCTGCGTGCCCTGCGGCCTGGCTGCGTCAG
>JBKOWZ010000148.1:0-43188 GCA_046724665.1 Actinomycetota bacterium
GGCGTGCGGCTCCCAGAGCCGCACCGCCGGGTCGAGTGCGACCCCGCGCGGGTCGGGCGGTCGCGGCGGCGGATCGGGGTCGTGCCCGGCGGGCGGCTCGACCGGCATCAGCGCGGTGAGCGCGCCGAGCAACGCCGACAGCCTGCCGTCGCGGTCACGGTCACCGTCACTGCCGCCGGCGCCGCCTGCACCGAAGAGCTCTGCGTCGCTCGCGGACACGCCGGCCAGGAAGAGCCGAGCCTCTCCCAGCATGTGCGGGGCGTACCGCGCACTGATGGCGTTCCAGGCGCGGTCGAAGTCGTGCCACCACGCCCACGCGCCGTCCTGCGGGAGCCGCGTTTCGGGCGGGGCCAGCGCGACGGACAGGTTGAAGACGTCGTGGTGCCGGCGCAGCACCGCCTGGCTGTCCGCGAACGGCCGCTCCTGGAGGGCGAGCGCGCCGTCGAAGCCGTCCGGGACCGCGTCGGGGGACGAGGGCGGCAGCAGCGGCAGACCGAGCCCTTCGACCGGCTCGGTCATCTGGAACGCCAGCCGGCAGCCGCGCCAGATCTCGCACAGGCCGCGGTAGGCGGCCGGGGCGTCCGGGCCGTGCGCGGGGGCGTAGAGGTGCACGACGTACTGCTGGTCGAGCAGCCGCGTCATCGCCCGGTCGCCTTCGGCGGTTCCGCGTCAGGGCCGCCACGCAGCACGTGGATCAGCTCATTGACGCGCTCGCGGATCCGCGGCGGCGCCTCCTGCCGGTCGGTGCGCGCCGCCCCGATCCGGGTGATCCGCATCGGCCCGGCGAGCTCCAGATCGGCGGTGGCCAGCGCGATCGCGTCCGCGTCCGCCTCGGCCGCCGCGGCGGCGAGCGTGTCCAGCATCGCGCCGAGCAGCTCCCAGCGGGCCGGGGACAGCTCCCAACGCGGCACATGGCTCAGGGTCCTGACGGCGTCCGCGCGGATGCGCGCGAGGTCGTCACTCATCCGGCGCCCTTCCGTCCTCGTCGAGCGTGCCCAGATAGCGCTCCACCGCCGGCAGGTCGATCACACCCAGATCCTGCGGCCGCAGCACGATCCGCAGCTCCGGAGTGATCATCGAGCCGTTCCACCCGGCCCGCACGAAGGTATCGACGATCAGCGTCAGCAGGTCGGCGCCGCTCGCACCGGGCACCCGCGCCAGCTTCGCGCCGACCAGCGGCATCGCGACCGGTTTGAGCTGGCCGCGCCGGCCCACCGCGACCCACAGCCGCTCAAGGCTGAGCCGCAGCTCCGGCCTGCTCGACCGGCCGACGAGGTCGTTGCCCTGCCGGGTGTACGCGACCGCGAAGATCCACCGGTCCTCGTGCGGCAGCGGCACCACGGTGCCGATCGGGTAGCGCACCCGCTTGCCCTTCGGCTTGTCCCGGGCGCTCTCCCTGCCGACCGGGTCCACCCCGCGCAGCCCGCGCCGCAGCTCCCGATCGAGCGCCTTCGCGTCCGCGCCGTAGAGCCGGTGCAGCAGCTGGCCCTGCACGCTCTCGGTGCTGATCAGCTCGTTGCGTTCGGTCGAGGTGTCGAAGGTGTCGCAGAACCCGACGACGATGTTCGAGCCCTTCTGCTCGAACAGGTCCCCGCGCACGATCGACAGCCGCGTGCGCAGGCCGGAGAACTGCCGCTGCAACAGCTCGTCGCCCCGGCGGGCGCGCAGCCGCGCGCGCAGCTCGGTGACCTGCGCGCGGGCCCGCGGGTCGTCAGGTCGCCGGTCGGCGACCAGCAGCGCCGTGGCCAACGCCTCGTCGAGGCGCCCCAACTCCACCTGGAGCTGGGTCAGCTCGCTGCATGCCGATTCGTACAGGCCGCGCAGCCTGCGTATCCGGGCCGCGGCGAAGTCGGTCGGCTCGCACTCGGCCAGCGGCTCGCCGCGCCACAGTTCCAGCGCCTCCCGCAGCAGCTCGCACGATCTGCTGGCGGAGCACTCGGCCGCCATCGCATCGACCACCAGCCGCTCGAAACGCGCCGCGTCCACGTCGTCCGGATCGTGCACCAGCTGATATGCGGACTCTGCTTCCGCACCGACGAACACCGTGGACGTGCGCAGCGCCGACTCTTCCGGAGCGGTGCCGTCGGCGTCCAGCAGCCGGCGCAGAGCCATGATGCGCTGCTGTACCTCGGTGCGGCTCGCCCGATTCCGGTGAGTGCGGTCGATCGACCGTGGCCACAGTTCTCTGTGCAGCCGGCTGACTGGTACGGGCGCTGCGTCCGCCGCGACCAGCAGCGCAAGCGCCCTCGCCGACAACGGGGGAACGCTGACCGCATGCCCATCCACCTCGAGCAACAGCGGCCCGAGCACCTTGATCTGTAAACGCGCCACTGCGATCTCCCCAGTCGCCGGCCCGCATTTCGACCGGCGACGCCGGCAAGGAAAGTGTACGCACTGAGGTCCGCTCTTTCGTGCGATTCTTGATATGGCGGCGACCAATTCAGTCACGCCGGTTTGGGGGGCCAGATCGTGGAGCCTGCGTTCGGAGCCGGCCGTGATGACGCCTGGGAGCGGCTGGAAGACCTCCTCGCGAAGGCGGCGCAGGGCGGCGATATCAGGCTGCTGCTGAGCGCGGAGGCGGTGGCGGCGGCGCGTGATCTGGCCGCGGCGACCGATCCGACCGTGGACCTCGACGCGGCGTGCTCGCTGGCGTCGTATCACTGGAACCGATATCTGATCTTGCCGAGGCGCGCCGACCGCGTGGATTTCGCGGCCTGCCTGAGATATTTCGGCCTCTTCTTCCCCATCGCGCCCAACCGGGTTCCCGACCGTGTTCGCAGCCTGCTGCATCGGGGGTTGCGGCGCGGCTTGCGCAGAGCGGACCTGCGCCAGGTGGGTGACCGCGTCGCCGTCTGCTTCGCCGAGCATCAGCGGACCGGGTCGCGCTCGCCGCTGCTCGAGGCCGCGGCGCTGCTGCGCGTCGCCGTTGAGGCCACGCCGGTCGATGACCTCAACTACACCGCGCGCCGGTCGAACCTCGCCGCCGTGCTGCTCGAGGCGTACCAGACGCTGCTGTGGCCCGATGTGCTCCTGGAGGCAAGGGATCTGACTCGGTCGCTGCTCGACGCGCTTGCCGAGGTTGATCCGGACCGAGTGACCGTCCTGATCAACCTCGGCAGCATCCAGCGCGGGATCTACGAGTTCAGCGAAGATCTCGACGATCTGCGGGAGGCCGAGACGCGGCTGAGGCAGGCGGCCGCCCTGGCGGGGCCGGACGATCCGAGCCGTCCGCTCGCGCTCACGGTCCTCGGCTACTGCCTGCGTACGCTCTTCGAACGCGGCGACGAGCCGGACGTAAGGCTGCTGCTCGAAGCGCTCGACGTCGGTCGGCAGGCAGCGGATTCACTCGCTGACGACCACCCGCTGCTGGCACGGGCGCTGTCCAATCTGAGCCTCACGCAGTGGATTCACGCTCTGCGCACCGACGACGCCACCGCGCTGAAAACGGCGGTGGCCACCGGCCGGCGCGCCGTACAGGCGGCGCCCCGGGACAGCACTCAGTACGCTGCGATGCTGTCCAATCTCGGCGGCATGCTCCTGACACTCTTCCAGCGCAGCTACGACGCCGACGTCCTGGCCGAGGCGGTGAGCGCCGGCCGCGAGGCCGTGGCCGCGATCCCCGTCGGGCATCTGCTGCGGGCGAGGCACGAGGCGAACCTGGCGTTCGCCCTCGCCGCGCACGCGGACCTCACCGGCGAGAGCGTGGACTTGGAGGAGGCCGTCGCCGCGGGGGAGCGGGCGATGGCGGCGGTGGCCGCCGCGGATCCGGCCCGTGGCGCGATCGCCAACAATCTCGTGCTGGTGTTGTCGCAGTTCTACGAGCGCACCGGGGAGATCGACGCGCTGATGCGGGCGTTCGACCGCTGCGACGAGGCGGTGCGGACGCTGCCCGTGCACCACCCGGTCCGGGTGTCGGTGCTGTCGAACGCGGCGGCGATCGCGCATTCCCTGTACGAGCTCTACGACACCTTCGGGCCGACTGGCGTGGCGGAGGGCCTGGCAGAACCGAAACTGGTGGACGACACGGGGATCCTCGTCGAGGCCGCCGTCGAGTTGGGCCGGGAGGCGGTGTCCGCGACCGCGCCGGATCACCCCGACCGGGCCAAGTTCCTCTGCAATCTCGCCGTCGCCCTCCACGCGCTCCACGAACGCGCCCAGCAGCCCGAGTTACAGACCGAGGCCGTGGACTACGCACGGCAGGCGGTCGAGGCCCTCGCGCCCGGGCATCCGGACCATGCGATGTACCTCACCAACCTCGGCAGCTTCCTGAGTGCCCAGGCGCGCCGCACCGGATCTGCGGCTCCACTCGCTGCGGCCTACGCGGCGTTCGCCGAGGCATGTGAGAACACTGCCGGCAGCGTGGACGTCCGCATCAAGGCCTACCGCCGCAAGGCCGCGCTCGACTTGGAATCCGGCCAGGCCGGGTTGGCTCTCGCGGCGCTGGAGGAAGCCATCGCGTTGACGCAGCTGCTCGCCCCGCGCAGTCTGACGCGCATCGATCGGGAGCGCCAGCTGCGGCGGCTCGCCGGATTGCCGGCCGAGTGCTGCTCGGCCGCTCTGGCTGCGGGTCGGCCGCAATACGCGGTTGAGCTGCTGGAACAGACTCGGGGCCTCCTGGCCGCCGACCGGGTCGATGCGGTGAGCAGTGATCTTGCCCGGCTGCGCGTGGTGCGGCCCAACCTGGCCGAGGAGGTCGAGGCGCTGCGCGATCGCGTGGACGCATTCGGGGCCGGGCAGCCCGGATTCGAGTTGCCGTTCGTCTTCTCCGAGGAGGGCAACGCCGTCGGTGCGCCTCCCCGTCGTGATACGGCGACAGCGCTGCGGGAAGCACAGGCCCTTGCCGCCGAACGACGCGCCGCGCATGCGCAGTGGACCGGATTGGTCGAGCGGATCAGGGCGCTGGACGGTTTCGCAGACTTCTTGCGCGCGCCCCGATTCGCTGACCTCGCCGACGCGGCCTCGGACGGCCCCGTCGTGTTCCTGTGCGCCGGCCGCGCCGGGGGTAATGCATTGATAATCACGAGCGGCGCCGAGGCGGCCGTCCGCGTGGTAGAGCTACCAGCGCTGGACGAGGACACTGTCCTCGATCGTGCCGCCGCCCTTCTCGCGGCCGTGGCTCCCGTGGGTGACCGGGACCGTTCGGCCGCAATCGCCGCGCAGGAAGAGAGCACGCGCGTGCTCGCGTGGCTCTGGGACGCCGCCGCCCAACCGGTGCTGAGCGCCTTGGGCCTGCTGACCGATCAGGGCACGACGACAGCAGCAGATGCAACCGATGCGCCGCCTGCGCGGTGGCCGCGAGTGTGGTGGTGTCCGGTAGGAGTGCTCGCGTTCCTGCCGATCCACGCCGCGCAGCGCCAGGCAGATGCCCCAGATGGCCCACCCGGGGCCGTGATGGACTGCGTCGTCTCTTCGTACACGGCGACGCTGCGCGCGTTGACGTACGCACGTGCCCGAGCGCCGCACTCGCCCGAGAGCACGGCGCTCGTCGTCTCAGTGTCCGATGCCGCAGGTCAGTCGAAGCTTGAGCACGTCAAGGACGAAGCCAAGCGAGTGGCCGAACTGCTACCCGGAACGCGGCTGCTGGCCGATCCGACGCAGCGCGCGGTCCTGGACGCGTTGCCGGAGCATCGCATCGCCCACTTCGCCTGTCACGCCTCGGCGAACGCGCGCGATCCCGGTGCGAGCCGCCTTCTGCTGGCCGACCACGCCGAGTCCCCGCTGACCGTCCGGCAGATCAGCGCCCTGCGGCTGACGGCGGACCTGGCCTACCTCTCCGCCTGCGAGACCGCGGTCACGTCCGCAGGCCTGGCGGACGAGCCGGTCCATGTCACCGGCGCATTCCAGCTCGCCGGATACCGCAGCGTCATCGGAACGCTGTGGCCTGTCAGCGACCTGATTTCAGCGAGGCTGACCGAAGGGTTCTACCGCGGCCTGACCGAGAACGGCACGCGGCAGCCCGCGACCGATCGCGCGGCAGCGGAACTGCACCACGCGATACGCGCGTTGCGCACCCAATTTCGCTACGCGCCCGCGGCGTGGGCCGGGTACATCCATACCGGAGTGTGATGGAAGACATCTTCGATGACGCCGCCGAGCTGCTGCGCAGGGCAATCAAGTGGGAGGTTCCCGCGACGCGGTGGGCCCGGATCGGCGACGTGGTGGCCGCGATGGAATCAGCACTGGCCGGAGCCGATCCGTGGACCAGGGTTAGCGAGCAGGCCGCCGAACTGGCGCTGCTCGGGCCGTACCGTGTCTCCACCAGACTCGGCGATCGCCCCGTCGTCCCGGCGCCGCCTGAGATCCGCGAGCGCATCAATAAGCTCATTTCCCAGCTGGTACGAGAACCCCGAATCGGCGAGGCCGCCGGCAACACACCCCGCTCCGTCCGACCCGCCGAGCCGGACTCATGACGACCGCGCCGCCCTCCGGAGTCGGTGCCTGGGCCCTCACCGTGCACGTCGTCGTCCCTGCGCGTGGCGGGCATGCCGGGGCGTCCTACGAGCAACTACGCAACCTGTGGTCCGCATGCGCCGAATCCCTCGGCACCACGGCGCCGATCCCGCGACTCGCGCTGCCCACCGAGCTGCCGGAGAGCCTGACGCACGCTTCCCGCAGCGGACCGCTTGCCGCCTGCGCAGCCGAGGACGAGAGCGGGATCGTGCAGGCCTTTGTCGTCCGCGAGCACGACGTCTTCTGCCTGCTCGTGATGATCGCACCTGATCCGGCCGAGGCAGTGGACTGGCACGAGCTCGAAGCCAAGTGGTCCGCGGTACGCGTCGCAGCGGGAATGTCAGACGCCGTAGCCGGTCCAGTCCTCGGCGAAGCGCGCCTGTTCCTGGCCTTGCTCGACGACGACGCACCGGAGCAAGAGGCCTGCGTCGCGCCGCCACGCGTGCAAGACGCCGTGCCCCAGTACCCTGACACCGACGCGGACTGGTGGCGGCGCGGTCACTTCACGTCCTCTGGCCTGCGCGTGTGGGAGACCTCTGCTCAACCCGACGATCGCGTCCTGCGCCGTTTCGTCGTCCTCGCCTCCCGCCGCGACGAGAAGCTGCTGGACGCCTGGGTGTGGACGCGCGGCGAGGCCGAACTGCCGCCGTTCGGCCGCTACCTGATGCACATGGCCAGGATCCGCTACCAGCTGCGCGTCTACGCCGGCGGCGAGGCGGTGCGGCAGTTGCGGGCCGAGGCGGACAGCCGTGTCGAGCGCCTGCTGGAGTTGCTGGAGCGCGACGTCTCGGCTGGCCCCGCGGAACTCGTCTCCGCCTCGACGCGCCTGACCGTGCTGCGGGTGAAGTCGGCGGGGCTGGTCGCGGCGCTGACCGGGCTGCGCGAGATGCGCCGCACCGTGCAGATCGCCGCGTGGAACATGGCCGCCGCTCTCGGCGGCGACGCGGTACAGGCTCCGCTCGGCGGCGTGCGCGGTGCGTCCGCGCTCGCGGAGGACCGTGCGCTGGCCGACTGGTTCGCGACCCAGCTCGAAGACGACGCGCTGTACCTTCAAGCAGCCTGCGACCGCACCCGCGACGTCGCGGAGATCGCCGCGACCGTGATCGAACACGGCCTCCACGAGCGCCAGGAGGCCGCGGACGGCCGACGTGAGCGCTTCAACCTGCTCCAGACGGCGATCATCAGCGCGGTCGTCATGGTCCTTACGGCCGTGCAGGCGTTCGGCTACCAGGTACCGCTGCCGGGCCCGGCCAAGGCCCCGCTCATCGCGGCCCTCGGCGCAGTCACTCTGCTGCTGGCCGCGGTCGTGCTGCGTCTGGCGACCGCGCCGGGCCGCAGCCTGCAAGCGTGGTTCAGCCGCGTCGCCTTCGGGCTGACGATCGCAGCACTCATATGGTTGCTCGTCGCGTGGTGAAGGGGAATGGGCCGGTGGGGCGGCTTCGGGAGCTGGTCGAGGCGATTCAGGCGCGGCTGCTGCGCGTCAACGAGACCGGAAGCCTCGCGTCCGTCATGGAACACGAGGCGTTCGAGCAGGGCGGCCTCCTCGCGGACGCGTTGAACGAGCTGCTGACCGCAGGACGCGACGACCTTCCCGCCCGGCACTCGCTCGGGTGGCTCTACTGGTTGCAGTCGAACGGACTGCCCGAACCGCACGGCCAGGCCGCGCGTGACGCCGCGATCAGCGTGCTGAAACCCTGCTTCATGGCCAGGGCGGGAGTGCTGCCCGTGCCCCTGCTTCCCGAACTCGCTGAGCGCTCCATCCCGGACGCGACGGCGATGCTCCAGCTGGCGGCCTCCCAGTCACGCGAGGGCGGGTCAGGGGCCTTCGATCCGCGCGTCCTCGAAGCGACGGTCACGGTGTGGACGCAGATCGCCACAACGTTCAACGACCAATTGACCAGTCATCCGCAACGTGCATCCGTCCTGTCAAACCTCTGTAGCGCACTGCTGCGACGGTACGAATTCAGCGGTCTGTCGGCCGATCTCGACGAGGCCATCGCCGCGGCGTCCTCAGCTGTCGCCGTGGCACTCGACGACCATCCGGATCGTGCATTCATGCTCGCAAAGTACGGCGAACTGCTGCGCATCCAGGCTGAGCGGACGGGAAGCGCTGCCGGTCTCGACGCCGCAGTGGCCGTGGCACGCGAGGCGGTGGCACGCACGCCCGCGTCCGACCAGGCGAAACGGGCCGCGCGGCAGGTGAATCTGGCCGCCGCTCTCCAGCAACGCGCCCGATCCTTCCCTGACCGCCCCGCCGCCGCGGCCGATCTGTCGGAGTCGATCGCGGTGGCCGGCCAGGCGGCCTCGGCGGCGCAGTGGCCGGAAGCAAGAATAAAAGCCCTGGCGAATCTCAACGGCGCGCTCCTGTTGCGTTTCGAGCGCGTCGGCGACCGTGCCGACCTCGACAGCGCGGTGGCCGTCGGCCGCGAAGCTGTGGCGGCGGCCGCACGAAGCAGCGCCGCAGGACTCGAACACGCCGTCGCTCTCACGAACCTCGGCGTAGCCCTGGCACGCCGGTTCGAGCACTACGCGGACGCACGGGACCTGGAAGACGCGGTGCGCGTCACCACAGAAGCCGTACACGACACGCAGGCTCCTGCGACGATCAGGGTCAGGGCGGCGTGCATCGGCGGACGCCTGGCCGCGCCCCGCGACCCGGCTCGCGGTGCCGCCCTGCTGGAGGCGGCCGTGGCGTTGCTGCCGCTGCTCGCTCCCCGGCACCTGACCAGCGGAGACACGCAGGACGCACAGCACAGGCTCGGCGAGATCACCGGGGTGGCCAGCGACGCCGCAGCGGCTGTTCTGGCGGACGATTCGGCCGGTCCGCCGTCCGCACGCGCCGCACGTGCCCTTCGACTGCTCGAACAGGGTCGGGGAGTCCTGCTCGGTCGGGGCTTCGACGCGCGCGGCAGCCGAGCCGTGCCGGAACGTGAGCACCCTGCTACCGCAGAACTGTCAGCCGCCGGCGCCGAGGGGCCGGTCGTGGTCTTCAACGTCACCCTGACGAGTGGTCATGCACTGCTTGTGACCAGCGACGGCGTTCAAGCGCTACCGCTGCCCGGCGTGACCGTGGAGTCCGTTCTGGCGCAAGGACGGATCTTCTACCCGGCGCTCGATGAGACGCTCACGGACGAGCCCGCGAGCAGGTCCGGGAACGCGTCGCGCATGCTGAACTCGCTCGAATGGCTCTGGGACAACGTGACCGGACCCGTACTCGACGCCCTCGGTATTCACACGACGCCCGCCGCCGGCCAACCGGCGCCGCGCGTCTGGTGGGCGACCGGGGGAGTGCTGGGCATGCTGCCCGTGCACGCGGCCGGCTACCACAGGGATCCTCAGACCTCGACCAAACGCACCGTCATGGATCGTGTGGCCTCGTCGTACACGCCGACCGTTCGTGCACTGCTACATTCCCGAGTTCACCGCGACCGTCAGCGCGCCATGCCCACCTCCAACCTCAGTTCCCTGATCGTGGCGATGCCTACGACACCCGATGACGATGCCCTGCCAGGCGCCGCCGACGAGGCCGAGGCGCTCGCGTCTGCACTCCCCGACCCTCTCGTCCTGATCGAGCCCGGGCCCGGCGACCGCAGGGAACCGCCGACCAAACCACGCGTCCTTCGTGAGCTGGCTCACCGCTCGATCGCGCACTTCGCCTGCCATGGCGGCCACGACGCCGCTGACCCCGGATCCAGTCGGCTGCTGCTGCACGACCACCGGGAGGACCCGCTGTCCGTCAGCGCGCTGGCCGCGGTCGATCTCAGCCACGTCAGGCTCGCTTTCCTCTCCGCGTGCGACACCGCCTCCGGCCTGGTGTCGAGCCGCCTGCTCGACGAGTCGATCCACCTCGCCGCCGCGTTCCAACTGGCCGGCTTCCCCCACGTGGTCGGCACGCAGTGGGTGGTCAACGACGTGGTCGCGCTGCATATCGCCCGCGACTTCTACGCCGGGCTGATCGACCCCGCGACCGCTCGGCTGGACCCGGACCGCTGCGCGCAGGCGCTGCGCACGGCGCTTCTGCGACAGCGGGATCGGCACGTGGGGATGCCGTACCTGTGGTCGTCCCACATCCACGCAGGGGCCTGATGTCATTCCCGCACCGATCCGCACTTTCCGGGCAGCCGGTCGCGGTGTACCGTCACCAGGGCGTCTGTATGCATGAGGCATCGAGGACTGCGTCGTAGTGCGCTGAGATGGAGCGATGATGCGCCGTCACCCCGGAAGATCCCTCGTCGTCGCCGTCGGGCTGCTCGCCGCGACTGCCGTCCCCGTCGCCCTGGTGAGCGCCGCGGCGCCCGCGCAGGCGAGCGTCGCGGCCAAGGACGTCACCGCGAACCTGTTCATGTGGAACTGGAACTCGGTGGCATCGGAGTGCACGAACGTCCTCGGCCCGCACGGCTACGCCGCGGTCCAGGTCTCTCCGCCGCAGGACTCGACGACCGACGCGGCAGACGGGCACCCGTGGTGGGAGATCTACCAGCCGGTCGATTACAACCTGACCAGCCGCATGGGCAACGACGCGCAGTTCCGGGCCATGGTCACCGCCTGCCACCAGGCGGGGGTGAAGGTGTACGTGGACGCCGTGCTCAACCACATGGCGAGGCAGCAGGGCAACGACACGAGTTACGGCGGCGTGAGCTACACGCCGGGATCGTCGTACCCGACGTACTCGTCAGCGGACTTCCACAGCTACCCGAACGACTGCCCGGTCTCCTCCAACCAGATCTCTGACTGGAACAACTACCAGCAGGTCACCGAGTGCCAGCTCGACGCGCTGCCGGACCTGCGCACCGAATCGACCTACGTGCGCAACACCGAGGCCGCGTACCTCAATAAGCTGATCGGCTACGGCGTGGACGGCTTCCGCGTCGATGCCGCGAAGCACATCGGCCACGCCGACCTGGCCGCCGTCGAAGCGCTGCTGAACAAGGACACGATGACCGGCCAGCCGGTCTACATCGTCCAGGAGGTGGCGCTCGGCAGCACGAACACGCAGTTGCAGCCGGCCTCCTTCGAGAACACCGGCAGCCTGATCGGCTTCGACTACGCCGACGCGATCAAGACCCAGTTCACCGGCAACATCGCCAACTTCGGCGGCTTCGCCTCGTGGAGCCTGATCCCGGGCGCGTACTCGTCCACCTTCGTGAACAACCACGACACCGAGCGCGACGGCTCGAACCTGAGCTACAAGAACGGCGCCACCTACGTCCTGGCCACCGAGTTCCTGCTGGCCTGGGGCTTCGGAACGCCGCAGGTGTACTCGGGCTTCACCTGGAGCAGCAGCAGCGCCTCGCCGCCCGCCGACGCCAACGGCTTCGTGACCAACACGAACTGCGCCGCCGGCTGGTACTGCACCGACCGGCTGACCGGCGTGGCGAACATGGTCGATTGGCACAACCTCGCGCTGGCCAACGGCGACCCGGTGACCAACTGGTACACCGACGGCACCAACCTGATCGCGTTCTCGCGCGGCGCGGACGCGTGGATCTCCCTCAACAACGAGCCCTCCGCGCAGACCCGCACCTTCACCACCGGCCTGCCCGACGGCACCTACTGCGACATCATCCACGGCTCGGTGTCCGGCACCGCGTGCACCGGCCCGACCGTCACGGTTTCCGCCAACCGCGCGACGGTCACGGTCCCCGCGAACGACGCCGTCGCGATCGACCGCAACAGCCGCGTGCCCGGCGCACCCGCGGCCACATTCACGGTGAACGTCAACGCGAACGTCACGACGGCCTGGGGACAGAACGTTTACATCGTCGGCTCGATCCCGGCCCTCGGCAGCTGGAACACGGCCAACGCCGTGGCGCTGTCCTCGCAGAAGTACCCTTACTGGACCGCCGCGCTCAGCGTGCCCACGAACACGTATTTCGAGTACAAGTACATCAAGATCGACGCGAGCGGAGCCGTCATCTGGGAAAGTGGGAGCAACCGCTTCTACACGACAGGCTCGTCGGGCTCGATCACCTTCAACGACACCTGGCATTCATAACTTAATTCGAGTGAAGTTTTCCGCGCGAAGGGGTGGGACCTGATGCTGTGGGTCAACGGAAAGAAGATGGGCAAGGCCGACGTGCCCGTCGAGGCCGTGGCGACGGCGCCGTACGCCGACGACGACGTCGTGCGGGACTTCCGCACCTGGGACGAGGCACGCGACTTCGAAGAGAAGAAGACCGACCACATCGGCAACCTGCCGGGGCCGGCCGAACCAGGGGTCTGGGTGCGGTTCGAGAGCGCCGGTCTCAATATCGTCGGCGAGGAGCACGACTACATCACGCTGGACCAGACCACCGCGGCGGTGCGGTCGCTCAACTTCATCGACGAGCAGTTCGCCACCGACACCCTTCCCCCGAACAGCGCGTTCCGGAACGCCTACCTGGACGAGAACCGCGACATGCTGGTCAAGTTCGGCATAGACACCGCGAGCGACCTCACGCTCGTGGGCGGCGAGTCGCTGCTGCCGAAGATCGCCGACACGGTCGCCGAACTCGTGCCCTTCTTCGCCAAGCAGCAGGACATGAAGGCGATGACCTCCGGTGGAGGCCGCTACTGGGGCAAGCCGGACCAGCGGTACATCAAGATCGGCTGGGGCTGGGCGAAGGACCTCGTCGGCCACGCCAACACGGCCAACGAGACCACGCTCGTCCAGGTGGTCAACGCCCGGCACGCCATCCTCGATCCGTTCATCACCGGCCTGCCTGTGGACGGCTTCCTCGGGGATCCGCTCGTCCTGGACATCAACAAGGACAAGTACGCGCCGCTGCTGGAACTCTGCCAGGCGTACGTACCCGTGATGATCGAGCGGGCTTACACTGACCCCGGAATCACCGTGGACGAGCAACTGATCCTGAAGGCGATGCCGACGGGAACGGTCAACGAACAGCTCAAGATGTTCGCGCTGTGGCGCAACCTGTACTTCGCGAAGGCCGTCGAGAAGGCCGCCGCGCGCAATGTGCGGTACGCGGGTATGGGGGACGCCCACCGCGTGTGGCTCGTGACGGAAAACCGGGTGCCGAACAACGCGCACCTGTACAGCTTCAGCCGACAGAACTTCAAAGCAGTCATCGCGCACACCGACTTGCTGCGGTCCTCCTGAGCGTCGCGACGAGAAAGGACCGAGGGACAATGGCCAAGGAACTCAACGTACGTATCGGCGTTGTCATCACCCGCGAGCTGCCGGGCACCGCGGCGATCAAGGCGCCGGCCACGATCTGGTGGCTGGGCAGCCGCTTCCGCGTGCACATCGAGTCCGGGCTCCCGGTGGGCGACCTGCTGGGGCTGGCGAGCTCGCCGCGCGGCTTCGGCCGGGAACCGCGCACCAAAGAGGAGTTCATGGACACGCGGATCAAGCTTCCCGGCACGACCGACGTGTACGGCGACCGCGCCGCGCGGCTCGGCACAGTGATCGAGCACGGCACGAAGCTGGAGGTGGACATCAACTCGCTGCTTCCGCTGGCGGAGCTGGTGCTGAGCGGCGACGTGGCCGGACTCGAGCAGAGCGGGCGCGGCAGGCTGCTGGAGCGTGACGCGAGTGAGTACACGACGTACCTCTCCGGTGCGGAGGATGCCCGCAGCAAGGTACGACGGCTGGTTGCCGGGCCCTACACGCTGCTGCGCGAGGTGACCGACGAGCACCGCAGCGGCGCCCTGCTACGCGTCGAGGTGCTGAGCCTCGACGAAGGCGTCGTGCGCGACGCGGACGTGCGGGGCTGAGCAAGCCGGGGCACTAGAGTAAGGTGATCTAGAGATCTTCAGCCCGCCGAGACCACGGTTGGATAGTCGTGAGCGAAAGCGCCGACCTGATCGCCGGACGCTACCGGCGCGACGCCCGGATCGGCGCAGGCGGGATGGGGGTGGTGTGGCGGGCGCGCGACGAGGTGCTCGGGCGGACGGTCGCGCTCAAAGAGCTCAATGTGCCCTCCACGATCAGCCTGAGCCGCGGTGACGAGGACACGCGGCGCGCGATGCGCGAGGCCCGGATAGCGGCCCGGCTGCATCACGCCAACGTGATCGGCATCTACGACATCGTCGATCACGGCGGGCGGCCGTTCCTGGTCATGGAGTACCTGGCCTCGCGCAGCCTGTCACAGCTCATGGCCGCCGGAGAGCTGCTGTCGCCCGAGCGTGCCGCGCAGATCGGCACCCAGGTCGCCGCGGCGCTGAACGCGGCGCACAACGCGGGCATCGTGCACCGCGACGTCAAGCCCGGCAACGTCCTGCTGGGTGACGACGGCTCGGTCAAGCTCACCGACTTCGGCATCTCGCGAGCCGTCGGCGACACCACGGTCACCGCCAGCGGCATCCTGCTCGGCACACTCGGATATATCGCCCCTGAGGTGGCGCAGGGTCAGCATGCTGATGCCCGAGGCGACGTCTACGCGCTCGGCGCGACGCTCTACGCGGCGGTCGAGGGTCACGGGCCCTTCGGCGACGACGACAACGCCGTCGCGCTGCTGTACCGGATCGTGCACGAAGAGGTCATCCCGATGCGGCGCGCCGGACCGTTGGAGCCGGTGCTGCTGTGGATGCTCCAGCGCGACCCGGCGCTGCGTCCGACGACGCCGCAGGCGCAGCGGGCGCTGGAAGCGATCGAGGCGGCGAGCGAGCGTGTCCGTGTCGCCGAGACGGCTCCGCTCCAGGCCGGCGCTGACGCGCTGCCGACGGCGCCTGCGACGCCAGTGGAGCCGGCGAAACCGGTGGAGTCTGCGGCGTCTGTAGCGCCCCCGGCTGCTGCGGAGCCTGCGAGCGGGACGAATGACAACGTTGCGCGCGAGCAGCCGGATCGCCGTCGCACCCGCCAAATGCTTATCGGCGTGCTGATAACTGCTGCCTTGCTCGCGCTCGGCGGGTGGGCACTCGCCACGTGGACGCAGCGCGGACCATCATCGCCTGCCGCCTCATCAAGCACGCCCGCGACCCACGTCGCCTCGTCCGGCTCGCCTTCCGCGCACACGTCATCGCATCCTGCGACGTCCGCGACGTCCACGTCTCCAGCGTCGCCGACGACTGCCACCGCCACCTCGGCGCACCAGAGCGTCGCCGACCAACTCGTCTCAACCATCGTTGACTACTACAAGCTGATGCCGGGCAACCTGGATCAGGCCTGGAACTGGATGACCGCGGACTACCAGCAGAACCACGCCGGCGGCCGCAGCGGCTACCAGTCGTTCTGGTCGCAGGTCCAGCGGGTGACCGCCTCGGACGTCACGGCGAACCCGCCCTCGTCGGTAGACGCGACGATCGTCTACTACTACAAGAACGGCGCGGTCACCGAGGAGCGCACCCGGTTCGGCCTGGTCCGCCAGCAGGGCCAGTGGAAGATCGCGAGTTCGTCGGTCCTCAGCAGCCGAAGCCGCTGACCGTCAGGGAACTCTTTGCCGAAAGATATAACAGGGGCCTGACGCTGCCGCTCGTACGCGGGTATCGTCTTGAACATGGGGAGCGGGGGCTGCCCACCGTGCCACACCGTTGGCCGGGTACGGCGCGACTCTGCATGGGGGATGAATGCCGCGCGCTGAGAAACCGATTGATCCATTGGACGGGCCGATCGCGGCCTTCGCACACGATCTACGCATGCTGCGGGAGAAGGCGGGACGCCCGCCCTATCGGACGCTGGCGAAGCGCGCCGGGTACTCCGCGAGCACACTGTCCGTCGCCGCCTCCGCCGCCGCGCTGCCGTCGTTGGACGTGACGCTCGCGTACGTGCAGGCGTGCGGCGGCGATCCCGAGCCGTGGCGCGAGCGCTGGTACCAGCTCGCCGCCGACGAGTTGCGGCGTAGCAGTGTCGGAACGGAGCCGAACAAGGACCCGGATGCCCCGGTCCAACGCTCGTCGGTGCCACGACTGGCCAAGACGGCCCTGATTCTCGTGTTCGGCATCGTGACGTCTGCGATCTGCTTGCGAGTAGAGAGGTTTAGGCGCCCCGTTGGCATATAGTGCTGCACGGGGAGGTGGCGAGCGTCGATGGGGTCGTGGCGGCACCGGCTGCTTGGCGCCTTCGACTTCCTGTTGGTCAGCGTCGCGCTGGCGCTGGCGGTCAACTACGCGTCGGACGCTTCGCTGCCCGGCTCTCTCAGCTTTCTGCAACGGCGTCCGTGGGCGCTGCTCGGGTCCGTACTCGCGCTGATCGCGCTGCGCGGCTGGCAGCGCTGGACCGACCGCGCGAACGTGTGGGAACGCGCCGCCGATCCGCCCGACACGTGGAAGCACCTGCTGCCCGAGCTGATCACGCGGGTGCGCCGCGATTGGATCGACGGCGTCCTCGGCCCGTCCCTGGAGTTGCTGGGCGAGCCGGTCGCGGTGCGACTGGCTCAGCGGGCTGACGCGGTCGCGTCGCCGCCGTCGCGGCTGCTCGCTCCCGCGAACCAGCCGCTGCCTGCCGATGCCGACATCCTGGCCGCGTACGACTACGCGCAGCGTCGGCTGCTCGTCCTCGGCACGCCCGGTGTCGGAAAGACGACCGCGCTGCTGAGCCTCGCGGACGCGCTGTTGCGGCGGCACGCCTCTGCCGATCGGGCGCCGGTGGTGCTGCACGCCTCCACGTGGGCGGCCGACGACGCATTGTTCGACGTCTGGGTCGCCAAACAACTCGGCCGCCAGTACGGGCTTCCGGCGCGTGCGGCCTGGTCGCTCGTGTCGCATGGGCTGGTCATCCCGTTGATTGATGGTGTTGACGAGCTGCCGCAGCCCAACCGTGGCGGGTTCATCGCCGCCGTCAACCGCTATCAGGGTGCGGCTCACCTGTACCCGCTGACCGTGTGCTGCCGGCTGGAAGAGTACGAGGCCTTACCGGAACGGCTGCTCCTGGAGACGGCCGTTGAAATCCTGCCGCTCACGGCCGACGACCTCGACCGCTGGGTCGAAGCGCGGGGAGCCGACCGCGACGTGCTGCACGCATTGCTCGACGGGGATCCGGAGCTGCGCGAACTGGCCACCAGCCCCCTGATGCTGGGTGCGCTGGCCGCCGCGGCGGCGGACTCGGTCGGGCTCGGCGCGCTCGACCGGGAAGGGAAACGCGGCGCCCTGCTCGACGCGTACGTATCCCGGGCACTGACGCGCACGCCGCGAGCGCGGCTTAAGAACGCTGTTCCGGCGGATCGGCTGCGTGCGGACCTTGTCATGCTGGCCGGGCTGATGCGATCGCGCGGGGCGACGGTCTTCAGCCCGGGGGTGCTGCCCGCCGAATGGCTGCCCAAGCGTTGGCAGGCTCGCTGCGGAGTCTACGCGTTTGACCTGGTCAGCCTGGCGGTCTGGACTTGTCTGGCCTGGTGGCACGCTCCGTGGAACTTCACCGGGGGCGGACCGCTTCCCGCCCTCGCGGTGCTTCTGTTCGGGGCCGCGTTCCTGCTGTCCGAGCTGTCGCAGACCGAGGCCGATCACGCTCGCGGAGTCAAGGGTCCGGGCATCGTCGCGGCGCTGGTCTCCGAGGGCGTTCTCATCTATGCACTGGTGCTCGCCCATCGCGATCACCCAATGCTCCCGTATTTCGTTCGGACGGTGCTGCCGTTGGCGTTGACGCAGCCCGTGCTGAGCGTATTCGTCAGGATCCTGGGGATCTGGGTGCCTGGACCGGTCGGCCTGCCTCGGGGCGCCGGGCAGACCGGCGCAAGTGTCGCCCTCGCGGCGTTCCACGGCGTGTGCACGTGGCTGAAAACGGTGGCCGGGCTGTCGTGCGTGCTTTTGCTCTACGTCGCCTTCGTACCGACGAACCTGCAAACGGAGCTGTGGCGCCTGTACATTGACGAGCTCCGCGACACCTTTCCCGACACGGTCTATGACCCCGCGGTGCTGCGGTCGTTGGGCTGGACACTGGCTTTCCTGGTGCTCTTCTCCGCGCTGTTGAACAGACGCGTAGTCAGCCTGCTGCGCGGAAGGCTCTTCCGTGCGCTGCTCGTACGGCAACGGGCCCTTCCGACTGATCTGAGCGGGTTGCTCGAGGGCGCGCGTGCGCACCTACTGATGCACCGGTCGAGTGGCGGCTACCTGTTCAGCCACCAACTCATCCTGGAGAAGTTGGCGCAGGACTCTGCCACGACACCGCCGGTACCCGGACCCTGGCGCCTGGATGCGGTTCTGATCAAGCCGTTTCTGCGCGCCGCAACGCTGCCGGTCGCCCTGCTGGCCGCGCACCTGTTCGGCTGGCTGTTGGTGGTGGTCGCCGCGACGATCTACGTGGCCGTGGTCCTGCCGTGGACGCGGTGGGGCATCGGTTTCAGTATGCCGATACCGCGTGGAACGCCGATCTGGCGGTCTCGCAGCAGCGCGTGGGAGCTCGCGTGGACCATCAGGTACAGCACGCGACAAGCCGCGCTGGACCGCAAGTACGGCAGGCTCAGCGGCTGGCAGATCGTTTTGATCGGTGCCGTGTCAGTGATCGGCATCGACTTCATCAACTGGCCCGGCGTCGGTTGGCTGCGCTTCTTCAGCTTCATGGCTCTCGCCGCCGCGGTGTTTTACAGCTCGGCCAGTCCGGACGTGAAGTTTGTCGATGCGTCGCATTACCACCCCGGGCAGCGCGACGCTCGGCTCCGAAAGCAACACGAGGCGGCGAAAGCGCTGTTGGACGACGCACCGGCTCTGGAACGCGTCGCGCTGGAGCTCGGTGAGACCATCGACGCCTTCTGCGAGTTCACCGTCGGTTTCTGTGCGCTGAAGGCCTACAGTCAGCCTGTTGTCGGAGTCGTACGGGACGCGGTGCATTACGGCGTCGGCGTCTCGCTCGCCACGAAGCGCCCGTCGCCGATCGACAAGGTTGCCCTTCCTCTGATGCCGCTGGAACGCGAACTGGCCGAAGGCGAGGCCGATCTCGTGCGCTACTGCGCTTATATCGGCTACTGCATCGCCGTGGCCTCGCCCTTCGGGCGCCGCATCTTCACCAACCGCCTGAATCGGCAAAGCAGAGCCCTTCAGCAGGTTGTTCGGAATTGATGGCCGAACAACCCAGGGTGCTGCCAAACAACACGGCGTGGACTACTCCTGGTAGCACGGGTGGCGGGGGGAAGACCCGCCCAGGCAGTAAGGAGATTCACTCCGATGAACATGACCAGGCGGGCCGTCGGGCTCGCGGCGGCCGCGATGCTCGCGGCAGGTGGAGCGGTACTCGCCGTGCCCGCCGCTCAGGCCGCGTCGAGCGGCGGCGCCTCCGCCGCGCCCACCCCGCACATCTCGGGGACGTTCACCAACTACGTGACGACGAACTACGTGAAGATCCGCAGCGGCCCGGGCACCGGCTACACCGCCGTCGGCCAGGCTCAGACCGGTCAGCCGCTCACCGACTACTGCTACACCACCGGTACCTCGGTCAACGGCAACGTGTACTGGGATCGCGTCCACGACACCGTGACGGGGGTGACGGGCTACATCACCGAGTACTACCTCAGCAACAAGTCGCAGACCCTGCACTGCTGAGCTGAGGCTCTAGACGTGCCGGCCGGAGAGTCTGGGGGCTCCTCGGCCGGCACGGGCCGCCGAGTCAGGAGTCTGCGCCCGGGAGGCGGCGCTTGATGAGGTCGGGCACCTGGCCGACCGGGACGGCGCGGGAGAAGTGGTAGCCCTGCGCGGTTTCGGCGCCGAGCGCGCGCAGACAGGCGGCTTGAGCCGGAGTTTCGACACCCTCAGCCGTCGCGGCCATCCCGCAGGCGTGGGCGAGAGTTATCAGGCTCGTGATGATCGCTCGGGCGGGGCGCGGTTCGTGTTCGGGGTCGGTCGCCAGGGCCGCGACGAACGACGAGTCGATCTTGAGGGCATGCGCGGGGAGCGTACGCAGGTAGGCCAGGTTCGAGTAGCCGGTGCCGAAGTCGTCGATGACGATGCGTATACCCTGATCCGCGAGCGTGTGCAGGAGTTGGATGGCCGCAAGGCCCTCGTCGTCGGGGCTCATCAGGGTGCTCTCGGTGATCTCCAAGTGCAGCCTGTCGGCAGGCAGTCCCGCGTCGGCCAGCGCGGCGTCGATGTCGGCGTGCAGGCCGGGTTCGCGGAACTGGCGCACCGCCACGTTGACGGACACCGGGATCGGGCGGCCGTCGGGCGCCGTCGGCCACGTCGCCGCGTCGGCCGCGGCCTGGCGCAGCACCCAGCGTCCGAGTTCGACGATGGATCCGGTCTCCTCCGCGAGCGGCACGAAGTATCCCGGCAGGAGCAGGCCGCGCTGCGGATGGTTCCATCGCACCAGCGCTTCCATGCCGTGCGTGCTGCCGTCGGCCAGCGCGACGATCGGCTGGTACTCGAGGAACAGCTCTCCGCGCTCGATGGCGGCCGGCAGCGCGCGGGCCAGCGCGTGGCGCGCGGCCTGGCGGTCGTGGCGCTGCTTGTCGAACAGGGTCCAGCGGGCCTTGCCCTCGGCCTTCGCCCAGTACAGCGTCACGTCCGCGTCCCGCAGCAACTCAGCAGGCTGCGTTCCCGCGACGCAGCGCTCGACGATGCCGATGCTGACGCTGACTGGCAGGGTGCGCCCGCCCACGACGACCGGCTGGCGCAGTGCCTTGATCACGGCGTCGGCGACGCGGGTGGCCGACTCGGTCCCGGTGCTGTCCGGCACCAGGATCACGAACTCGTCGCCGCCCATCCTGGCGACCAGGTGCCGCGCCGGGTCCACGGTGTCGCGCAGGCGCCGGGCGACCGCCGTGAGCAGGTGGTCGCCGACGTCGTGGCCGAACGTGTCGTTGACCGACTTGAAGCCGTCCAGGTCAAGAAAGCACAGGCCGAGGCGGTCCTGCGGCCCGGCCCGGTGCAGCAGCGCGGCGAGTCGGTCGAGCAGCAGGGCGCGATTCGGCAGTCCGGTGAGTGCGTCGTGAGTGGCCTGATAGAGCAGCTGCTGGTGCATCTCGCGCCGCTCGGTGATGTCCTCGAAGACGGCGAGGATCAGCTCCACGGCGCCGGTCGCGCCGCGCACGCCGTTCGCCCGCATCCGGGTCCAGATGGCGCTGCCGTCGTCCCGGACGAACTGCTTGTCGATGCCGTACTGAAGCCGCCGGCCGGCCAGCAGGTCCTCGAACCCGGTCCAGCACCCAGCCGGATCGGTCGCGCCTTTCAGCTCCCGGAAATCCCAGCCGCGCGCCGCCGCGGCCTGCGTGCCGAGCATCTCGGCCATGCGGGCGTTGATCTCGAGGATCCGTCCGCCGCGATCGGTGACCGCGATGCCCAGGCTGCTGTTGCGGAAGACCGCGCGGAAACGCGCCTCGCCGCTGCGGTACGTGGCGAGTACCGCCTGGAAGGTCTCCTCCTGCTCCGCCTGGGTACGGTCGCGCAGCGCCTGCGCGTAGCCTTCGGCCAAACCGGCGTACAGGCCGGCCCGCGCGCCGGAGTCCACGTGCGCGGGCAGGGCTTGATCGAGTACTTCGACGCTCGCCGAGATCGACTCGGGGTCCGTGTAATGCGCGTCCACCAAGGCGCGGCCCACGGTGAGGCCGACTTCGCGCATCGGCCGCGCCTGCGCGCGCGTGCCGAGCACTTGGGCGGCGAGCTCGCGCAGCAGGGCTTGGGCCGCTACCGGGTCGGTCGCGTCGGTCCCCGCCGCGGCGAACCTGCGCGCCCACATCGTGGCCAGCTGCATCGGCCCGACGCTCACCGCCGACCGCTCGCCCTCAGCGGCGGCCGACGGCCGCGAGCATCGAGTAGCGCGCCAGATCGCCGCCCACCGGATCGGCGCCCGCGAGCACCGGATCGGGGCGCCACAAGACCATGTCCACCAGCCCGGGTTCTACGAGCTCGTATCCCTCCATCAGAGCCATGATCTGTGGTCGGCTGCGTACGGTGATCTCGTGCCCGGCGCGGGTGTAGATCGCCCCGGCGGCCTTGACCTCCTGTGGCCGATACTCGTCTGTGCCGTGACTTATCACGAGGTATGAGCCCGGGACAGTGGCCTGACGGTATTCGGCGATGATCCGAGCCGGGTGGTCTGCATCCGTGACGAACGGCAGCACCGCGATCAGCAACACCGCGATCGGATGGCTGAAGTCCAGCAACCCGCGCACGACCGGATCGCCGAGCACCGACTGCGGGTCACGCAGATCCGCGTGGAGGACGGCGGCGTTCGGCACTCCGGCCAGCAGCGCGGCGCTGTGCGCGACCGCGACCGGATCCATATCGACGTACACGGTCCGTGCGTCGGGGCATACCGCGCGGGCGACCTCGTGCACGTTGCCAGCCGTCGGAATGCCGGAACCGAGGTCGAGAAACTGCTCCACCCCCGCGTCGGCCAGGAAGGTCACCGTGCGCCGCAGGAACGCCCGATTCGCGCGCGCCACGATTCTCAGATCCGGCCAGGTCCGCATCACCTCGACCGCCAGCGTGCGGTCCGCCGCGAGGTTGTGCGATCCGCCCAGGTAGTAGTCGTACATCCGGGCTGCCGAGGGGCGTTCGATATCGACCTCGTCTGGAACCCACGCCGGCCGATACCCCATCACATCAACTCTCCAGCGCGCCGGTGCACCGAATCACGATACATAGATACCAGCATGCCCAGTAATGCCCCGCCAGGATGCGTGATGCACGGCAAAATCTCGAAACTTGGCAGCTGTACGCCGCAAGTGCCGTCCGCGTTCCCCTAACGGTCCAGTGAGTCCGTTCGGATCTCGTATGGGCACGAAGACAAGGGGCGGGCGGAGATGGCCGGCATTGACGCGCAGAGGCCTGTGACAGACGCGGCGGCGTCCGAAACTGCGTCATGAACATCCTGGCGGTGTTGATCGCGCTCGCCTTCGTGGTGGCGGCGGCCCGCTTGTTCCTCAAGGCGGTACGTGGGCAGCGGTCTGGGTCCACGGCGCGGCATGAACAGCCACGCCAGGTGGACATCCTCGTGGTCGGATTGAGCGAGTCCGGCATATCACCTCGGAGTTCATGCCACCTTCGATATGGCATGTGACCGTCGGTCACGGGCCGAAGAACTGGAACATCACGGTGCTGAGCCCGGTCAACTGAGCGTCGAGCCGCTGACCACCGGCTTTCCGGAGCCGAGGAAGAAGATGCCGGGGTATCCGTCGGTCCAGAATCCCCTGCTCGGGTTGCCCGACAGCGTCGAGTCGCGGATCGTCAGCGTTCCGGTGCGGTCGTTGCTGACGTAGAACACGGCGCCGCCGCCCTCGTTCGCGCTGTTGTGCCGAATGATCGAGCCCTGAATCGTCACGGTGTACGTGTTGCCGTCGGTGTAGATCGCGCCGCCGCTGCCGCCGCCGGGCGTGCCGCCGCGGGCCGGGTTGGCGCCGTGACCGATCGCGGAGTTGTACGTCATTACGCAGTTGAGCACGCTCCAGGAGACCCCGATACTGCTGAGCGCGCCGCCGTTGGAGCACACGCCGCCTTGGCCGGCCGCCCCGCCGAAGGTGCTGTTCACGACGTAGACGGGCAGGCCGTGCCACTGCGCGAGCGCGCGGACCGCCGCGCCGCCGAGGTCGGGCCCGGTCGAGTCGCAGCGGTTGCCGACGAACCGGGAGTGGACGATCTTGAGGCGGCCGCCGCGGTCGAAGATGGCCCCGCCTCCGCCGCCGTCCGTGCTCTGGCCGGTCGAGTCGCCGTTCGCGAAGGTCAGGTTCTGCACGGTCAGCTGCGGATACTGCTGGTCCTGGCAGTGCGACGTGGTCCAGACCAGGGCCTTGTCGCAGGTGTTCATGTACAGGATCCGGCGCGCGCCTCCGCCGCTGAGCGTCACCTTGCCGCCGCCGTCCAGCACCACGCGGGTCACGGTGTTGCGGACCTTCGCCGTGGCGGACATGGTGATCACGACCGGATCGGGCCCGCAGGAGAAGGTGATCACGCCGCCGGCCGCCACCGCCGAGACGACCGCGGCCGATGTGCAGCTCGCGGGCGTGCCGTTGCCGACGACGCGGTTCGGGTGCGAGGTGTCGATCGGCTGCGCGTCGGCCGGGACGACGGCGTGGCCGCTGGGATTGCCGGCCGAGAAGGCGGCAGCCGTCGAACCGGCCGAGGTGGCGGACGCAGACACGCTCGGCCGCCCGGATGGGCTAGCGGACGCCGACGGCGACGGCGACGCGCTGGCACTGTGAGTGACAGCGGACGCGGTTGCCGCGCTCGCCGCCGCGTTCGCGCCGGTCGGCGCAGGCGAACCGCACGCGGTCAGCGCCCCGCCGACGGCGAGAGCGATGAGGAGCGAACTGGCGCGACGCTGGATGGCCACCGCGCGATCCTATCCATGCGCGCCGCGCCGCGTGGCGGTTCCGTCCGCCACCGACGCGCCGCGCGGGTCGTCACGGACCGGTGGCCGAGTCGGCTGGCAGTACTGCTGATCCTGCTCGCCGACGTGCCCGCGGGTCTTCAGCGCACGCCGGAGTCGAAGGGGATCTCGACCGTGGTGTAGTGCCCTGCGACGACGTTGACGGTCTTCGGCATGGCCAGTGGGACTGGTGAGCCGAGCAGGTTCGCCGGGTGCAGTGTGTACGTGCCCGGCGGCAGGGCGATGCGGAAGCGGCCCTCGGTGTCGCTGACCACGCTCGCCACTGCGCTGCCGCCGGTGGCCGGGGTGACGGTGATGCGGGCGGAGAGCGGACGGTCAGGGCACGGTGACGCTTCGCGGATCATGGGGCAGCCCGCGTCAACCATCGTGCGGCCGTCGATCCCGGAATCCTGCGGCGTTGACGACGCAGATGACTCAGACGACGTGGACGACTTAGGCGGCGTGGACGCTGCGCACCCGCAGATGAGGGCGGGCACCATGAGGAGCGCTGCCGCGAGGGTGAGGCGGGGGAGTTTCATCTCGTCGTTCCGTATGGCGGTCAGTGGTGCTGGCACGCGCGATGCGCCGCGGGCGGGCGGGCTCGGTGCACGTCCGTCCGCAGCGCATCATCTCAGGTTCGGCTCACCCTGTGTGTGTGCCGCGCTTGTCGCTCAGCCGGAGAATTGGATGTTGTGCGGGGCGGGGTACGCTCCGGCCGCACCGCAGTTTCCGCCGGCCATCGCGTATCCGGCGCCGACCCACTGGGTCGGGTTGGCCTTGTAGGTGCGCACGGTCAGGTAGTCGCCCCAGCGCCACAGGCCGGCGTACTGGCAGGTGTTGCCCGAGCCCCACAGGTAGAAGTTCGGGCTGGTGTTGATCGCGGTCGCGGTCGAGGAGTTGGCCGCCGTGCCCGGGTAGTAGTGCGTGGTCCCGGTGCCGCCGCCCCAGGCGAACTCGCTGCCGACCTGGCCGAGCGAGTTGGGCGCCATGGTCATGAACTGGATCGCGCCCCAGCTGGCCCACTGGTCGCCGACGCCGATGTAGGACTTGTCCGACTCGTTGAACCAGGCGACGCGGGTGTACGGGAACGGATGGGTCGAGTCCTGCTTCGCGTTGAAGGAGAACCCGAGTATTCCGGCCGCGCGATAGGCGCCGAGCAGGCGCGAGTCCGCGTACTGGCACCAGTTGGTGACCACGCCGTCCGCGCTGGCGCAGTTCTGCCCGCTGTTGCGGTTGTAGAACACGTACGAGGCGATGGTGCGGTCCCACCACGAGTACGAGGTCGAAGCCTCCGACCAGGCGAACAGGCGCAGCGAGGAGCCGTTGGTCTGGCCCCAGTTGCTACCCCAGTAGAGCGTGTCGGTCGAGCCGGGCACCAGCTTGAAGGTGAAGTTGTCGGTGCGCGTCAGGTAGTTGTAGTTGAAGGCCGAGCAGGTGCTCATCGGCGCGGTGGGCAGCCTGATCAGCGCCGCCCCGCTGCCGCCGGCGGACGGGAAGAAGTTGGTGGAGATGTTGACGAAGCTGTTGGAGATCGTCATGTCGTTGTAGTCGAGACCGGTGCCCGCCGCCAGGCCGAACCAGCCGGGGGTGATGTTCCAGTAGCACCAGCCGGTGAAGGCACCGGCGCCGGCGGCGGTGGCGTTCGCGATCACCAGGTGGTCGCTGAACTGGAGCAGCCAGAACTCGCGGCCGGTACCCGGGTCGTACTGGGTCACCTGGTCGCAGCAGAACCCCGAGCCGAACAGCGTGAACGGGTCGAGGTACGACCAGCTGCCGCCGCCGTCGAGCGACCGCGAGGCGTACCAGTTGCCGGTCTGGAAGATGTACGCGCCGTTCGCGTCGGTGCTCGGCTCCTGCGTGTATGACAGGAAGCTGGAACCGCCGGAGATCGCGCTGGTCGGGATCGCCGAGTCGCGCATCATGGTGGCGTTCATCCTGACCTGGTCGGGCTCCGGGGTCGCCGGGCCGTAGGGCGCGTGGTGCGGCGCCGGCCCGGGGTGGCCCTTCGACATGTCCTCGGCGTCGTACATGCGCTGATTGAGCATGCTGAGCTCGGCGTCGGTGTACAGCCGCGGGTGCGTGCTGACCTGGGCGACGACCGCGGCGCCGGTGTCGCTGCCGCCGGTCACCACGCCGGCTTGTCCGGTCGGTGCGGGCTTGGCGGCGGGCGACGCGTCCCGAAGGGTGGCGGCGCTCGCGGTCTGGATGGCGAACAGCCCCGACGTGGCGGCGAGGATGGCGGCGACGCCGATCGCGAGGCGTCGCCGGGCGTGCGCGGGCATGGGTGTGGTAGTTCGCGACACGATGGATCCCCCAACTTGTCATCGGTTCCGATGAGACGCGAGAGCCGACTCGCGTGACCTCCGGCCGACCGGGATCTGTGGATGTGACCGGTGTCGCGCCCGGTCAGTCGGATCTGCCAACGAACATAGCAGTACTCTAAGTCGTTGGACAGTAGCATCGCGTGATCGTCAGATATCTGATGATGAAGCTATTTACCTGTCATCAGGACCTTGAATGACAGGCGTGGGGCCGGCGAAAGTCAGTTCGCCGCGGGACCGCTCCATCTGCCGGCGCAGCGACAACGGGCGCATGTCGGTCCACACCTCGCCGATGTGGGCGAGGCACTCCTGCTTGCTCCCGGTCTTGCCGGTGCTCGTCCAGCCGGGCGCGATTTCGCGGTCAACCGGCCAGATCGAGTACTGCTGTTCATCGTTGACGACGACGCAGTAGATCAGCGCTTCCATACAGATCGGCCCCCATGAGCCTTCCTGCGGGCCGAGGAAGATCGGCGGTTCCCGCGGGTCGGCGAGTACGACAAGATCCTTGTAGAGCAAGCCTGCTATGCGCCGACGATATGCCGGGGCGCGGCGGGAGTCAAACGCCGACTATGCCGGGGCGGCCGATTTCCACGAACTGCCGGGAACGCATTGCGCGGCTCGCCGGGGCCTGGCAGTATCCATGCACACTGCGACGGAGCGCCAGCTCGCGAGGAAATGCTCCACGCGTTCACGGGTACAAACGGGAATTTTGATCACGGTAGACGCGGGTGCCTTCCGCGTCAGGTAAAGCATGTTAACTATTGGTTCAGCGTGTACTGTCAACGTCGGCTGATAATCGAGGGCTGTGGATTCCGGGTGGGCATCGTGTCGCAGACCATTGACCTTCAGGTCGCCGGTGCGGCGGCCCTGCGCGACCGGGATCCCGAGCTTTCCGCGCTGCTCGACCAGGAGCTGTCCTACCAGGGCGGCGTGCTCGCCGTCGTGGCGCACGCCAGCATCGCCGACCCCTCGGTGCTCTCGGCTGCCGGGAGCGTGCTGTCGAACGTCACCGCCGAGGGCTATCCCGGCCGCCGCTACCACCCCGGAGCCGAGTGGTTCGACGCGGTCGAGCGGCTGGCGGTCGAGCGCGCGAAGGCCGCGTTCGGCGCGCGGTACGCCAACGTGCAGCCGCACTCGTGTTCGGCGGCGAACCTCGCGGTCCTGTTCGGCCTGATGGCGCCCGGCGACACTCTGCTCGGCCAGCACCTCGACGCCGGAGGACACCTGACCCACGGCGCCCCGGCCTCGGTGACCGGCAAGGCGTTTCGCGCGGTCCACTACGGGCTCGACGACGCCGGGCTGATCGACTACGACCAGGCCGCCGAATTGGCGCGCGAGCACCGGCCGAAGGTCATCATCGCGGGTGCCAGCGCCTACCCGCGGCGCATCGACTACGAGCGGTTCCGGGCGATCGCCGACGAGGTCGGCGCGTATCTGCTCGCTGACATCTCGCACATCGCGGGCTTGGTCGCCGCGGGGGTGCTGCCCAGTCCGATCGACATCGCGCATGTGACGACCACGAGCACGTACAAGCAGCTCGGCGGGCCGCGCGGTGGTCTGATTCTGATGGGTGCCGAAGCCGGCGTCCTCGGGCCGGACGGGCTGACGCCGGTATCCACGCTGCTCAACCGGGCTGTCTTCCCGGGAACGCAGGGCACGCCGAACGCCGCGGCCATCGCCGCCAAGGCGCGGGCGCTCGACCTGGTGTGCCAGCCGCGGTTCCGGGACACCGCGCTGCGGATCGCCGCCGACGCCGCGGCGCTGGCCGAGGCACTGGCCGATCGCGGACTCCACGTCCTGACCGGTGGCACCGGCAATCACATGGTCCTGATCGACGTCGGCCGCGGCGGCCTGACCGGGGTCGTCGGCGAGCAGGCGCTCAGCGAGTGCGGGATCCTCGCCAACCGCAACCGGATCCCCGGCGACACCCGGCCGCCGCTCGTCGCCGGCGGGCTGCGTCTGGGCACGAACATCCTCGCGCAGCGCGGGATGGCGCCCGAGCAGATGCCGGCGTGCGCGGACCTGGTGGCCAGGGTGCTCGGCGCGACCGAACCTCTGTCAGAGACCGAATACCGCCTCGACCCCGACGTCCGCAAGAACATCCTCGACGAAGTGGCGAGCCTGTGCCGAAGGTTCCCCATCCCGGGCTACCCGGCGGCGTCGCTGTGACCGCCGCGTCGGGACTGCCCGCCTATCGCACGCCCCGGCCGGGGCGTGCGGCGCGGCGCGCCCGAACCTCCGCGCGGCTCGGCGCGGAACTGGTCGAAGCGCTTGAGGGTCTCGCGAAGGCGCACGATACGGACCTTGATCGTGTGCTGCTGGCCGGATATCTGGCGGTGCAGTCGCGGTACACCGGTGAGGCGCAGGCGGCGGCGGGTGTCGGCGGTGGTTTGGCCGTGGCGGTCGATATCGAGCAGGAGTGGACGTTCGCGCAGCTCGTGGCCAGTGTGCGTGATGCGCGGTCGCGGCAGGCTGATCCCGACGACCGGATCGGTGTCGTGTTCGGGCCGGCCGTGGCCGGCGGGGGCGGCGCGGCGACGGTCGCGGCGGGGATGTCCGCAGACGTCGAGGCGGAGCTGGTCATCGAGACGCGATCCGACGGCCCGGACGTGGTCCTCGAAGGCGTTTACGACGCCGACCTGTTCGAACGCGACACCGTGGACCGCCTGCTCGGCCACATCAGCACTCTGCTCTCAGCGGTAGCCGCCGATCCGGACGGGCTGCCGCTCACGGCGGCGCCGATGCTGACCGACGCGGAGCAACAGCGCGTCCTGGTGGACTGGAACCGCACCGAGACAGACCTCGATCACGGCGGCTGCTTGCACGAGCGCTTCGCGGCGCGTGCGGCGGCTGACCCGGACGAGCCCGCACTGATCCACGGTGGCGCGGCCTGGAGCGCGGGCGCCATCGACGCAGCCGCCAACCGGCTGGCTCACCACCTGCGGGAGTTTGGTGTCGGCGTGCGCAGCCGCGTCGCGCTGTGCGTGGATCGCGGCCCGAACCTACTCACGGCCATCCTCGGCGTGCTCAAGGCAGGCGGCGCCTACGTGCCGCTCGACGCGGACTATCCCGCCGAGCGCCTCGCGTTCATGCAGCGCGACTCAGCGTGCGAAGTCCTGGTCACCGAGTCGAACCTGCTCGAACGCCTTCCGGGTCCCGAGTGTCCGGTGGTGCTGCTCGACCGCGACGCCGACCGGATCGCCGCGCATCCCGACTCCTGTCCCGAGCCGGTCGCAGGGCCCGACGACCTCTGTTACGTGATCTACACCTCCGGCTCGACGGGGCAGCCCAAGGGCATCGCGCTGCGCCACCGCGGCGTGCTGAACAACCTGCTGGATCTCAACACCCGCTTCCAGGTCGGGCCCGGCGACAAAGTACTGGCGCTCTCCTCGACCAGCTTCGACATGTCCGTGTACGAATTCCTCGGCATCACGCTGGCCGGGGGAGCGGTCGTGGTGCCGGACGCCGGGCGTGCCAAGGATCCGGCGCACTGGCACGAGCTGGTGCTGCGCCACGGCGTCACGGTGTGGAATACGGCGCCCGCGCTCGTCGAGCTCTACGTCGCGCACTTGCAAGGCCTCGCCGCCGGCGAACGGACCGGGCTGCGGCTGGCCATGCTCGGCGGGGACTGGGTGAAGGCCACGCTGCCGGACCGGCTGCGGGCGTTCGCGCCGGACATCCGCGTGATCGTCATGGGGGGAGCGACGGAGTCGTCGATCCACTCGACGATCTACGAGGCGGGCTCGCCGCTGCCGGACTGGAACAGCATCCCCTACGGCCGGCCGATGGCCAATCAGCGCACATACATCCTCGACGCGCACCGGCGGCCGGTGCCGATCGGCGTGCCCGGCGAGCTGCACCTGGCCGGCGTCGGCCTGGCCGAGGGCTATCTCGGGCGCGCCGAACTGACCGCGGAGAAGTTCTTCGACTGGTCGTGCGGGCCGGTAGCGGACCGGTTGTACCGCACCGGCGACCTGGCCAGGTTCCGCCCCGACGGCCTGATCGAGCTGCTGGGCCGGATCGACTTCCAGACCAAGATCCGCGGCCTGCGGGTCGAGCTCGGCGAGATCGAGGCCCGGCTGCGGTCCCGGCCGCAGGTCGCCGAGGCAGTGGTCTGCGTCGGTACGGACGCCGCCGGTGACCGGTTCCTGGCCGCGTACGTCGTGGCGCGGGTCGAGACTGCGGGCCCGCTGGACGTCGAGGAGATCAGAGCCCGGATAGCCGAGGAGCTACCGGACTACATGGTCCCGGCGGTTGTCACCGAGCTGGACCGGCTGCCCGTCACGCCGAACGGCAAGCTCGACCGCGCCGCCCTGGTGCGCATGGCCGGCGCGCCGCGTACCCGCACCACGCGCGGCACCAAGCCGAGCGACGAGACGCAGACCGCGCTCGCCGGACTGTGGTGCGAGATCCTCGGCGTCGAAGAGGTCTTCCTCGAAGACGGATTCGTCGCCCTCGGCGGGCATTCGCTCAAGGCGGTGCGCCTCGGGTCCCGCATCCGCGAGATCTTCGGCGCCGCGGTCACGTCCGCGACGATCCTGGGTAGCCGCAGCCTGGCCGAACTCGCCGTGGCGGTGCGCGAGGCGCAGGCCGATCCGACGCACGATGTGCCGCTCACTCGCGGACAGGCCGAGGGTCCGGCGCCGCTGTCGTTCGCTCAGGAACGGCTCTGGTACCTGGACCGGCTGGCACCGGGGACACCGGCGTATAACGTCGCGGTATCCATGCCCTGGTACGCGGATCTCGACGTGGCCGCACTGCGCCGCTCGCTGGACCTGTTGATCGAGCGGCACGAGGCGCTGCGCACCCGCTTCGTCGAGATCGACGGCCAGGCGTGGCAGGTCATTGACGAACCGTGGCGGATCGAGGTGCCGATCGAAGACGCCGAACTCGGTGACGACGCACCGGATGCGGCCGCTGACGCGCTGGAGGTCGCGATCCGCCGCGAGGCCGGGGCGCCGTTCAGCCTGTCGGCCGGGCCGCTGCTGCGCGCCCGCGTGATCCGCGCCGCCGATGGACGGCAAGCACTCGTGCTGACCATGCACCACATCGTCACCGACGGCTGGTCGCTCGACGTCTTCTTCACCGAACTCGGGCAGCTGTACGCGCAGGAGACTGGCGGCGAGCGCGCGAACCTCGCGGAATTGCCGATCCGCTACGTCGATTACGCGCTCTGGCAGCGCGCACAGCAGCGCAGCGGCGCCTGGGAATCAGACCTCGCCTACTGGCGCGAGCAGTTGGCCGGGGCGCCGACCGTCCTCGAACTGCCGTCGTCGCGCATCCGTCCGGCTCAGCAGTCCTTCCGCGGCGGCCTGCACCACTTCAGCTGGGACCGCGCGCTCCAGGACGCGCTCGCCGAACTAGGCCGCCGCGTGGGAGCCACACCGCACATGATCGTGCTGGCCGCGTTCGCCGCGCTGCTCAGCCGGTACACCGGCGAGAGCGACCTCGTCGTCGGCACCCCGGCGGCGATGCGGACGCGGCCAGCACTCGAACCGCTGCTCGGCTTCTTCGTCAACACCCTGCCGCTGCGCATCGACCTGTCCGGCAACCCGGCCTTCGGCGAGCTGCTCACGCGGGTCCGCGACGCCGCGCTCGGCGCCGCGGCGCATCAGGACGTACCCCTCGAGCGCCTCGTCGATGAACTGCGGCCGGAGCGTGACCCGGCGCGGATGCCGCTGGTCCAGTTCATGGTCCAGCTCAACGATGTCCCGCTGCCCGCGCTGAGCGTCGGCGGGCACCGGTTGCCGGCCCGGCTCGCCGATCCCGGCGCCGCGAAGGCCGACATGGCCCTGATTCTCGAGGACCACGGCGACGGCCTCGACGGCAGCCTGGAGTACAACTCCGACGTCCTCGACGCGTCCGACGCCGCACGGTTCGCCGACCAACTGCGGCTGCTGCTGACGCAGGTCTCGCAGGCGCCTGAGACGCGGCTTGCCGAGCTGCGCCTGCTGGACGACGCCGAGCACGAGCGGGTCGTGCGCGACTGGAACCGGACCAGCGCCGAGCTGCCCGAGGTCGCGGTCCACCGACTCGTCGAGTCCTTCGCCGACACGCATCCCGACCTCCCGGCCGTCATCGCCGGAGACGGGACCCTGACATACCGGCAGCTCGACGAGCGCGCCAACCGGATGGTGAACCGGCTGCGGCGCCTCGGCGTCCGGCCCGCGGATCGCGTCGGCCTGTGCCTGGAGCGCACGCCGAATCTGATCACTGCGATGCTGGGAATCCTCAAGGCGGGGGCGGCCTACGTCCCGCTCGACCCGCAGTACCCTGCCGAGCGCCTCGCCTTCATGGCCGACGACTGCGGCCTGCGCGTGGTCGTGACCCAGCCGGAGACATCAGGCCTCTTCGATCTCGGCGACCGGCTCGAACTGCGCCTCGGCAGCGACGACGGCGACTGGGACGAGGACGACGCGACCGCCGAGCGGCCGGACGTCGTCGTCCCGCCGAGCGGCGTCGCCTACGTGATCTACACCTCCGGCTCTACCGGCCACCCCAAGGGCGTCTTGGTCAGCCATCGCGGGATCGTGCGGCTGGTGCGGGAGACCGACTACGTCCGCATCCGTGTCGGCGACCGCTTGGCGCAGGCCGCGAACGCGTCCTTCGACGCCGCGACCTGGGAGATCTGGGGCCCGCTGTGCAACGGCGGCTGCGTCGTGATGCTGCCCCGGGACGTCGTGCTCGACCCCGACAAGCTCGCCGTCGCGCTGGTCGAGCAGCAGATCACGACGATGTTCCTGACCACGGCCGCCGTCAACGCCGTAGTCAATCAGCGGCCTGACGCGTTCCGCCCCCTGCGCGACCTGCTCGTCGGCGGCGAGGCGCTGGACTCCGGGGTGATGCGGCGGATCCGTGAGCACGGACGGCCCTCGCGGCTGCTCAACGTGTACGGTCCCACCGAGGCCACCACCTACGCGACCTGGTACGAGATCGACGACGTCCCGGCGGACGCCGCGGGCGTGCCGATCGGCCGGCCGATCGCCAACACCGAGGCATACGTGTTCGACGACGCGATGCGGCCGGTTCCGGTCGGCATGCCGGGCGAGCTGTACCTCGGCGGCCCCGGCCTGGCCCTCGGCTACCTCGGGCGGCCCGGCCTGACCGCCGAGCGGTTCGTCGCGCACCCCTTCGCCGAGCGGCCCGGCCAGCGGCTCTACCGCACCGGCGACATCGTGCGGTGGCGCGAGGACGGCGCGATCGAGTTCCTCGGCCGCCGGGACGGCCAGGTGAAGATCCGCGGATTCCGGGTCGAGGTCGGCGAGGTCGAGGCGGCGCTCGCGCGCCATCCCGCGGTGGCCCGCACCGCGGTGATCGTGGACGAGCCGCGTGGCGCGGGGCGCGGCGAGAAGCGGCTCGCGGCATTCGTCGAGCCGACAGCCAGGGCTGGCGCCGCAATCACCGCCGAGGCGCTGCGCACCTGGTTGCGGCGCTCCCTGCCCGAGTACCTCGTGCCCTCGATGTACGTACTGCTTGACGCGTTGCCGATCACGCCGAACGGGAAGGTGGACCGGCGCGCACTGCGCGTTCCCGAAGGACTCGACGCCCTGCCTTCCGGCGTGGGCTCGGCGCCGCGCACCCCGGTCGAGGAGATCCTGACCGGCATATGGGCCGAGACGCTCGGCGTGGAGCACGTCCCCGCCGACGGCGACTTCTTCGAGCTGGGCGGCCACTCGCTGCTCGCGATCCCGCTGATGTCCCGGGTCAACGCGGCACTGGGGACCGATCTGCCGATCAGAGCGCTGATGAGTGGTCCCAACCCGCGTGCGCTCGCCGCGGCGGCTGCGGCGGCGTCCGATGCTCCGAATTCTGCCGGCGCAGGGCACGACGACGCACGACCGATCCCGCGTCGGCAATCAGCGCCCGATGAGCAGATACCGCTGTCCTTCGCGCAGCAGCGCCTCTGGTTCATGGACCAGCTGGAGCCCGACAGCTCGCTCTACAACGTCCCGATCGTCCTGCGCCTGCACGGCGAGCTCGACCGCGCCGCGCTGGAGCGCGCTCTCAACCTCCTGATCCAGCGGCACGAGGCGCTGCGCACGTCCTACCCGGCGAAACGCGGTGTGCCGCGCCAGCGGGTCGCTCCGGCCGACGACAGGGAACTGCCGTTCGCCGACCTGGCCGGGCGTGCGGACGCGGCCGAGCAGGCGGCGCGCCTCGCCGCCGCGGACGCGGTGCGGCCCTTCGACCTCGCGACCGGGCCGGTGCTGCGCGCCCGCCTGATCCGGCTCGCCCCGGACGAGCACCAACTCGTCCTGGTCCTGCACCACATCGCCATCGACGGCTGGTCGGTGCCGATCATCTGGAACGACCTCGGTCGGCTCTACGCCGCAGAGGCGGCCGGTGAGCCGCACGAGCTGCCCGAGCCGCCGCTGCGCTACACCGACTACGCACATTGGCAGCGCGAGTGGCTCCAGGGCGAACGCCTCGGCCGTTTCATCGAGTACTGGCGCGGCGTGCTCGGCGACGATCCCGTGCCGCCGCCGCTGCCGTCCGACCGGCCGCGCACGGCCCGGCGCACCTTCGCGGGCGCCGTCGCCACCGCCCCGATCGACGCCGAACTGACGCGGCAGGTGCGTGCGCTCGGCCGCCGGTCGGGCGCGACCGAGTACATGGTGCTGCTGGCCGCGTTCCAGGTGCTGCTCGCGGAATGGACCGGCGAGCCCGACGTGACCGTCGGCACCCCGGTCGCCGGACGCGGTCATCCGGGCCTTGACACCCTGGTCGGCTGCCTCATCAACATGCTGCCGGTGCGTACGTCGCTGGCCGGCGCCCCGGACTTCCCGGCGCTGCTCGCGCGCGTGCGCCACGCGGTGCTCGGCGCCCTCGCGCACGAGGACCTGCCCTTCGACAAGCTCGTCGAGGCGCTGGTCTCCCGCCGCGACCGCGAGCTGACGCCGCTGTTCCGGGTGATGTTCAACTACATCGGCGCGCAGTCGGCGCCCGACTTCGGGCCGGGGCTGCGGGCCGAGGGCGAGCTGCGCTGGGCCGGCGAGACCGCCATGTTCGACCTCGGACTCGTCATCGAGGCGGGCGCCGCCGATCTGCGCCTCACCTTGCAGTACGGCACCGACCTGTTCGAGCCGGCATCGGCAGACGAACTGCTCGGCAGATACGTACGCGTCCTTACCCGGCTTGTCGGCGACCCGGGCGGCCCGATCTGGACCCCGGACGCCGCGACGGAACAGGACCTCGACCCCGACAGGAGGATGCCGTGACCCTCGAAGCAACCGAGGCGGTCGCAGCGGCCGAGCTGTCGCCGCCGGAGCTGCCGACCGCAGACGTCTTCCGGACCTGGCATCCCCCGACCGGCCTGGCCGGGCCCGGTGACCGGCGCCTGACCCTCGGCCGGGCGCGTTGGGCCGCACTGGTCGAGCGTGCCGCCAAGCGCGGCGTGGCCGCGTCCGAGGCCGTATTCACCGCTTTCGCCGACGTGATCGGCGCGTGGAGCCGGACGCGGGAGTTTGCGATCCACCGCGACGACATGGACCGTTCCGGCACCGGGATTCCCGTGGCCTTCGCTTTCGGCGCCCCGCTCGGCGAAACGCATGACGGCCTGCTGATCGGCTGCCGTGCCGACGCGACGGCCGAGGAGGGGCTGACCGTCGAGTGGCACGTGGACGAAGCCGCGTTCACGGACGGCGTCGTCGGTGCGATGTTCTCCTCGTTCGAGCAGCTTATATGCGGGCTCGCCGATACGGACACCGCGTGGGAAGACCGTGGCACCGTCCCGCTGCCCGAGGATCAGGCGCGGCGCCGTGCCGAGGTCAACGCCACCGAAGCGCCGCTGCCGAACGGACTCCTGCACGACCAGGTGGTGGCGCAGTGCTCGCGCACTGCGCACGCCACTGCCGTAGTCGCCTCCGACATGACCCTGACTTACGCGCAGTTGCTGCGCCGCGCGATCGCGGTCGCGCAGGACCTGCGCGGTCGTCCGGGCGGTGTCGGCCCGATCGTCGCGGTCGCGCTGGACAAGAGCGCGGCGCAGATCGTCTCCGTACTCGGAGTCCTGCTCGCCGGCGCTGCTTATCTGCCGCTTGACATGGCGCAGCCGCCGACGCGCCGGGGCCGGATCCTCAGCGACGCGGGTGCGCGGTTCGTGCTGGTTGCCGACGACGACGCCCGCAGCGGCGAGTGGCCGGAGGGCGTCACGGCGATAGCGGTCAACGACCTCGGCGACGCCGTGGACGATGACGGCCCCGTCGGCGAGGTACCCGCGTCGATCGCAGACCCCGACGATCTCGCGTACGTCATCTACACCTCCGGCTCGACCGGGGTGCCGAAGGGCGTGATGATCAGCCATCGGGCCGCGCTCAACACCGTCGAGGACATCAACCGGCGGTTCGCCGTCGGCGCCGCCGACCGGGTCCTTGGCCTGGCCTCGCTCGGCTTCGACCTGTCCGTCTACGACATCTTCGGCCTGCTGGCCGTCGGCGGCACGCTCGTGCTCCCGGACGCCGAGCGGCGCGGCGATCCCGCGCACTGGGCGCAGTTGCTGGTGCGGCACGGGATCACCGTGTGGAACTCGGTTCCGGCGCAGCTGGGCATGCTCGCGGACCATCTGGAGGCAGAGGGCGGCTCCGACCGCGCCGCGATCCCGCTGCGCCTCGCGATGCTCTCCGGCGACTGGATCCCGGTGCCGCTGCCAGATCGGATCCGGACCCTGCTACCCGGCCTGCGTGCGGTCAGCCTCGGCGGCGCAACCGAGGCCTCGATCTGGTCGATCTGGTACGACATCGCCGACGTGCCGGCGCACTGGCCGAGCATCCCCTACGGCATCCCGCTGGCGAATCAGACCTGGCATGTCCTGGACGAACGGCTCCGGCCGCGCCCGGACGGCGTCGTCGGCGAGCTCTACATCGGCGGAGCCGGGCTGTCGATGGGCTACCTCGGCGATGAGGAGAAGACGGCGTACCGGTTCGTCCGGCACCCGCAGACCGGCGAGCGGCTGTACCGCACCGGCGACCTCGGCCGCTACCACCCCGACGGGGTGCTCGAGCTGCTCGGGCGCCAGGACCGGCAGGTGAAGATCCGCGGCTACCGGGTCGAGCCGGCCGAGGTCGAGGCGATCCTGCTGGCGCACCCGGCCGTCAAGGACGCCGCGGTCATCGCGCACCCCGACGCCTCGGGCAGCCTGCGCCTGGCCGCGTACTATGTCGGCCTCGACCACGAGGTGGCGGCCGCGGACCTGCGCGAACACCTCGGCTCGCAACTGCCCGCCTACATGGTGCCGAGCACGTTCACGCCGCTGCAAACGCTGCCGCTGACCGGCAACGGCAAGGTGGACCGGGCCGCACTCCCGGCTCCGGCGGCGGTATCGGGCGCGGGGGCGCCGGACGCCGCCGTGCACGACGCGCCGCTCACCGAGGCCGAGCGGATCATGGCCGGGATCTGGAGCGAGATCCTGGAGGTCGAGAGCGTGCGGCCGACCGACGACTTCTTCCTGCTGGGCGGCCACTCGATGCTGGCCACGCAGGTGATCGCGGAGATACGGGAGGTCTTCGGCGTCCGCGTCCCGCTGCGGCTGATGTTCGAGGACACCACGCTGCGCGGCTTCGCCGCCGCGGTCGCGGCCATCGTCGCGGCGGCCGACGGACAACACACCGGGGAAGAGGAGGCCTGAGATGACCGACCACGATCAGTTGCCTGATGACGAGGGCGCGATAGCGGTCATCGGGCTCAGCTGCCGCCTGCCCGGCGCGCGCGACATCGACGAGTTCTGGGATCTGCTGGTCTCCGGACGCGAGGGAATCACGCGCTACACCGGGCAGGAGCTGGACGAGGCCGCCGTCGCCCACGACGACCCGGCGTTCGTCCCCGTCGCCGGGGCGCTCGACGGCCCCGGCATGTTCGATGCCGAATTCTTCGGCCTCACCCCGGCCGAGGCCGCGCTGACCGATCCGCAGCATCGGCTGTTCCTCGAGTGCGCCTGGCAGGCGCTCGAGCGGTCGGGCTACGCCCCGGGCCGGACGCCGTCGCGCGTCGGGGTGTTCGCCGGCGCGTCCAACAGCGGCTACCGCCACGAGCGCGCGAAGCACCGCGGCGCGGGCACCGCCGGGCAGCCGCTCCAGGTGGCCGTCGGCAACGACACCGACATGCTCGCGCTGCGCGTCTCCTACAAGCTCGACCTGACCGGCCCGAGCATCACCGTCCAGACCGCCTGCTCCTCGGCGCTGGTCGCGGTGCACCTGGCCTGCCAGAGCCTGCTGACCCGGGAGTGCGACGCGGCCCTGGCCGGCGGCGCGGCGGTCCGGCTGCTCGAACCCTCCGGCTACCGGCACGAAGAGGGCGGGATCCTGTCGCGGGACGGTCATTGCCGCCCCTTCGACGCGGCGGCCGACGGCACCGTGGCCGGTGACGGCGCGGGCGCCGTGGTCCTCAAGCGCCTCGAGGACGCCGTCGCCGACGGCGACCACATCCACGCGGTGATCCGCGGCACGGCGGTCAACAACGACGGCGCCGCCAAGATGGCCATCACCGCGCCGTCGGTCGCGGGTCAGACCGCTGTGATCGCCGAGGCGCTCGCGGTCGCCGGCGTCGAACCGGCCACCATCGACTATGTCGAGACGCACGGCACGGCGACGCCGCTGGGCGACCCGATCGAGGTCCGCGCGCTCGCCGACGCCTTCGGCGCCGGCCTCGCGCCCGGCTCGTGCCTGCTCGGCGCGGTGAAGTCGAACATCGGCCACCTGGACGCCGCCGCCGGGGTGGCCGGGCTGATCAAGACCGTGCTCGCGCTGGAGAACCGCTTCATCCCGCCGACGCTGCACTTCACCGCGGCCAACCCGGAGGCGGGGCTCGACGGCGGGCCGTTCCGCGTCTGCGCGCAGGGCACGCCGTGGCCACGGACCGACCACCGACCGCGCGCCGGTGTCAGCTCCTTCGGCTTCGGCGGCACCAACGTGCACATCGTCCTGGAGGCCGCGCCCCCGAGCGCGCCGCGCGAAACCCCGGCATCGGCGCCGAACGAAGAGCCCTGGCACGTCCTTCCGCTCTCGGCGCGCACGCCTGAAGCGCTGGACGCCGCGACTGCCCAGCTTGCCGAGCACCTGCGAGCGCATCCTGAGGCAGAGCTCGAAGACGTCGCGTACACGCTCCAGGTCGGCCGCGCCGAGTTCGCGCACCGGCGCACTGTCATCTGCCGCGACCGTGACGGCGCCGTCGCGGCTCTCGCGCCGGTCGGCCGCGTCCCGGCGCCGGCCGACCGCGCCGTGGACGGCCGCCGCACCGCCTTCCTGCTGCCCGGCCAGGCCAGTCAGTACCCTGGCATGGGCGCCGAGCTGTACCGCCGGGAGCCGGTGTTCCGCGCCGCGCTGGACGAGTGCGCCGACGTGCTGCGCCGCTACGTGGACTGGGACGTGCGCGAGGTCGCGTTCGCTCCGGACGGCGCCGAGCGGCTGTCGCAGACCATGTACACGCAGCCCGCGGTCTTCGCCCTCGACTACGCGATGTGCCGCCTGCTCGACGAGTACGGCGTGCGGCCGGACGCCATGCTCGGCCACAGCCTCGGCGAAATCGTCGCGGCGTGTCTCTCCGGCGTGTTCTCGCTCGATGACGCGTTGCGCGTCGTCGCCGTCCGCTCGCGGCTCATGCAGGAGTTGCTGACTGGCGCGATGCTCGCCGTCGCGCTGCCCGAGAACGAACTGAGCGCCGCGCTCGACGGCCTCGGCACGATCGCTGCGGTGAACGCGCCCGGGGCGTGCGTGGTCGCCGTGAACGATGACGAGGTCGCGGAAGTCATTGCGCGGCTTGGGGCGCAAGGCGCCTTGACCGTACGGCTTGAGACCTCGCACGCCTTCCACTCGCCGGCCATGGACCCGGTGCTCGGCGCGATCGCCGAGGCGGCCGCCGCCGCCGACCTCGGCAAGCCCCGGATCCCGTTCCTGTCCAACGTGACCGGGACCTGGATCACCGACGAGCAGGCCACTGATCCGCGGTACTGGGCCGAGCACGCGCGGCGCCCGGTGCTGTTCTCCGCCGGGCTTGCGACCCTGCTCGGCACCGACCCGGTGTTGCTGGAAGCCGGACCGGGCAGCGCGCTCGCCGGACTGGCCCGCGCGCACCGCACCGGCGAGGGCGCGGTGCCCGCCGTCGTCACCACGATGCGGCGCTCGCGGACCGAGCAGATCACCGAGGGCTACGCCTTCGCCGAGGGCCTCGCCGGTCTGTGGCGGCACGGCGCGAGCGTCGGTCGCCTCGCCGCGCGCGGCGGCCGCACGCCACGCCGCGTCCCCCTGCCGACTTATCCGTTCGAGCGTACGAACCATCTGCTGCCCAAGCTCGACGGCGACGGCGTGCGCGTCGGCGGACGCCTTCCCGAGTCCCGCTGGCACCACGTGCCGGTCTGGCGGCGCAGCCCGCTCGGCCGGGACGGCGCGACGCTTTCGCAGCCCACGGACTTCCTGATCTTCGAGGACGGATTCGGGATCGCCGGCCGCGTCGCCGAGACGCTGCGCGGTGCCGGGCACCGGGTCACGGCCGTCGGTACCGGCACGGACTTCGAACACGTCAACCAGCTGGTCAGGCAGCTGCGTCGGGACGGACGCCGGTTCAGCCGGATCGTGCATGCCTGGAGCATCGCTCCGGATCCGGCCGCGGACGCCGCGCAGCGCTGGCAGGCCGCCCTCGACCCCGGCTACCTCAGCCTGGTCCAAACGGTGCAAACGCTGACCGAGACCGGCGACCGCGACCCGGTCCGCGTGGACGTGCTCACCGGCCAGCTCTTCGACGTGCTCGGCGAGGCCGTGCAGGCGCCGGAGCGGGCCGCGATCCTCGGCGCCGTGACCGTGCTGCCGCAGGAGTTCCCCACGCTGCGGTGCCGTGCCGTGGACGTGATCGTGCCCTCCGACGACGCGGCGCGCGACCGGCTGGCCGCACAGCTCGTCAGGGAACTGACGGCGTCGCCGGACGACGACCTCGCCGCCTACCGCGGCGAGCACCGCTGGACCCGGGCCTTCGCGCCGGTCGAGGCCGGAAAGGCGGACACCCCGCGGCTGTCGGGCGTCCTCGTCACCGGCGCCAGCGGCGAGGCGGGTCTGGCGTTCGCGGAACATCTGGCCGCCACCGGAATCCGGCTGTTCCTGGTCGGCGAGCCCGGATCCGCCGAGCCCGAGAGCCGGACGCGGCGCCGCGCCGCGCTGCTGGCCGAGCACCCCGGCCGGATCCACTACCACGCCGCGGACCTCGCGGATCCCGCGCAGGCCAAGTCGGCGATCGACGAAGCGCGCGCACACCTCGGCACCATCGATGGCCTCGTACACGCCCTCGACGTGCGCGGCTCCGGGCTGATCGCCCTCAAGACGCGGGATCAGCTGGCGCCCGCGCTCACCGCGCGTGCGAGGTCCGCCCTGCTGCTCGACGAGCTGTTGCGCGACGATCCGCTCGAGCTGTTCCTGCTGGTGTCTTCGACCACCGGCATCGTCGGCGGCTTCGGACAGCTGGAGAACTGCGCCGCCGCCGCGGTCCTCGACGCCTTCGCCCACGCGCGCCGCGCCGCCGGCCGGTCCGCGACCGCGATCGACTGGGGGCAGTGGGACTGGGACGACTGGCTGGAGCAGCACTCCGCGGGCAACGCGGAGCTCACCGCGAAGCTGCGGCGGGCGCGTGAGGAGTCCGGGATCCCGACGTCCGCGGGTATCGCGGCGGCCTGGCCCGCTGTGCTCGCGAGCTGGCCGCAGACGGTCGTGTCGTGCGTGGACCTGCAAGATGTGCTGGCTGGCGCGGCGGACCTGACGACCACCGCCTACACCCGCGAGGCCGACGCGCAACGCCGCGCCACGGACGACGGCTGGGACCCGGCGCGGCTGTGGCCCGACGACGAGATCGCCCGCGCCGTCGCGCAGGTCCTGCACGAAGTGCTCGGCGTCACCGGCTTCGGCCCGGACGACGACTTCTTCGCCCTTGGCGGCAATTCGCTGTTCGCCATCCAGGTCGTCGGCCGGCTGCGCGAGCGGTTCGAGGACCTGTCGATGGGCGCCATCTTCGAGGCGCCGACGGTGCGCACCCTGTCCCAGGCGATCCGGGCGAGCCGGCCACGGTCGCTGGAAGACCTGTCCGCGCAGGAACTGGAGGCCCTGTTGGCCGAGATCGAGAGCCTCTCGCCCGAGGAGGCCGAGGCGCGGCTGCTCGGAGGGGAGGCCTGATGACGGTGGCACCCGACCTCGCGGGGCGGCTCGCCGCGCTGTCCCCGCAGCAGCGCGCGCTGCTGGAGCGGCGGTTGCAGAAGTCGGCGCCCGCGCTCGGCGGCGC
>JBKOWZ010000264.1:0-4950 GCA_046724665.1 Actinomycetota bacterium
ACCAGGGACTGGCCCTCGCGGTCCAGGCCGGTCTCGCTGTGTGCCCGCTTGCCGACCCGCAGCGCGGTCTGCGCCAGGTCGTTGAGCACTCGGCCGGCGGTGCCCTCGCTCTGCCCCGCGGCGAGGGCGCCGCGCAGCTGGCCGAGCACCTGCGGTTCGCCGACGACCATCGAGTCCAGGCCGCAGGCGACGTTGAAGAGGTGCTGCGCGGCGCGGTTGTCGTAGTGGACGTACAGGTGGTCGTTCAGTTCCTCGGCCGGAATCCCGGTGTGGTCGCTCACCAGCGCGGACAGGTCGGACAGCGCGCCGTGGAAGCGGATCACCTCCGCGTAGACCTCGAGCCGGTTGCAGGTGGCGACCGCTATCGCCTCGAGCACGTGCTCGCCGCCGACCGCGTCGCCGATCAGCTTGGCTACCCGCTCGGGGGGCAGCGCGGCGCGCTCCAGCAGCGGGATCGGGGCGGAACGGTGGGACAGTCCGATCACGAGAAGACTCATGCCGGCCTCACTTCGTCATAGCCGTAGCGCGGGATCGGCTCGGTGTCGGCCGAGGCGTCCGCGTACTGTGCCGGATCCGGGTACTGCGCTGAATCCGAATATTGGGCCGAATCCGAATAGCGGGCCGAGTCCTGGTACTGAGGCTCGCCGTATCCGTCGGTGGCGGCGCCCGTGTCGCCGCCCTCGGCCTCGAACTGGCCCGGATTGACCGGGTCCTCGCGCAGGCGCCGCAGCCGGCGCGCGCGCAGGCCGCCGGGCGCGGCGTGGTTGGCCGTCTTGCGCTGCTCGTGGAAGGCGAGGATCTGCAACTCGATGGACAGGTCCACCTTGCGCAGGTCCACCCCCGCCGGGACGGTCACCACGGCCGGGGCGAAGTTGAGGATGGAGGTGACCCCGGCCGCGACGAGCCGGTCGGCCACCTGCTGCGCGGCGGTCGGCGGCACCGCGATCACGGCGATGGAGATGCCGTTCTCGGCGATCACCTCGTCGAGCTCGTCGATGTGCCGGATGACCAGCCCGGCCACCCGGTTGCCCGACAGCCGCGGGTCGGCGTCGAGCAGCGCCGCGATGCGGAAGCCGCGGCTGACGAAGCCGCCGTAGTTCGCCAGCGCGTGGCCGAGGTTTCCGATGCCGATGATCGCGACCGGCCAGTCCTGGGAGAGGCCGAGCTCGCGGGAGATCTGGTAGACGAGGTACTCCACGTCGTACCCGACGCCGCGGGTCCCGTACGAGCCCAGGTAGGACAGGTCCTTGCGCAGCTTCGCCGAGTTGACCCCGGCGATGACCGCGAGCTCCTCGGAGGAGGCGGTCGCGATGCCGCGCTCGGCCAGCGCCCGCAGGGCGCGCAGGTAGAGCGGGAGCCGGGCCACTGTCGCCTCAGGGATCGCCGAGGCGGCACGGCCCGAGGACCCGTCGCCGCCGCGACCCGGGGGGCCCGGGGTACGCAATGTGGCCATCGTGCTCCTGAAGGCGCTGTCGCGATGGGACTTGTTGCCGGAGCGCGCCACGAATGGTGGGTCTGCCTCAGCACCTGTCCGACAGCGTAAAACTTTGTGAACGCGCGCACAAAGTGCCCGTCCGGATCGTCTGGAAAGTCTACTATCTCCGTTTTGCCGCGCTGACCAGGCATTGACCTGCCAGGACGGACCGACCCTGGTCCGGTGCGCCGCCGGATGCGATTGAAGTCACAACTGTAGTCGAGGCGGCTACTACCGGGTGACCGCCGGATTACCGCAGAGCGGCGCGCAGCCGCGCCTCGTCAACGTGCCAGAAGTCGTGCCTGCGGCCGTCCACCAGCGTCACCGGGATCTGCTCCCAGTACTGCTCGGCCAGCTCCGGATCCCGGGTGATGTCCAGCTCGGTCCACCCGACGCCGAGGTCCTCGGCCACGCGGACGACCACGGCGCGCGCCTCGTCGCACAGGTGGCAACCGGGTTTGCCGATCAGGGTGATCCGGGCGGACGACATACGGACAGACTAGTCGAGTTCATCTCGTCGCCGACGCTTAACCGAGCGGGCATGCAAAGCCGGAGATGGAGTTACCGAGCCGCGAGTAAGGTCTGTGCCATGGCACCCCGAACAGTCGCGCAGCTCGAACTGCGGCGGCCCGGCGCCGTCAGCCTGGCGACCTCATTCACCGGTCCCGGAGGCGGCCTGTCTGCCGCCTTCTTCGACCTGGACAACACCCTGATCCAGGGCGCCTCGCTGTTCCACGTGGCCCGCGGGATGGCCGCGCACCGGATCCTGCGCGGCCGCGACATCGCCAGGTTCGGCTGGAGCCAGCTGGCCTTCCGGTTCCGCGGCGAGCGCGCCGGGCAGATGGAGTCCACCCGCGACCGCGCGCTGTCCTTCGCCGCCGGGCACACCGTCAGCGAGATGACCCGGATCTGCCACGCGATCTTCGACGACTACCTCGAGCGCAAGATCTGGCCGGGCACCAGGGCGCTGGCCCAGGCGCACCTCAACCGGGGCGAGCCGGTCTGGCTGCTGACCGCCGCGCCGGACGAGCTGGCGAACATCATCGCGCACCGGCTCGGCTTCACCGGCGCGCTGGGCACCGTGGCCGAGTCCGTGGACGGCGTGTACTCGGGGCGCATCCACGGCGAGGTGCTGCACGGACCGGCGAAGGGCGCCGCGGTGCGCGCGCTGGCCGAGCGCGAGGGGTACCGGCTGCTCACCTGCCACGCGTATTCGGACTCGGCGAACGACCTGCCGATGCTCACGTTGGTCGGCCACCCTCATGCGGTCAATCCGGACCACAGGCTGCGCCACTACGCGTTGCAGCGCGGCTGGCCGGTCATCGAGTACCGCGCCGGCGTCCGCCTTATGCGGATAGGCATACCGCGCACAGCGGCGATCGGCGCGACGGCGGGTGCCGTGGCAGCCGGCGCCGCGGTGCGCCGCGCCGGACGGCGGCACGAGGCCACCGATTCAGCCATCGGCTGAGCCGCGCCGGATCGCACGACGTGGCGCGCACGGCGCCGCGATCGCAGCAGTGCGGATGTTGGACGTCTGATTAGTAGATGTTGCATCGATATGTCTGCATCTGACCTGACCGTATTGGTCTGACTGGCGGATGACACGCCATTAAGCGTTCGTCCATGCTTAAGCCGTGCACCTTCCCCAACCGCGGACACGTGCAGTAACGCCGCCGACACGAAGCGATATCCTCGTGCAGACCTCGGTCAGTCCGGGCCTGTCGTGTCAAACCCACACACGAGGGGAGTGATTTTCCCTACGATGTGGGAACGGCCCACGAGCGGTGATCGCCTACGTACGCTCGGTCATGATCGCACTTCGATCCGGACCGGCGGTCCGCATCCCACGCGGACCGGTGCCCCGGCGCCACACCGCCCGGCCGCCGTCCACGGCGCAACGGCCGTGGTCAGGCAGTCCCGCGCGAGAGGATTGGCGCAGCACCCTCACGCGGCGGGCTGATGCAGCCCCCGAACAGCTGGAGTCCCGTGCATCGAGACGTCAGGGCCGACGCCGTCGGCTTGTCCGGTCTGCGGACCGCTGTGGCCGCGATGGCGGCCTCGGCGGTCCCGTACCGGCCGACGGCCGCGCCGCGTTCGCTGGAACCGCCGGCCTCGCCGCCCGGAGAGCTGCCCGCGCCCCGGCACGAGACCGCGGCCGAGCCGTCGCGACTGCGGCCGAACGGACGCGGTCGCGACGACGAGCGCCGCCACGACGAGCGCGGCCAGGATGCCGAGTCGCTGCGGATGCTGGCGCTGGTCCAGCTGGCCCAGGACGGCGACGGCGAGGCGTTCGGGCAGCTGTACGACGCCTACTCGGACACCGTGTACCGCTACATCTACTACCGCGTCTCGAACAAGCCGCTGGCCGAGGACTTGACCAGCGAGACCTTCCTGCGGGCGCTGCGGCGCATCTCCACCTTCACCTGGCAGGGCCGCGACTTCGGCGCCTGGCTGGTGACCATCGCCCGCAACCTGGTCGCCGACCACTTCAAGTCGAGCCGCTACCGGCTCGAGGTGCCCACCGGGGAGATGCTCGACTCCGACCAGACCGAGTCGAGCCCCGAGGACAGCGTGCTGGCGTACCTGTCGAACAAGGCGCTGCTCGACGCGGTCTGCCAGCTCAACTCCCAGCAGCAGGAGTGCGTGACGCTGCGCTTCCTGCACGGCCTCTCGGTGGCGGAGACCGCGAAGATCATGGGCAAGAACGACGGGGCGATCAAGACGCTGCAATACCGGGCGATCCGGACGCTGGCCCGGCTGCTGCCGGCGGACGCCCTCCGGTGAGCCGGGCGCCGTAACTCAGCCGCCGTCACGGTCGTTACGTCGGGTAATCAACCGGGTACGCAGGAAAACCGCGACGTGCATGGGCAATTGCAGATCCACTCGTCCGGGTGAAAATGCTCCACGATCGCGTGCGCGGGGCCGACCAGGGCACAACCTTGCCCAGTCGGGACGAGTCAAACTTGCGTCGGCGGCTCAGGGCGGCCGGCCGAGGAACCGGCTCCGGGCGGCGGTGCGACCGCCCCCGAAAGGGAGCGTCGGCAGCGGCAGGGCCGCTCTGGCAGGGATGGGAGGTGGCAGGCGAATGGCACAGCGCCGGGGCGGCGCACGGCCGTCCCCGTCAGGCGACCGCCGACTCGCGGAGGAGTTCGACCTCGCGCTGAGCGGCGCGGGGCACGGCGGTTCCGGCCACCGCGGTTCCGGTTACGGCGGCGCGCGGTCGCAGCGTCCCCATGATGAGACCTCATATGACGGGTCCTCATTCGACGCGACGTTGAACGGCGGCGCGGTGAACGGCAGCGCGTGGCGCCAGCCCGCGCCGGCCGCCGACCCCGCCACCGCGCACATCGACTCCCTGGTGCTGGTGGCGCACCGGGTCGAGGAGGCCGGGGCGGCGCTGCCCGGCATGGACGAAGCCTTCCGGGCCCGGCTGCGCGAGCGCCTGGTGCGGCTCACCCCTGAGCTGGCCGCAGCGC
>JBKOWZ010000229.1:0-3141 GCA_046724665.1 Actinomycetota bacterium
CGGTAGCGATCACCGGCCCGGTCGGGCCGGCCAGGCAGCCGTCCACCTGGTGGCACGCCACCGGCTGGGTCAAGCGCTGGCCGCGCGGCGTCGGCGGCCTCGACGCCGCCTCGTGCGCGGCCTTCCTGCCGCCCGGGGTGAGCGGCGCGACCTCGCTGGTCGTCGGCATGGCCGGCCCGCCGCACGACCGCGGCCCGGCCATCGCCGGCTATGTGACGGTCTCCGGGCACGACGCGGCCGAGGTAGAGCTCGCCCGGTTCGCGACGCACGCCGCGGCCGAGGAGCGTGACGGTTTCGTCGAGTTCTGCGACCGGCGGCACCACTTGGTCTTCGCGCACACCCTGCCCCTGGCGACCGGGCTGCGCGGGTAGCCGGCCGCGCGCGTGACGTACTGACTTGATGCACTGAAGCTCACGTACCGCGCTCGGACACTGCAATGCGCATCAAGTCCCCGGCGACGTGAAGTCCGCCGTCGAAGTGCTCCCGTGCTTCGTGTTCGAACGCGGTCGAGTCCTGATGGCGTAGCGCCGTCTCAGCACGGCGATCTCAGAACAGCGACTCGAGCGCCGCGCCGTCCGGGGTGCCGAGGCCGGTGCACGCGTCCCAGCCGGGCCCGGCGCGATAGGCGCCGTTGTTGCCGCGGGTGATGTCGTGGAATCCCGGCTGCGCGACGCCCGCGGCGATGTTCGCGTAGAGCACCGGCTGAAGCGGGCCGAGCGGCCGGCCGGCCCGCTGCGCGAGGCGGCACACCAGCGCGGCCCACAGCGGCGCCACCGCGCTCGTGCCGCCGACCACGCCGGTCTGGCCGTCAACGTAGATCTGGTAGCCGGTCCTGGGGTCCGCGTTGCCCGCGACGTCGGGTACGCCGCGCCCCGCGGACGGGACCCCGGCGTCGGCTTGCCAACTCGGCGTCGGGAACGCGGTCGAGACGCCGCCGCCGGTCGCGCCGCCGGCGTCGTTCCAGACGGTCGCGCTGCTGATCGCGCCGGAATCGTCGAGGACCAGCCGGGTGCCGCCGCAGCCGAGCACGTGCGGGCTCGAGGCGGGGAAGTCGCAGTGCGGCGCGCCGTCCGGCTCGTTGTCGCCCGAGCCGCTGTCCCCGGCCGCGGCCAGCACCGTCGCGCCGAGCGCCACGGCGTCGGCGCAGGCCTGGTCGAGCGCGTCGCGGGCCTGTCCGGTCCACGAGTCCTCCGGGCCGCCCCAGCTGATCGAGATCGCCGCGGGCGTCGGGTCGGCGTGCGCGGCGGCGGTCACCGCGTCCACGAAGCCCTGGTCGGTGTTCGGCGCGAAGTACACCGTCTGGCTCGCGCCGGGGGCCAGCGCCCCGGCCACCTCGATGTCGAGCAGGACCTCGCCGTCCGGGCCGCCCGGGTCGCCGGTCGGGCTGTTCGCGCCGCCGTCCACCGGCACGGCGGTCACCGCGGGCGTCGGCAGGCCGGGGCCGCTGAAGTAGGTGTCCAGGTCGGCCGGCGAGTAGCCGCCGCCGAGCTCGATGATCGCCACGCTCTGGCCGGAGCCGTCGAGGTCCGCCGGGAAGCCGTAGGCCGCGCCGACCTGCACCGGCGTGTACGAGGTCGCGGCGGCGGCCTCGGGGGCGAAGCGGACGTACGCGCGGGCCTGCGGCCGGTCGTCGAGCCCGAGCACGGCCGTGACCACGCCGGACAGCGCGTTCGGCAGGTTCAGCGCCGCGGTGCGGTAGCGGTGGACTACGCCGTCCGGGGACTGCGGGTGCGCCGTGCGCACCCGGGATACCGCGGTGCCGAACGCTTCGCAGAACGCTGTGACGGTCCCGGCGACCACCATGCGCCGCGTGCCGGGATCGGCCTCGACGAGCTCGATGCCGTGGCGCACCAGGGCCTCGCGCACGTGCTCGACGTCGTCGGGGTGCGCGCCGTACTGCGTGCGCAGCTCGTCGCGGGTCAGCCGCCGCCGGCCGGCGAGCACGTCGGCGGGCAGGTTCTGCCGGCGCCGCAGATACAGCGAGACGTGGACGCGTTCCTGTGGATCGGCGGGTCCCAGGACCTCGGAGCGGGGCAGCGGCCTGCGGTACGAGGCGGCGAGTTCCATAATGAACATTGATATCTCACACCTCATCGGATGGCGACCGTTGCTCCCTCCGGCACGCCGAAACGGGGACGGCGCCGCACCGGCGAGATCGCAGGTTGACGTCTACGAAGAGCCAGGTTGACACGATCGAGGCACACGGGAACGATTGAGGCTTCGCAGGCCGCCCTGGCTAGGGAGTACCTTGATATCCTTCGAGCGGGTGACGAAAAGGTATCCGGACGGCACCGTCGCGGTGAACGAGCTGAGCCTCGTCGCCCCGGACGGCGCGATCACGGTGCTGGTCGGCCCGTCCGGCTGTGGCAAGACCACCTCGCTGCGCATGGTCAACCGGCTGATCGAGCCGACCGAGGGCCGGATCGCGATCGACGGGGTGGACGTGCGCGCCCGGCCGGCCGCCGAGTTGCGCCGCTCCATCGGCTACGTCATCCAGCACGCCGGGCTCTTCCCGCACCGCACCATCGTGGACAACATCGCCACCGTGCCGCGGCTGCTCGGCAGCGACCGGCGCTCCGCCCGCGCACGCGCGCAGGAGCTGATGGAGCTGGTCGGCCTCGAACCCGCGCTGGCCAGGCGGTACCCGTACCAGCTGTCCGGCGGGCAGCAGCAGCGGGTCGGGGTGGCCAGGGCGCTGGCCGCGGACCCGCCGGTGCTGCTGATGGACGAACCGTTCTCCGCGGTGGACCCGATCGTGCGCAAGGGCTTGCAGGAGGAGTTCCTGCGCATCCAGGCCGAGGTCGCCAAGACGATCCTGTTCGTCACGCACGACATCGACGAGGCGGTCAAGCTCGGCGACAAGATCGCGGTGCTGCGCGAGGGCGGGGTGCTGGCCCAGTTCGACACGCCGGACCGGCTGCTGGCCGAGCCGGCGGACGCGTTCGTCGAGCAGTTCCTCGGCGTGGACCGGGGCATCCGCCGGCTGACCTTCTACCCGAGCGCCGGGCTGAGCCTGTCCGAAACGCCGGTGGTCGCGGCGGACACGCCCGCGCCCGCCGCCCAGGACGCGGCGCTGGCCGCGGGCACGCCGTGGCTGCTGGTCGTGGACGCCGACCGGCGGCCGCTCGGCTGGGCCGATCC
>JBKOWZ010000012.1:0-47101 GCA_046724665.1 Actinomycetota bacterium
GCCGACGACCGCGGCGCCCTCGCGACGCGCGCGAGTACGGCCCGGGGCGCGGGTGCGGAGGCTGGCGCCGCTGCCGATGCCGACACGTCGCCCCCGCTACGGCTTGAAGGTCATCGAGTGGTTGAACTGCTGCTGGCAGGCGTTCTGCCCGGAGATGGTGTTCGCCTTGTGCATGCAGTCCGAGTAGTCCCGCAGCTGCGGGTAGAAGATCAGCGAGAAGGCCACGATCGCGACCGCGATCAGCGTGGAGATGCCGGCCCACACCACCGAGGCCACCGCCTCCGGGGCGCGTTGCGAGCGCCGCACGGCGTCCCGCTGTGCGAACGCCCCGAGCCACAGTCCGCCGAGCGACATCAGCAGCGCAACGATCGCGCCGATCAGCCAGGCGGGGAAGTTCTGATAGCCGTTCAGCAGCGTCATCAGCGTGCACAGCGCGCCGCCGAGAGCCAGGCCGCGCGCCCAGCGAGTGCGCAGGCTCAGCGGCGGTCGCGTCCCCGGGCCCGGCTCCTCGCGCCGCGGCTGCTGCTGTGGCGGCTGCGGCGGACGGTAACCCGAGCGCGGGTCGTGCGCCGGCGGGCGCGATCCGGGCTGCGCGTACCGGTTGGGGTCGAGCCACGGTGCCGGCTGCTGCTCCGGGTTCGGCCCCGGACCGCTCTGACCCGCGCCGTTCGGGTGCTCGGGATTCGGCGGCAGCTGCCCGCTCCACGGCGGCACGCGGTCCGCGGGCTGACCCGGCCGACCGGTCTGGCCGCCCTGACCACTGTGCTGCTGATCCGCGTCGGGCGGCGCCACCGAGGGCTGCTGCTGCGTCGGCGGAGCCTGCGTCCATCCCGGCGGCGGCGGGAAGTGCTGCGGCACCGGGCCGGGCCGCCCGAGGAACCACGGCGCCGGCGCCGGCTGCTCGACGGCCCACTGCGGCTGCCCGTCCTGCGTCTGCGTGGCCCGGCCCTGCTGAGTCTGGCTCTGCGTCCCCTGCGCGTCCTCGGACGAAGAGCGACCTTCGTCGTTCTCGGGAGAGTCCTGGCGGGCAGGGACGTCAGTCACAGTCTTCGGCTCCGTCGTCACAGGTAGGTCAGCCGTCACGGAAGGTCGGATATCGCGTCGGCACCGCCGCCGAGCCGCGGCCGGCCGGTGGCACCTGGTTCGATTCGTCCCCTCACCGTACCGCTAGCTATCGTTGCTCACATCTTTCCGGCCCGGCCGCAGCCGCGGTGGACGGCCGGATCGGGTGACATCCCGTCACACTTCGTCAACTGACAGACAACTGACCTGAAAGGACGCCGCGGTCGTGGCTTCCCGGACTCAGCAGGCATCGTCAACCGACCCCACCCGATATCCGCCGCCGCAGACCCCGCCGGCCCGGCTCGTCGTGCTGGTCTCCGGCACGGGCAGCAACCTCCAGGCGCTGCTCGACGCCTCGGCCGATCCGTCCTACGGTGCGACGGTCGTCGCCGTCGGGGCCGACCGGGACGGCATCCTCGCGCTCAAGCGCGCCGAGGACGCGGGCGTGCCCACCTTCGTGCGCCGCGTGCGCGACTACCCCGACCGGGCCGTCTGGGACCGGGCGCTGCGTGACGAGACCGCCCGGCACGCGCCCGACCTGGTCGTCTGCGCCGGCTTCATGAAGCTGCTCGGCCCGGACTACCTGGCCGCCTTCGGCGGCCGCACCGTCAACACGCATCCCGCGCTGCTGCCGTCCTTCCCGGGCATGCACGGCGCGCGCGACGCGCTGGCCTACGGCGTCAAGGTGACCGGCTGCACGCTGTTCGTGGTCGCCGCCGGCGTGGACGACGGGCCGATCGTCGCCCAGGCCGCGGTGCCGGTCGAGGACGGCGACGACGAGGAATCCCTGCACGATCGGATCAAGGTCGCCGAGCGGCGGCTGCTCGTCGAGCAGGTCGGCCGGATGGTCCGCGAGGGCTGGACCGTGACCGCCGGCGAAACCCCCAACGGCAACCGGAAGGTGACCATCCCGTGAGCGCTCAGCAGCCCATCCGTCGCGCGCTGGTCAGCGTGTACGACAAGACCGGACTCGAGGAGCTGGCCCGCGGGCTGCACGCGGCCGGGGTCGCCGTCGTCTCCACCGGCAGCACCGCCGCCCGGATCGCCGGCGCGGGCGTGCCGGTCACCGAGGTCGCCGAGCTGACCGGCTTCCCCGAGTGCCTCGACGGCCGCGTCAAGACCCTGCATCCGAAGGTGCACGCCGGGATCCTGGCCGACCGGCGGCTGCCCGAGCACGTCCGGCAGCTCGACGAGCTCGGCGTCGAGGCCTTCGACCTGGTCGTGTGCAACCTCTACCCGTTCGCCGAGACGGTGGCCTCCGGCGCCGCCCCGGACGAGTGCGTCGAGCAGATCGACATCGGCGGTCCGTCGATGGTGCGCGCCGCCGCGAAGAACCACCCGAGCGTAGCGATCGTGGTCGATCCGGCCCGCTACGCCGACGTGCTCGCCGCGCTGGACAACGGCGGCTTCACGCTGGCGCAGCGCAAGCGCCTCGCCGCCGAGGCCTTCGCGCACACCGCCGCGTACGACGCGGCGGTCGCGTCCTGGTTCGCCTCGGCGTACGCACCGGCCGACGAGTCACCGTTCCCGGACTTCGTCGCCACGACGTACACACGCAAGGCGATCCTGCGTTACGGCGAGAACCCGCACCAGGCCGCCGCGCTCTACCTCGGCGGCACCGGCCGTGACGACAGCCTCGCCACCGCGGAGCAACTGCACGGCAAGGAGATGTCCTTCAACAACTACGTGGACACCGACGCGGCGCTACGCGCGGCCTACGACTTCGCCGAGCCGTGTGTAGCGATCATCAAGCACGCCAACCCCTGCGGCATCGCCATCGCCTCGGACGACGACATCGCCGAGGCGCACCGCAAGGCGCACGCCTGCGACCCGGTCTCCGCGTTCGGCGGGGTCATCGCGGCCAACCGGCCGGTCTCCGCCGAGATGGCCCGCCAGGTCGCCGAGATCTTCACCGAGGTGATCGTCGCCCCCGGCTACGAGGACGGCGCGATCGAGATACTGTCCGCCAAGAAGAACATCAGACTGCTGCGCACCGCGAACTCGGCCCGCAGGCTGACCGAGTACCGGCAGATCAGCGGCGGCATGCTGATGCAGTCCGGCGACAACTTCCAGGCGCCCGGGGACGACCCGGCGAACTGGCGGCTGGCCGCCGGGCCCGCGGCCGACCCCGGCACGCTCGCCGACCTGGCCTTCGCCTGGCGGGCGGTGCGCGCGGTCAAGTCCAACGCCATCCTGCTGGCCGCCGGCGGCGCCACGGTCGGCGTCGGGATGGGTCAGGTGAACCGGGTGGACTCGGCGCGGCTCGCGGTCACCAGGGCCGCGGACCGCGCGGCCGGGTCGGTGGCCGCCTCCGACGCGTTCTTCCCGTTCTCGGACGGCCTCGAGGTCCTGCTGGCCGCCGGGGTGCGGGCGGTGGTCCAGCCCGGCGGCTCGGTGCGTGACGCCGAGTCGCTCGCGGCGGCCGAGGCCGCCGGAGTGACCATGTACCTGACCGGAACCCGGCACTTCGCGCACTGACGCGCCCCGGCAGGGCGTCCTCGGCGGCCGGTCAGGTCCCGAGGATGCCCTGCCGCATGCAGTCGTCGTACTGCGTGAAGTTGCCGTCCGGGCTCGTGTTCGGGTCGTACTGCGCGCAGTTGGTCGCGGTGTGCACGACCCAGACGATCAGGATGATCTCGATCACGTTGAGGACGATGCCGATGATCGAGGTGACCAGCCCGGCGATCGCCATCCCGCGCCCGCCCGCCTCGCCGCGCCCGGCCGCCCGCAGCGCGATGATCGAGAAGATCAGGCCGACGACGCCGATCACGCCGCCGACGTAGAAGAGCGACGTGCACAGCCCCACGATGCCGAGCACCATCCCGGTGATCGCCATGCCCTTAGGCAGTTGCTGGAGCGGTCCGGGCATCATCGGGTACGGGTAGCCGTAGCTCTGGTACGGCGTGTACGCCGCGTTCGGCGGCGGCGGCGGATATCCGGGCCCGGGGCCGAGGTTCTGCGCGTATCCCTGAGGCGGCGGCGTGGGCGTCGGATACACGGACGTCGGCGGCAACGGCGGCTGTTGCGGTGCCGCGGGCATGGGATCAGACGGCTCGGACACTGCGGCCCCCCTGGACGGTGACTTCATCGGACGCTGACTTCATCGGACACTGATTCCATCAGACACTGACTCGGCTGCCGGAGTCTACTCGCGCGTCTGCGAGAATGGATCTCATGACGGCGACGATTCTGGACGGCTGGCTGACCGCCGACGAGATCCGGCAGGACCTGGCCAAGCGGGTGAAGGCGCTGGCCGAGCGCGGGGTCGTGCCCGGTCTCGGCACGATCCTGGTCGGCGACGATCCGGGATCGCACTCCTACGTGACGATGAAGCACCGCGACAGCCGGAAGATCGGCATCGACTCGATCGACCTCAGGCTGCCCGCCGACGCCACGCAGGAGCAGGTCGAGGAGGCGGTCGAGCGGCTCAACGCCGACCCGGCCTGCCACGCCTACCTGGTCCAGCTCCCGCTGCCGAAGGGGCTCGACGAGTTCCGCGTGCTCGAGCGGGTCGATCAGGCCAAGGACGCGGACGGCCTGCACCCGCTCAGCCTCGGCAAGCTGGTGCTCGGCGAGCCGACGCCGCTGCCGTGCACCCCGTACGGCATCGTCGTGCTGCTGCGCCGCTTCGGGGTCGAGCTGAACGGCGCCGAGGTGGTCGTCGTCGGCCGGGGCATCACGGTCGGCCGGCCGCTCGGGCTGATCCTGAACCGCCGGTCGGAGAATTCCACCGTCACCCTCTGCCACACCGGCACCCGCGACCTGGCCGCGCACACCCGGCGCGCGGACATCGTCGTGGCGGCGGCGGGCGTGCCCGGGATCATCACGCCCGACATGGTCAAGCCCGGCGCCGCCGTCCTCGACGTCGGCGTCTCACACGTCGATGGCAAGCTCACCGGAGACGTCGCCCCCGGTGTCGCCGAGGTCGCCGGCTACCTTTCGCCCAACCCCGGCGGCGTCGGGCCGATGACCCGCGCCCTGCTGCTCACCAACGTCGTCGAGGCCGCCGAGCGCTCCCTGCTTTAACCGCCCCGCACTCGCACCCTCGCCGCGGTCACCCTTACCTGACGCGGCAACTGCCTCTGCGCCCTCTTCGACGCTCTCGTCTTCTTCCCCGATCGGACGCGGCGTCAGCCACAGCGCCCCGAGCGGCGGAACGCGCAGCGACGCCCGGGCCGGCCAGCCGCCCTGCTCCTCGGCGATGGCGCGCACCTCGCCGAGGTTGCCCACGCCCGAGCCGCCGTACTGCCCGGCGTCGGTGTTGAGCACCTCGTTCCACACCTGCGCCCGGTCGGTGCCCCACGGCAGCGCCAGCGAGTAGCCCTCCCACGGGATGCCCGCGAAGTTCACCACGCAGACCAGCGGCGAGCCGTCCTGTGCCCAGCGCACCCACGCGAACAGGTTGTGGTCCGCGTCGTCGGCCGTCAGCCACGAGAACCCGCTGCCCGACAGGTCCTGTTCCCACAGCGCGGGTTGCGCGCGGTAGGCCGCGTTGAGGTCCTGCACCAGCTGGAAGACGCCGCGGTGCTCGGCGTGATCGAGCAGCCACCAGTCCAGCCCGCTCTGCTCCGACCACTCCGCGTCCTGCGCGAACTCGCAGCCGGAGAACAGCAGCTGCTTGCCCGGATGCGCCCACATGAAGGCCAGGTACGCGCGCAGGTTCGCCAGCTGCTGCCAGCGGTCGCCCGGCATCTTGCGCAGCAGCGAACCCTTGCCGTGCACCACCTCGTCGTGGCTGATCGGCAGGATGAAGTTCTCGGTGAACGCGTACATCAGCGAGAACGTCATCCGGTTGTGGTGGTAGCGCCGGTTGATCGGCTGCTCGGCCGCGTAGCCGAGCGAGTCGTGCATCCAGCCCATGTTCCACTTGAAGCCGAAGCCGAGGCCGTTGGTCCCGGTGCCGTCGATGTGCTGGTCGGTCGGCTTAGTCACGCCCGGCCAGGCGGTGGACTCCTCGGCGTGCACCATCACGCCCGGCACCCGCTTGTACACGGTGGCGGTCAGCTCTTGGAGGAAGGAGACCGCCTCCAGGTTCTCCCGGCCGCCGTACGCGTTCGGATGCCAGTGGCCCGCCTCGCGCGAGTAGTCGAGGTAGAGCATCGAGGCGACCGCGTCCACCCGCAGCCCGTCCACGTGCATCTCCTCGCACCAGAACAGCGCCGAGGCGACCAGGAAGTTGCGCACCTCGCGGCGTCCGTAGTCGAAGACCAGCGTGCCCCAGTCCGGGTGCTCGCCGCGCCAGGGGTCGGGATGCTCGTACAGGGCCGTGCCGTCGAACTCGGCCAGCGCCCAGGAGTCCTTCGGGAAGTGCGCCGGCACCCAGTCGATGATGACGCCGATCCCGGCCTGGTGCAGCGCATCGACCAGGGCGCGGAAGTCGTCGGGAGTGCCCAGGCGCGCGGTCGGCGCGAAGTACGACGAAACCTGGTAGCCCCACGATCCGCCGAACGGGTGCTCGGTCGGCGGCAGGAACTCCACATGGGTGAAGCCGAGCTCGTTCAGGTACGGCGGCAGCTGCTCGGCGAGCCCCCGGTAGTCCAGCCCCGGGCGCCAGGACGCCAGATGCAGCTCGTACACGGACATCGGCGAGTGGTACGGATCCCACTTCGCGCGCTGGTCGAGCCAGGTCGCGTCGGACCAGGCGTAGTGCGACTCGTCCACGATCGACGCGTTCGCCGGCGGCATCTCGCACCGCCGGGCCAGCGGATCGGCCTTCTGCCGCCACACCCCGTCGCGGCCAAGGATCTCGTACTTGTACCGCGCTCCGGCGCCGACGTCGGGCACGAACAGCTCCCACACCCCGCTGGAGCCCATCGAGCGCAGCGGATGGCTGGTGCCGTTCCAATAATTGAAGTCGCCGACCACGCGCACCCCGCGCGCATTGGGCGCCCACACCGCGAAGGACGTGCCGGTCGGCGCCTCGAACGGCGAGTCCGGCGGGGAGTCGAAACGGCGCACCCGCGAGCCGAGCACCTCCCACAGCTGCTCGTGCCGACCCTCGCCGATCAGGTGCAGGTCGATCTCGCCGAGCGTCGGCAGGAAGCGGTAGGGGTCGTCGGCCAGCACGGTCGCGTCGCCGTAGCCGATCTCCAGCCGGTAGTCGCCGAGCTGGATCGGCAGGATTCCGGCGAACAGCCCCTCGCCCTCGGCCAGCAGCGCGCTGCGGCGGCCGTCCGCGGTGAGCACGGTCACCGTCTCCGCGAACGGTCGCAGCGCGCGCACCAGCGTGCCGCCGCCGAACGGATGCGCGCCGAGCAGCCGGTGCGGGTCGTGCACGGCCCCGTCCAGCAGGGTCCTGCGTTCGTCCTCCGCCATCGGCGCGGCCGGTGCGGCGCTCAGGACGTCCTCGTCCCGGCCGGCCGGCTCGCCGCCGTCCACGCGATCTCTGTCAGCACGTTCGTCGCCGTCATCGGTCCGGCTAGTCCGGCCGGCGATCCGTTGGTCGTCCCGCACGGTCAAAGCCCCACGTCCCTGTCTCGTCGAACGGCCCCGAGGTCTCGTGTCTCCGATTTCTACGATGCCATGCACAGCGGCCGGGTGTCGCGCCACTGCGCTCCGCCCGGCCGCCGCGTCAATCGGACTCTTCTAGCCTGATCGGGTTATTCAGCAGGCCTAACCCACCAAACGGTCCAACGCCCCACCCTTCACATCCGCCACCAACACCGACAACTGCTCCAGCGACATCTGCACCCGCTGGCCGAAGTCGTCGGTGATCACCACCCGGCGGTCCTCGTCGGCCGCGTGGTCGAGGAGCAGTTCGGGGCAGCCGCAGCTGCAATTGCCGCAGAAGACGGCCACGGGTTCGAGGGCGGACTCGCCGGAGTGGTCCGGGGCGGCGCCGGCGTAGGGCTCGGAATCGGGATCGTGGGACAGGGCGGTCGGTTCGGTCATCATCGCTGCCTCGCGGTACGCAGGAAAGGGAACCGTGGCTAGCCCCGAGCGTACGGAAAGGACAACCAGTCAGCTACGGCACAATCGTGGCTTTGCCGGGCAATCGGTACGCCCCTACGCTCCGGTATCGATAACCGCGTCCCCGCCGCCTCAGTCGCGCTGCTTGCGGTCCCGGGTCCGGCGCCGCATGAGGAAGCCGAGCAGCATCCCGACGAGGAAGGTGCCGGCCAGCGTGATCCACAGCTGCGCGGTCACCCAGACCACCCAGAAGTGGACCCGGGTGTGGCTGGTGTTGGCCAGGATGAACCAGACGGCCAGTGCGACGATCACCAGCCCGGCGATCACCTTCGGAGTGGCGAGGCGCTGCGTCACCGAGCGCCGCGGTTTCGCGACGGGTTCGTCCGGTGCGCCGATCGGTGGAACGTTGCCCATGAGTCACTGCTCCATTCGGGAACCACGCGGGACGACGACGACAACTGCGGTCGCGTACGTAAGTACCACGCCCCCGCCCTTCCGTGCCTGAGAATCCAATCGCTCATATGGCTTCTACCCGGATGGAGCGCCGTGCACCGGCGCACGAGCCGTTCGCGCCGTCCGCGCCGTCCCGGCTAACGCCGAAAAGGTGATTTAGTGGCTGCATGGAAGTTGTCTCCCGCCGGGACGGGGCCTCGGTCGGCCGCGCGTTACGCGCACTCGCGGTCGAGTGGCCGTTCGCCGTCGTCTTCACCACCGCAGCGGTAGCCGTGATCATCGTGTCGCTCGGCGCCCTCAAGCACGGCCTGGCTCTGCTCGCCGCCGCGCTGCTGCTCGGCTCGGCGCTGCGTTTCGTGCTGTCCCCGGCCCGCGCCGGCCTGCTCGCGGTGCGCCGCCGCGGCGTGGACGTCGTCACCATGGCGCTGCTAGGCGCACTCCTGCTCCTGCTCGCCCTCTTCGCCGACACCTTCTAGACCCACGCGCCACCGCCACCGGTCGCCAATACGCGTCGCCCCGCCGTCCCGGGTAACGACCTCGTTTCACCCCCACCACGCGCGCACGGTACGCTCGTCTCAGCGATTTATCTTGACGCCAAGATAAATACCGCCCAGCCGAAACCGCCGTGCGCGAAGGACCGTCCCATGCCCAAGATCAAGGTAGCCAACCCGGTCGTCGAACTCGACGGCGACGAGATGACCCGGATCATCTGGCAGTTCATCAAGGACTCGCTGATCCTGCCGTACCTCGACGTGGACCTGAAGTACTACGACCTCGGCATCGAGCACCGCGACGCCACCGACGACCAGGTCACGGTGGACGCCGCCAACGCGATCAAGCAGTACGGCGTCGGGGTGAAGTGCGCGACGATCACCCCGGACGAGGCGCGGGTCGAGGAGTTCGGCCTGAAGAAGATGTGGCGCTCGCCGAACGGCACCATCCGCAACATCCTCGGCGGCGTCATCTTCCGCGAGCCGATCATCATGCGCAACGTGCCCCGGCTGGTGCCCGGCTGGACCAAGCCGATCGTGGTCGGCCGCCACGCCTTCGGCGACCAGTACCGCGCCACCGACCTGAAGATCCCGGGCGCCGGCACGCTGACCCTGACCTTCACCCCGCAGGACGGCTCCGAGCCGATCGAGCTGAACGTCTTCGACTTCCCCGGCCCCGGCGTGGCGCTGTCGATGTACAACCTGGACGACTCGATCCGCGACTTCGCCCGCGCCTCGATGCGCTACGGCCTCGACCGCGGCTACCCGGTGTACCTGTCCACCAAGAACACGATCCTCAAGGCCTACGACGGCCGGTTCAAGGACATCTTCCAGGAGGTGTTCGAGACCGAGTTCAAGGCCGGCTTCGAGGCGGCGGGCCTGACCTACGAGCACCGCCTCATCGACGACATGGTCGCCGCCGCGCTCAAGTGGGAGGGCGGCTACGTCTGGGCCGCCAAGAACTACGACGGCGACGTCCAGTCCGACACGGTGGCCCAGGGCTTCGGCTCGCTCGGCCTGATGACCAGCGTGCTGATGACCCCCGACGGCAGGACGGTCGAGGCCGAGGCCGCGCACGGCACGGTCACCCGCCACTACCGCCAGCACCAGCAGGGCAAGGCGACCTCCACCAACCCCATCGCGTCGATCTACGCCTGGACCCGGGGCCTGGCGCACCGCGGCAAGCTGGACAACACCCCCGAGGTGACCGCCTTCGCCGACACCCTCGAGAAGGTCTGCGTCTCCACCGTCGAGGGCGGCCAGATGACCAAGGACCTCGCCCTGCTGATCGCCCCCGACGCGCCGTGGCTGACCACCCAGGACTTCCTGGCCGCCCTGGACGAGAACCTCAAGAAGGCCACTGTCGGCTGATCCGGCCACCCTCGGCCGCGGCGGGCCGGCCGTCGGATGACCGGTGTATGACCACTGTTGTATGACTGTCGTACTTCTCACAGGTGGGACGAGATGGATCCGGGCCGTCCCGTCCCACCGGGAGGAGTAGCGTTTCCGTCAGGTAACCAGCCTTGTGGAATCCCTCTGACAACCCGTCGTCTCAGGTGTCGGCGAGCTCCGGCACCGCCGCGCAGGAGATCTCGATGACCCGCAACCCCGTCAACGTCACCGTCACCGGCGCCGCCGGCCAGATCGGCTACTCGCTGCTGTTCCGCATCGCCGCCGGGCATCTGCTCGGGGCGGACACGCCCGTGCGGCTGCGGCTGCTGGAGATTCCGCAGGCGGTCAAGGCCGCCGAGGGCGTCGCCATGGAGCTCGACGACTGCGCCTTCCCGCTGCTGGCCGGGATCGACATCTTCGACGAGCCGAACGCGGCCTTCGCCGGGGCGAACGTGGCGCTGCTGGTCGGCGCGCGGCCGCGGACGGCCGGGATGGAGCGCGGCGACCTGCTGTCCGCCAACGGCGGCATCTTCAAGCCGCAGGGCTCGGCGATCAACGCCGGGGCGGCCTCCGACATCCGCGTGCTGGTGGTCGGCAATCCGGCCAACACCAACGCGCTGATCGCCGCGCACCACGCGCCCGACGTGCCCAAGTCCCGGTTCGCCGCGATGACCAGGCTCGACCACAACCGGGCGGTCGCGCAGGTCGCCGCCAAGGCCGGGGTGCAGGTCTCCGAGATCAGCAACCTGACCATCTGGGGCAACCACTCCGCGACGCAGTACCCGGACCTGTTCAACGCGAAGATCTCCGGCAAGAACGCGGCCGAGTACATCGGCGACCAGGACTGGCTGGAGAACACCTTCATCCCGACCGTGGCCAAGCGCGGCGCCGCGATCATCGAGGCCCGGGGCTCGTCTTCCGCGGCGTCGGCCGCCTCGGCGGCGCTGGACCACGTCTTCACGCTGTTCAACGGCACCGCCGAGGGGGACTGGACCTCCATGGGCGTGGTCTCGGACGGTTCCTACGGCGTGCCCGAGGGCCTGGTCTCCTCCTTCCCGGTGACGACCCGGGGCGGGGACTACTCGATCGTGCAGGGGCTGGAGATCAACGCGTTCTCGCGGGCGCGGATCGACGCCTCGGTCAAGGAGCTGTCGGATGAGCGGGACGCGGTGCGCGAGCTCGGCCTGATCTGACGGGGCGCCGGGTCTTGCGCAGCCGGACCCGGCCGAACCGGCGCAGCGTCGCAGAGTAGGGGTTTCCCTCGTTCGTCGCCGGCTGCCCGAAAACCGGCATGCTCGGGCGGGCAGTCGGCGATAGCGTGAGGTGGCATGAGCCATGTCGATGAGATCGCCGACCGCTACGTCGAGCGCGCCGCCGCGCTGAACCCGATCGAGGCCACGTACAGCGGTGTGACCGGCTTCGACGACCGGATGCCCGACCTGAGCCCCGAGGGCTTCCGGGCCCGGGCCGACCTCGACCGGGAGACCGTCGCCGCGCTGAACGCCGTGGCCGCCGCGGACTCGGCTGAGCAGGTCGCCAAGGACGCGATGTTGGAACGGCTCGGCCTGGCCGTCGAGTTCTACGACGCCGGCGAGGCCACCAGCGATCTCAACGTCATCTCCAGCCCGCTGCAAGCGGTGCGCCAGGTCTTCGACCTGATGCCCGTGGAGGGCGAGAGCGCGCAGCGCGACCTGGCCACCCGGATGAACGCAGTGCCGGAGACGTACCTTGGGCTGCGGCGCACGCTGCTTGAGTCGGCGAAGAGCGGCCGGTCGGCGGCCCGCCGACAGGTTCTCGCGTGCGCGAAGCAGTGCGCCGAGTGGTCCGCGGGCAGCGACTTCTACGGGGGCCTGGTCGAGCGCACCGGCGCCGAGGGCGCGTTGCGTGCCGACCTGGAGCGCGCGGCCGTCGCGGCGCGCCGGGCGACGGCCGAGTTCGGTGCCTTCCTTGAGTCCGAGCTGCTGCCGCTCGCGCCGGAGCAGGACGCGGCTGGCCGTGACCGGTACGCACTGGCCTCCCGCTACTTCCTCGGCGCCGCTGTCGATCTCGACGACGCGTACGCCTGGGGCTGGTCCGAGGTCGCCCGGCTCGAGGCGGAGATGAACCGGGTCGCCGGGCTCATCGTCCCCGGCGGCACCGTGGACGACGCCGTCGCCGCGCTCGACGCCGAGCCCGGCCGCCTGATCGCGGGCAAGGAGGCGTTCCGCGACTGGATGCAGGAGCTGGCCGACCGCACCGTCGCCGAGCTGCACGGCAAGCACTTCGACATCCCGGAGCCGGCCCGCCGCGTCGAGTGCATGATCGCCCCGACCAACGACGGCGGCATCTACTACACCGGCCCGAGCGAGGACTTCACCCGGCCGGGCCGGATGTGGTGGGCGGTGGCCGACGGCGTCACCGACTTCTCCACCTGGCGCGAGGTGACCACCGTCTACCACGAGGGCGTGCCGGGCCACCACCTCCAGATCGCGCAGGCCGTCTACCAGCAGGAGAAGCTGAACCGGTGGCGCCGGCTGATGTGCTGGGTCTCCGGGCACGGCGAGGGTTGGGCGCTGTACGCCGAACGGCTGATGGAGGAGCTTGGATACCTTGAGGACCCCGGCGAGCTGCTCGGCATGCTCGACGGCCAGATGCTGCGCGCCGCCCGGGTCGTGGTGGACCTCGGCGTGCACCTGCGGCTGCCGATCCCGGCCGGCACCGGCTGGCACGAGGGCGAGGTGTGGAACGCCGAGCTGGCCTGGGAGTTCCTGCGCGGGCACGTGCGGGTCGAGGACGAGATGCTGCGGTTCGAGCTCGACCGCTACCTCGGCTGGCCGGGCCAGGCCCCGTCGTACAAGCTCGGCGAGCGGATCTGGCTCCAGGCCCGCGAGGACGCGCGGGCGCGCAAGGGCGCGGCCTTCGACCTGAAGGAGTTCCACGGCCAGGCGCTGGCCCTCGGCGCGCTCGGCCTCGACCCGTTGCAGGCGGCGCTGGCCCGGCTGTAGGGCGCGACCGCGCTACCGCCGGTCGATCAGCCGCGAGAGGACGAGCACGGACTTGGTCTGCTGCACGAACGGCGCCGTGCGCACGCGCTCGAGCACCGTCTCCAGGTGAGCGGTGCCGCGCGTGCGCAGGTGCAGCAGCGCGTCGGCCTCGCCGGTCACGGTGTACGCCGCGACGATCTCCGGATTGTCGGACATCGCCTCGCGGATCGTCTCGGGCGAGGTGCGGCCGGTGCAGTAGAGCTCGACGAAGGCCTCGGTGGTCCAGCCGAGCGCCGCCGGATCGACCAGCGCGGTGAAGCCGGTGATCAGGCCGCCGGCGCGCAGCCGGTCCACCCGCCGCTTGACCGCGGGCGCGGACAGCCCCACCTGCGCCCCGATCTCGGCGTAGGCGCAGCGGGCGTCGCGCAGCAGGCAGCCGATGATCCGTTCGTCCGTCTCGTCCGTTCGCACGCGGCGAGTGTAGAACGGCGCAATCGCTAAACTTCTGCGTATGGGCAGTAGACGTACCGGCTCCAGGGCGAGCGACCTGGACCCGGGGGGACATAGACAGGCGTGCGCGCCACCGCGGCGAAGCTTGCGGCCGGACCACCGGCCGGAACCGACCGGGCAGGTGCAGCGCACGCCGTGAACTCGACCATCGCCTCATCGCTCGTCGTACTCGCCCTCATCATGATCGAAGGCCTCTTCGTCGCGGCCGAGATCGCCCTGGTCTCGCTGCGCGAGGGCCAGGTCCAGACGATCGCCTCCTCCGGCAAGCGCGGCAGCACGGTGGCGCGCCTGGTGCGCGACCCGAACCGCTTCCTGGCCACCGTGCAGATCGGCGTCACCGTCACCGCGCTGCTCTCCTCCGCGTACGGCGCGACCACGCTGTCCGAGGACGCCAAGCGCGCCCTCGTGGACGCCGGGCTCGACTCGGCCATCGCCGGGATCATCGGCCTGGTCGGCGTGACGGTGATCATCTCGTTCGTCACCCTGGTGATCGGCGAGCTGGCGCCCAAGCGGCTGGCGCTGCAACGCGCCGAGGCCACCTCCAAGGCGGTGGCCCCCTTCCTCCAGGGCATGTCGCGGATCTGCCGGCCGGTCATCTGGCTGCTGTCCCTGTGCACCGACGGCGTCGTCCGGCTCTTCGGCGGCGACCCGGCGGCCTCGCGCGAGCAGGTCAGCGAGGAGGAGCTGCGCCAGCTCGTCGCCTCGACCGAGACGCTCACCAGCGACGAGCGCCGGCTGATCGACGAGGTCTTCGGCGCCGGCGACCGGCAGCTGCGCGAAGTGCTGGTGCCGCGCACCGAGGTGGTGTTCCTGGACGGCGCCATGCCGCTGGCCGACGCCGCGGCGCTGATCGGCCGCCGGCCGCACTCCCGCTACCCGGTGACCGACGGGTCGTCGGACAACATCGCCGGGTTCGTGCACGTGCGCGACCTGCTCGCGCCGGACGCCGCCGCGCGCGCCGCCAGAGTCGCCGACCTGGCCAGGCCGGTGATATTCCTGCCGGAGACCAAGCAGGTGCTCTCGGCCCTGTCGGAGATGCGCCGCGACTCGTTCCACCTGGCGATCGTCCTCGACGAGTACGGTGGCACCGCCGGCATCGTCACCCTGGAGGACCTCGTCGAGGAGGTCATCGGCGACATCAGCGACGAGTACGACATCACCCGCGCCCGAGTCACCAGGCTGCGCAACGGAGACCTCGAACTCGACGGCCTGATCAACCTCGAGGACTTCTACGAAGAGACCGGCGTCGAGCTGGCGGACGGGCCGTACGAGACGCTCGCCGGGTACCTCATGGCCCGGCTCGGCCGCGTACCGGCCGTCGGCGACCAGGTGACGTTCGACGTCCTGAAGCTGTCCGTGCACGCAATGGACGGCCGCCGCGTCGCACGGGTACGGCTCAGCCGCACCGACCAGGTCGAAGCAGCCTCCGATGTGGCAAGGGGAGTGCGGCAGGACGGCTGACGCATCAGCCAACGTGTGCGTATACCGGCCCCTTACACGGATGAAGCGGGCGGGCGGCGTCTGCGACAATGGAAGGCATGTCCGCCGACCTGCCGAACGCTCAGCAGACCGCCGCGCCATCCGCCCGACCGCGGGTGCTCAGCGGGATCCAGCCCACCGCCGACTCGTTCCACCTCGGCAACTACCTGGGCGCGGTCCGCAACTGGGTGAGCCTCCAGGACGAGTACGACGCGTTCTACTGCGTCGTCGATCTGCACGCGATCACGGTGGAGCAGGACCCGGCCACGCTGCGCCGGCGCACCCGGGTCGCCGCCGCGCAGCTGCTCGCCGCGGGTCTGGACCCGCAGCGCTGCACCCTGTTCGTGCAGAGCCACGTGCCCGAGCACGCGCAGCTCGGCTGGGTGATGAACTGCATCACCGGCTTCGGCGAGGCCTCCCGGATGACCCAGTTCAAGGACAAGTCGGCCAGGCACGGCACCGCCGCGACCACCGTCGGGCTGTTCACCTACCCGATCCTCCAGGTCGCCGACATCCTGGTGTACCAGGCGAACTACGTGCCGGTCGGCGAGGACCAGCGCCAGCACGTGGAGCTGACCCGCGACCTGGCGCAGCGGTTCAACGGCCGCTACGGCGAGACCTTCACGGTCCCGAAGCCGTACATCGTCAGGGACACCGCCAAGATCATGGACCTCCAGGACCCGACCGCGAAGATGTCCAAGTCGGCCGAGTCGCAGAACGGCCTGATCGAGCTGCTGGCCGACCCCAAGGTGAACACGAAGAAGATCAAGTCCGCGGTCACCGACGCCGAACGGGAGATCCGCTTCGACGAGGAGAACAAGCCCGGCGTCTCCAACCTGCTGCGCATCTACAGCGCGCTGGACGGCCGCTCGATCGACGAGCTGACGCGGGCTTACCAGGGCCGCGGCTACGGCGAGCTGAAGACGGACCTGGCCGAGGTCGTCGCGAGCACCTTCGGCGCGTTCAAGGAGCGCACCGAGGCGGTGCTGGCCGACCCGGACAAGCTCGACGCGATCCTGGCCGAGGGCGCCGAGCGGGCGCGGGCGGTGGCCGCGCCGACCCTCGCGGCGGCCTACGACCGCATCGGTTTCCTGGCCGGCGCACCGGTGGCCCCGCGATCGGCTACTGTGCTGCCTAAATGAGTACGATCGGCATACTGCTGGCGATACCGGAACCTTACGGCGGCGAGCTGCGCGCCCGGCGTGCCGCGTACGGCGACCCGCAGGCCGCGATCGTGCCGACGCACGTCACCCTGCTACCGCCGACCGAGGTCGATCCGGCGGCGGTGCCCGAAATCGAGACGCACCTGGCCTCCATCGCGGCGCGCGGCCGGCCGTTCACCATGCGGCTGTCCGGCACCGGCACCTTCCGGCCGATCTCGCGGGTGGTCTTCGTGCGGGTGGTGCAGGGCCTGCTGGAGTGTGTGGAACTGGAGGCGCAGGTGCGCGCCGGGGTGCTGAACCGGGAGCTTCAGTTCCCGTACCACCCGCACGTCACCATCGCGCACGACCTCGGCGACGCGACGCTCGACGCGGCGCAGGCGGACCTCGCGCACTACGAGGCGCAGTTCGACATCGCCGGCTTCGGCTTCTACCAGTTGGAGCCGGCGGGGCAGTGGCGCGCCGTGCGTTCCTTCGCGTTCCCGACCGTGGTCCGCGCCGCTGCCTAGCTGCCGCTGCCCGCGCGGCTAACCTGGTCGCGTGCCGGGCACCGGAGTCAAGGACCGAATCAAGCGGCGCTTCGAGCCGCAGGTCGAACGGATCCGGCGCACCACCGCGATGCGCGCGTTCGAGCGCTACCGGGACCAGCGCGGCAGCCGGCTGGCCGCGGCGATCACCTACTCGGCGTTTCTCTCCCTCTTCCCGCTGCTCGCGGTCAGCGTCGCGATCGCCGCCGCGGTACTCGGCGACTCGGGCTCCGAGCGGCTGCGCGACCACATCGAGCAGAACGTGCCCGGTCTCGGCGACAGGCTCCCGCTCGACGGCGTCGTCCACAACGCGGCCGCGATCGGCGTGGTGAGCGGTCTGCTGCTGGTCTGGACCGGGCTGTCCTGGGTCAACGCGGCACGCGGCGGCCTGCGCACGATCTGGCTGGTGGAGGACATGCCGGGCGGTTTCGTCACCCGGAAGCTGGCCGACCTCGCCGCGCTGGCCGGCCTGGGCGTCACGGTCGCCGTGTCGCTCGGCGCCTCGGCGGCCACCTCCGCGCTGGCCGACGTGATCATGGACGGTCTCGGCCTGGCGAACACCGCGCCCGCGCGCGCCGTGTTGTGGATCGTCGGCACCGCAGTCGGCCTGGCCGCGTCCACGGTGATGTTCGCCTACCTGCTCGCCGGCATTCCGCGCCTGCGCGTCCCCCGCGGCGTGCTGCTGCGTATGGCGCTGGCCGCGGCGGTGCTGTTCGAGGTGACGAAGGGCCTGGTGGCCGCGTACCTGGACCGCGTCGCCGGCCGGACCCTCTACGGCGCGTTCGGCGTGCCGGTCGCGCTCCTGCTCTGGTTCGACATCACCTTCCAGGCACTGCTCTTCCTGTCCGCCTGGACCGCCGTGCGGACCGGGGATCTGCTGGGCGACGACTTCAACCCGAACTTCGAAGCCTGACGCGGTGTGCCGGACTCGGCACGGACGCTTCTGGTATCGCCGCGCGGCGATCGCTTATGGTCGGCTGCATGAGCCAGAAATCGCCTCGCACGGTCAACCTCAACCGCGTCTCAGACCTGCGCTTCACCGCGACCAACGCGCGCGGTGTCACGATCAACATCGGCAGCAACAACGACGACGAGTTCGCCCCGGTCGAACTGCTGCTCGCGGCGATCGGCAGCTGCACGGCGCTGGACGTCGATTACGCGACCAACCGGCACGCCGAGCCGACCGACTTCAGCGTCACCGTGAGCGGCAACAAGGTGAGCGACGAGTTGGGCAACCGGGTCACCGACCTGACGGTCACGTTCCACGTCACGTTCCCCGAGGGAGCCGACGGCGACGCGGCGCGTGCCATCCTCCCGCGCGCCGTGAAGCTGTCGCACGACAAGCTGTGCACGGTCTCGCGGACCGTCGAATCCGGAACCCCGGTCACGCCGATCATCGAGCCGGTGTAATCGCCCTCGCCGTGGACATCGTCGATCACGAGGCGCGTACGCGCGCGCCTCGTGATCAGGGCATCATGGACATTCGACGCCGCGATCGCGCAGGATGGCGGTGTGATCCGCGCGACAGCGGGGATGCGCTGGTGACGGGTCGTCGAGCCATCGGCAATACTCGGTTACGAGGCAGCAACCCCTAGGGTGCCGACCCGGTCTTCAACACACAGTGCGCGAGGTTCTCCATGCCTTCCGAGCCGTCCGAATCAGGGTCCGCCGAGCACGGCGCGCTGAGCGAGTCCGGCCTGCCGATCCGCCCGGTGTACCGTCCGTCCGACCTCGCCGGCTGGGATGCCGCGCAGCGGCTCGGCGAGCCCGGGGCTTACCCGTTCACCCGCGGTGTTTATCCGACGATGTACACCGGTCGGCCCTGGACGATGCGGCAGTACGCGGGCTTCGGCACCGCCGCCGAGTCGAACCGGCGTTACCGGCAGCTGATCGCGGCGGGCTCCACCGGGCTGTCGGTCGCCTTCGACCTGCCCACCCAGATGGGCTACGACTCGGACGAGCCGATCGCGCACGGCGAGGTCGGCAAGGTCGGCGTCGCGATCGACTCGATCGAGGACATGCACACCCTGTTCGACGGCATCCCGCTGGACCGGGTCTCCACCTCGATGACCATCAACGCCCCCGCCGCGATCCTGCTGCTGCTCTACCAGCTGGTCGGCGAGGAGCAGGGCGTCGCGCCCTCGACGCTGAACGGCACCGTGCAGAACGACATCCTCAAGGAGTACATCGCCCGCGGGACCTACATCTACCCGCCGGCGCCGTCGCTGCGGCTGGTCTCCGACGTGTTCGCGTACTGCAACCGGGAGATCCCGCGCTGGAACACCATCTCCATCTCCGGCTACCACATGGCCGAAGCCGGGGCGACGCCCGCGCAGGAGATCGCGTTCACGCTGGCCGACGGGATCGCCTACGTGCGCGCCGCGGTCGAGTCCGGGCTTGACGTGGACCGGTTCGCGCCGCGCCTTTCGTTCTTCTTCGTCGCCCGCACCACCCTGCTCGAGGAGATCGCCAAGTTCCGCGCCGCGCGGCGGATCTGGGCCCGGGTGATGCGCGACGAGTTCGGCGCGAAGGACCCCAAGTCGCAGATGCTGCGCTTCCACACGCAGACCGCGGGGGTGCAGCTGACCGCGCAGCAGCCCGAGGTGAACATGGTCAGGGTCGCCCTCCAGGCACTCGGCGCCGTGCTCGGCGGCACGCAGTCGCTGCACACCAACTCCTTCGACGAGGCGATAGCGCTGCCCACCGAGAAGGCCGCGCGCCTGGCCCTGCGCACCCAGCAGGTGATCGCGCACGAGACCGACGTGACCAGGACGGTGGACCCGTTCGCCGGCTCGTACGCGATGGAACAGCTGACCGACGCCCTGGAGGCCGAGATCGACACGCTGATGGCGCGGGTCGAGGCGCTCGGCGGGGCGGTGCGTGCGATCGAGCACGGCTTCCAGAAGTCCGAGATCGAGCGCTCCGCCTACCAGGTGGCGCAGGAGATCGACCGCGGCGAGCGGGTCGTGGTCGGCGTCAACCGGTTCGCCCTCGACGCCGAGGAGCCGTACGTGCCGCTGCGGGTGGACCCGGCCATCGAGGCTCACCAGGCCGAGCGGCTGGCGAAGCTGCGCGCGGAACGGTCGCAGGACGAGGTGGACCGCGCCCTCGACGAGGTCAAGCGCGCGGCGTCCGGTACCGACAACGTTCTGTATCCGATGCGCACGGCGCTGCGGGTTCGCGCTACAGTTGGTGAAGTCTCACACGCCCTGCGTGACGTGTGGGGCACGTACGTGCCCACAGATGCCTTCTGACCGGGGAGGGAGCGGGTCTGGCCGCTGGTGGCCGGCGTCGGGACCGGCGCCTGCGCGATGCGGACTAGTCCGGAAGTGCCGCCGCCGGATGGCCCGATAGGGTCATCTTGGTCATCTTCGAGTTCCCAAATGGCGAAACCCCTGTGATTCGTTGGATTGAACGGAATACCGTAGGGGAATGAATCTACGTCCGTCGTCCCCGGAAGCCTCGGATCGAGCCGCTGACGACCCGTCGTCGCGGCTCTCGGTGTTTCTGGCGCGGCGGGAGCCGGAGCTGATCAGCTTCCGGCGCGACCTGCACGCACACCCCGAGCTCGGCCGGCAGGAGCGGCGCACCACCGGCCGGATCGTCGAGCAGCTCGAGGCGGCCGGCCTCTGCCCGAAGGTGCTCGCGCACGGCAGCGGCGTGATCTGCGACATCGACCCGATCGAGCCCTTCGCCGAGGCCGACTCGGCGCACCGGCGCGGCCGGCTGGCCATCCGCGCGGACATAGACGCGCTGCCCATCCAGGAGGCCGACGAGCTGCCCTTTCGGTCCGTCGTCCCGGGCGTCTCGCACGCCTGCGGGCATGACGTGCACGCCACCGCGGTGCTCGGCGCCGGGCTGTTCCTGGCCGAGGAGGCGCGCGCCGGGCGCCTGGTACGCGGCGTGCGGCTGCTGTTCCAGCCGGCCGAGGAGCTGCTGCCCGGCGGCGCCATCGACATGGTCGAGGCCGGGGCGCTCGACGGGGTCGGCTCGATCATCGCGCTGCACTGCGACCCGAAGGTGGACGCCGGGCTGATCGGCCTGCGCTCCGGCCCGCTGACCGCCGCCTGCGACACGATCGCGCTGCGGCTGTCCGGGCCCGGCGGGCACACCGCGCGGCCGCACCTGACTGTGGACGTCGTCTACGCGCTGGCCGCCCTGGTCACCGAGCTGCCGGCCGCGCTCTCCCGGCGGATGGACCCGCGCGCCGGGGTCTCCCTGGTCTGGGGCGCGATCAACGCCGGCAGCGCGTCGAACGCCATCCCGCAGTTCGGCGAGGCGCAGGGCACCCTGCGCGCCATCGACCAGCGCGCCTGGAGCCAGGCCCCTGACGTGATACTCGAGCTGGTCGATTCGATCGCCTCCACCTACGGCGCCAAGACCGAGATGGAGTACGTGCGCGGCGTGCCGCCGGTGGTTAACGAGGAGCACGTCGTCGAGCTGCTGCGCGAGGCCGCGCACCGCGCGCTGTCCGCCCCCGGCGGCGCGGGCCCGGACGGGCTGGTCTCGGTCGAGCAGTCGATGGGCGGCGAGGACTTCTCCTGGTACCTCCAGCACGTGCCCGGCGCGATGGCCCGGCTCGGCGTGCGCACCCCCGGCGACCCGACCCCGCGCGACCTGCACCAGCCGACCTTCCTCGCGGACGAGGCGGCGATCGCGGTGGGCGTGCGACTGTTCGCCGAGGCAGCGCTGGCCGCCGACCACGCGAGGGCGTGAACCGGGCGGCCGTTTCGTGCCCGGCCGCCGGCGCCCCGGTTGACGCAGTGCCAGCTGACCACAGCGGGAGCTGACTGGGTATCGGCCGGCGCCGGGGTTCGCCCGTTTACAGTCACCCGGAGTGCTACAGGTCTGGCTTTCCGCGATGCTGACGGCATGACAGCGAGCGCCGCGCATCACGGTTTCATCTCGGGTTCCAACCGGAGCCGTTGCGTTCCGCACACGGGGAAGGACTTCGTCCGGAACGCGGGCCGCCGCGATCTATTCTCGCTGGATCGGCTCGCTTCGTAGAGCCGGATCGGCCGTGTCGCGCCGCAGTTCATCTCTCATGGAGGTTATTCGGTGAAGCAGACCAAGTTGGTTGCGGCACTCGCGGTGGTCGGTCTGGCCGCCGCGGCCTGCGGGTCCAAGCCGGTCAGCACGACAAGCACCCAGAGCGCGGGCGCGAGCGCCACCGGCGGCGGTGCCAGCAGCTTCAAGGCCTGTATGGTCACCGACACAGGCGGCATCGACGACCACTCGTTCAACACCGCCGCGTGGGCCGGCATGCAGAAGGCGCAGACGGACGGCAAGGCCGCGGTCTCCTACGTACAGTCCACCACCGAGAACCAGTACTCTTCGAACATCTCCTCGCTGGTCACCGCGAACTGCAAGCTGATCGTGACCGTCGGCGGCCTGATGGCCGACGCGACCACCGCCGCGTCCAAGGCGCACACCGACCAGAAGTTCGCCATCGTGGACTCCTCCTCGGTCGCCCCGAACATCAAGGGCCTCGAGTTCAACACCGCGCAGGGCGCCTTCCTCGGCGGCTACCTGGCGGCCGGCTTCAGCAAGTCCGGCAAGGTGGCCACCTTCGGCGGCCTGCCCATCGCCCCGGTCACCGTCTACATGGACGGCTTCTGGGAGGGCGTGCAGTACTACAACACCAAGCACGGCACGCACGTGCAGGTGCTCGGCTGGAGCGAGACCACCCAGCAGGGCTCGTTCGCGCAGTCCTTCACCGACCAGAACGCGGGCAAGCAGCTGGCCCAGGGCTTCCTGGCGCAGGGCGCCGACATCGTCTTCCCGGTGGCCGGCGGCACCGGCCTCGGCGCGCTGGCCGAGGCGCAGCAGTCCAAGGGTGCGATGAACGCGATCTGGGTGGACACCGACGGCTACACCGCGGCGCCGCAGTACAAGAGCGTGCTGGTCACCTCGGTGCTCAAGGGCATCGCCGACGCGGTGACCAAGGCGGTCGAGACCTCGTCCACCGGCAGCTTCGACGCGACCCCGTACGTCGGCACCCTGGCCAACGGCGGCACCGGGCTGGCTCCGTTCCACGACTTCGAGGGCAAGGTCCCGGCGGCGCTGACCGCCGAGCTGGCCCAGGTCAAGCAGGACATCATCAGCGGCACCATCACCATCAAGTCGAAGGCTCAGCCCGCCGGCTGACCGTCGTCGCGCATGGGCGCGTCCGGCCGAAGCCAACGCCGGCCGGACGCGCCCGCGGTGTGCAGCGGCCTGGAACGTGACTACGCTCGCAACGGTTACGCACAGAAGGGTCTGACTGAGCGTGCGTTTGGAACTGCGCGCGATCACCAAGCGGTTCGGGCCGGTGGTCGCCAACGACCGGATCGACCTGGTCGTCGAGCCCGGTGAGATCCACTGCCTGCTCGGCGAGAACGGCGCGGGCAAGTCCACCCTGATGAACGTCCTCTACGGGCTCTACCACCCGGACGAGGGCGAGATCGTGGTGGACGGCGAGGCGCGCGCCTTCCACGGCCCGCGCGACGCGATCGCCGCCGGGATCGGCATGGTGCACCAGCACTTCATGCTGGTGCCGGTGTTCACCGTCGCGGAGAACGTGGTGCTCGGCGACGAGACGGTGGCCGCCGGCCCCGGCGCCCCGTTCGGCTGGCTCGACCGGCGCCGGGCGCGCCGCCAGGTGCGCGAGGTCTCCGAGCGCTACGGGCTGCCGGTCAACCCGGACGCCCGGATCGAGGACCTGCCGGTCGGCGTGCAGCAGCGGGTCGAGATCGTCAAGGCCCTGGTGCGCGAGGCGCAGGTGCTGATCCTGGACGAGCCCACCGCGGTGCTCACCCCGCAGGAGATCGACGAGCTGTTCACCGTGATGAACACGCTGCGCGAGGCGGGCAAGTCGATCGTCTTCATCACGCACAAGCTCAAGGAGGTCCGGGCGGTCGCGGACCGGATCACCGTGATCCGCCACGGCCGGGTGGTCGGCACCGCGACGCCGCAGATGACCGAGCAGGAGCTGGCCTCGATGATGGTCGGCCGCACGGTGCAGCTGACCGTGGACAAGGCGCCCGCCGAGCCCGGCGACCCGGCCTTCGACGTCAGCGGCCTGACGGTGCTCGACCAGCACGGCAACCGGGCGGTGGACGACATCTCCTTCTCGGTGCGGGCCGGCGAGATCCTCGGCGTCGCCGGGGTGGACGGCAACGGCCAGTCCGAGCTGGCGCAGGCCATCCTCGGGCTGATCCCGGTGCACTCCGGCTCGATCATCCTGGACGGCCGCGAGCTGGTCGGGCGCACCCCGCGCCAGACCCTCGACGCCGGGGTCGGCTTCGTGCCCGAGGACCGCTCGCACGACGGGCTGGTCGGCGGCTTCACCGTGGCCGAGAACCTGGTGCTCGACCTGTACACGGCCAAGCCGTTCGCCGGGACGTTCTCGCTCGACCTCGGCGCGATCGAGCGCAACGCCAGGGAGCGCATCGAGGAGTTCGACATCCGGCCGACCGACCCGGCGCACCTGGCCGGGCAGCTGTCCGGCGGCAACCAGCAGAAGGTCGTGGTCGCCCGGGAGATGTCAAGGCCGCTGCGGCTGCTGATGGCCTCGCAGCCGACCCGCGGCGTGGACGTGGGCGCGCAGGAGTTCATCCACCGGCGGATCGTGGCCGAGCGTGACCAGGGCCGGCCGGTGGTCATCGTGTCCACCGAACTGGACGAGGTGCTCGCGCTCGCCGACAAGGTCGCGGTGATGTACCGCGGGAAGATCGTCGCCGTGGTGCCGCCGGACACCTCGCGGGAGCGGATCGGCCTGCTGATGGCCGGCATCACGCAGGACGACGCGGGCGGCGCGGACGATTCCGCCGCCGAGGCGGGAAGCCGGGAGACGCCATGACCACCGACACCACCATGGAGCAGGAGCCGGAGGCCCGCGAGCCGTTCGGCGGGCTCGGCGCGGCCGCGCGCAACGTCTTCGCCGCGGAGAACTCGCTGCTGGTGACCTTCCTGGCGATCGTGCTCGCGCTGGTCGTGGGCGCGATCCTGATGGTCGTCTCGAACACCGAGACGCTCGGCAAGGCGGACTACTTCTTCTCCTCGCCCGGCGACTTCCTCTCCGCCGCCTGGCACAACATCGCCGACGGGTACACCGCGCTGTTCAAGGGCGCGGTCTTCGACCCGGCCACCGTCAACGGCACGCCGGCCCAGTTCTTCGGCCCGATCAGCAACACCCTGCTCAACGCCACCCCGCTGATCTTCGGCGGCCTGGCCGTCTCGGTGGCCTTCCGCGGCGGGCTGTTCAACATCGGCGGCCAGGGGCAGCTGCTCATCGGCGCGATCTTCGCCGCCTACGCCAGCTTCGCCTGGCACCTGCCCGGCGCGCTGCACGTGCTCGTGGCGGTGCTGGCCGGGGCGCTCGGCGGCATGCTGTACGGCGCGGTGGTCGGCTGGCTCAAGGGCTGGCGCGGCGCGCACGAGGTCATCGTCACGATCATGCTCAACTACGTGGCCTTCTACCTGCTCGGCTATCTGCTCAACGCGAACGGCTTCCACGATCCGGCCAAGCTCGGGCAGGCGGTCTCCAAGCCCGCCGACCCCGACGCCCGGCTGCCGCACCTGTTCGGCGACTCGGTCACCACGGACATCGGCCTGGTCATCGCGCTCGCCGCGACCGTCGCCACCGCCTGGCTGCTCGGCCGCGCCAAGCTCGGCTTCGAGATCCGCGCGCTCGGCATCAACCCGCGCGCCGCCCGGGTGGCCGGCATCAACGTGCCGCGTACCCAGATCCTCGCGATGGCGCTGTCCGGCCTGCTGTTCGGCCTGGTCGGCGTCACCCAGACGCTGGGCACCACCAACCCGAACAACAATTCGCTCAGCCCCAACATCGACGCCGGGCTCGGCTTCAACGCGATCACCGTGGCGCTGCTCGGCCGCAACCGGCCCTGGGGCATCGTCGCGGCCGCGCTGCTGTTCGGCGGCTTCGAGGCCGGGGCCTCGGTGATGCAGGCCAGCGCCGGGCTGCCGGTGGACATCATCACGGTGGTCCAGGCGGTCATCGTGATCTTCGTCGCGGCGCCGCGGCTGGTCCAGGAGATCTTCCGGCTGCGCGCCCGCCGCACGGCCGTCGCCACGGGAGGCCAGGCGTGAGCGCAGCGACCACCACCCCCGCCGAGCTCGCCGCCCCGGCCGGCCGCGGCCTGGACCGCAGCCGGCTGATCACCGGCCTCGCGCAGGCCGCCGTCGGCGCGTATGCGATCTGGGCCTTCGGGCTGGGCACGCGCAGCACGCACGGCGCGCAGGCCGCGGTCGGCATGGCGCTGAACCCCAACGCCTCCGGCGCACTGGGCATGCAGAGGTTCCCGGCCGCCCCGGTCGCCGTCGCGCTCGCGGCGATCTGCGTCGCATGCGGCCTGGTGCGGGCCTTCGTGCCGCTCGGCGCGGCCGGGCGCCGCTGGCTGACGGTCGGTTACGTCGCCTCGTTCATCCTGGCGTTCCTGGTCTGGGCCTCGGCCGGCACCAGCGCGCTCGGCGGGGTCAGCCTGCCCGGCGTGCTCAACAACACCCTGATCGTGTCGGTGCCGCTGATCCTCGGCGCCACCTGCGGCATCATCTGCGAGCGCTCCGGCGTGGTGAACGTGGCGATCGAGGGCCAGTTCCTGTTCGGCGCGTTCTCCTCGGCGATGGCCGCGACGATGTCCGGCTCGGTGTGGATCGGCCTGGTCGTCGGCTGCCTGTCCGGGGCGCTGCTCGGCGCGCTGCTCGCGGTGCTGGCCAACCGGTACCACATCGAGCAGGTCGTGCTCGGCGTCGTGCTCAACGTCTTCGCGCTCGGCCTGACCACCTTCCTGTACAACAAGGTGCTCTCGCCGAACGCCACCGCCTACAACCAGCCGCCGATCTTCCAGGCGATCCGGATCCCGGGGCTGGCGGCCATCCCAGTGGTCGGCGACGTGCTGTTCGACCAGAACATCGTGTTCTACCTGGCGTTCGTGATCGTCGCGGTGGTGCAGGTAGCGCTGTTTCGCACCCGCTGGGGCCTGCGCACCCGCGCGGTCGGCGAGCACCCGAGGGCGGCGGACACCGTCGGCGTCAAGGTGCTCGGGCTGCGCTACCGCAACGTGATCATGGCTGGACTCGTCGCCGGCCTCGGCGGGGTGTGGCTGACGATCGGCCAGGTCGGCTCGTTCACCACGAACATGTCGGCCGGCAAGGGCTTCATCGCGCTGGCCGCGCTGATCGTCGGGCGCTGGTCGCCGGTCGGCGCGCTCGGCGCGGCCCTGCTGTTCGGCTTCGCCGGCGGGCTGAACAACTCCCTCGCCTCGTTGCAGACCCCGATCCCCGGCCAGGTGCTGTCCATGGCGCCATACCTGGCCACCGTGTTCGTGGTCGCGTCGCTCGGCGGGATCGTGCGCGCCCCGGCCGCTGAGAACCAGCCGTACGTCAAGGGCTGATACGGTGCCCGAAGAGCATGATGAATGACGTCGACTGGCCCGCGCTGCGCGATGAGGCGATCACCGCGATGGGTAAGGCGTACGCACCGTACTCGAACTTCCCGGTCGGGGCGGCGGCGCTGGTCGATGACGGACGCATCGTCACCGGCTGCAACGTGGAGAACGCCTCATACGGACTGACGCTGTGCGCCGAGTGCGGCCTGGTCTCCGCACTGCACTCGACCGGCGGCGGACGGCTTGTAGCGTTCGCCTGCGTGGACGCGAACGGTCGGCCGCTGATGCCCTGCGGCCGCTGCCGCCAACTGCTCTACGAACACGGCGGCCCGCAGCTGCTCGTGCAGACCCCGCAGGGCGTGCTGACGATGGCCGAGGTGCTGCCCCAGCCCTTCGGCCCCGAACATCTAGGACAGCAGGCACCATGAACGTCATCGATGTGATCATCGCCAAGCGGGACGGCGGCGAACTGACGGACGCCCAGATCGACTGGGTGATCCGGGCCTACACCGACGGCGTCGTCGCCGACGAGCAGATGGCCGCGCTGGCGATGGCGATCCTGCTCAACGGTATGACGCGCCGGGAGATCGGCCGGTGGACCGACGCGATGATCGCCACCGGCGACCGGATGGACTTCTCCACGCTGGAGCGGCCCACCACGGACAAGCACTCCACCGGCGGCGTCGGCGACAAGATCACCCTGCCGCTGTCCCCGCTGGTGGCCGCCTGCGGCGCCGCAGTGCCGCAGCTGTCCGGACGCGGCCTCGGCCACACCGGCGGCACGCTGGACAAGCTCGAGTCGATCCCCGGCTGGCGCGCCGAGCTGACGAACGAGCAGATGCTGGCGGTGCTGCGCGAAGCCGGCGCGGTGGTGTGCGCGGCCGGCGACGGGCTGGCCCCGGCCGACCGCAAGCTGTACGCGCTGCGGGACGTGACCGGCACGGTCGAGTCGATCCCGCTGATCGCCTCCTCGATCATGTCGAAGAAGATCGCCGAGGGCACCGGGGCGCTGGTGCTGGACGTGAAGGTCGGCTCCGGCGCGTTCATGAAGGACCGCGAGCAGGCGCGCCGGCTGGCCGAGACCATGGTCGCGCTCGGCACCGACCACGGCGTCAACACCGTGGCGCTGCTCACCGACATGGACACGCCGCTCGGGCTGACCGCGGGGAACGCGCTCGAGGTGCGCGAGGCGCTCGAGGTGCTGTCCGGCGGCGGCCCGGCGGACGTCGTCGAGCTCACCCTCGCGCTGGCCCGCGAGATGCTCGCGGCGGCCGGGATCGACGGCGTGGACCCCGCGAAGAAGCTGGCCGACGGCTCGGCGATGGACGTGTGGAACCGGATGGTCCGCGCACAGGGCGGCGATCCGGCGGCCGAACTGCCGACGGCGAGGGAGCGTCACGTCGTGGCCGCACCGGCGTCCGGCACGCTCACCCGGCTCGACGCGCTCGCCGTGGGCGTGTCGGCGTGGCGCCTCGGCGCCGGCCGCACCCGCAAGGAGGACCCGGTGCAGGCCGGTGCGGGCATCGAGATGCACGCCAAGCCCGGTGACACCGTGGTCGCCGGTCAGCCGCTGTTCACTCTGCACACCGACACGCCCGAGCGGTTCGAGGCGGCGCTCGACGACCTCAAGGGCGCCTACACGATCAGTTCGGGCGGCTCCGACGGTCCGGGAGAGGACTTCGCACCCCGTTCGCTGATCCTTGAGCGGGTTAGCGCATAAGGTACTGCGGTGACTGAAACGACTTCCCTTACTGCGGATGAGATCAGGCAGGCGCCCAAGGTGGCCCTGCACGACCACCTCGACGGCGGCCTGCGGCCGCAGACCGTCATCGAACTCGCCGACGCCGCGGGCTACACCGGACTGCCGATGCGTGACGCGGCGAAGCTCGGCGCCTGGTTCCGCGACGCCGCCGACTCCGGCTCGCTGCCGCGCTACCTGGAGACCTTCGACCACACGATCGCGGTCATGCAGACCGCGGACGCGCTGCGCCGGGTCGCCGCCGAGACCGTCGAGGACCTGGCCGCCGACGGCGTCGTGTACGCCGAGACCCGCTACGCCCCGGAGCAGCACCTGCGTAACGGCCTCACCCTCGACGAGGTCGTCGAGGCGGTCAACGAGGGCTGCCGCGAGGGCGAGGAGCGCGCGGCGGCGGCCGGGCACTTCATCAAGGCCGGCACCCTGGTCACCGCGATGCGGCAGAACACCGAGCCCGGCCACAGCCTGAAGATCGCCGAGCTGGCGGTGCGCCACCGCGACCGCGGCGTGGTCGGCTTCGACATCGCCGGCCCGGAGTTGGGCTTCGGCCCGAACCTGCACGCCGACGCCTTCCGGTACCTGCGCGAGCAGTTCTTCCGCTTCACCATCCACGCCGGAGAGGCGGACGGACCGTCGTCGATCGCCGAGGCGCTGCTCAACGGCGCCGACCGGCTCGGCCACGGGGTGCGGATCATCGAGGACATCGAGTTCACCGAGGACGACGCCACCCTCGGCCGGATCGCCGCCTATGTGCGGGACAAGCGGATCGCGCTCGAGGTGTGCCCGTCCTCGAACCTCCAGACCGGCATCGCCACCGAGATCGCCGGGCACCCGATCCAGCGGCTCTACGAGCTCGACTTCAACATCACCGTCAGCTGCGACAACCGGCTGATGAGCGGCACCTCGATGAGCCGCGAGTTCGGCCTGCTGGCGGAAGCCTTCGGCTGGGACCTGTCCGACCTGGAACTGGTCGCGCTCAACGCGATCGACGCCGCGTTCCTGCCGCACGACGTGCGCGACGCGATCGCCGACCAGATCATCAACGGCTACGTCGATCTGCGCGGAGACGAAGACTTCGACTGACGTGCCCGCCGAGCCCCGAAGCGACTGCTGAAGCAGGCTTTCAGTTGCTCGCTTCGGGGTTCGGCTTCAGCGACTGGTCCCCGCGCATCGGGATGTACTGGCTCGTGGTGTCCGAGCACGCGTTCCAGATCACGTTCGAGTCGAGGACCTGTATCCCGATCGAGCCGATCTGGTCGTAGTACTGCATGGTGCAGATGAACTGCGCCTTGGCCCGCTGGCCGAGCGGCTGGCTGAGGGTGTACGCGCCGAGCAGGCCGTTCGCCTGCGGCTTGGCCGCCAGCTCGGCCGGGATCGCCGAGTAGTACCCGGTGGACAGCTCGGCCTTGGTCGGGCCGCTGATCAGCGACTCCACCACCGTCATCTCCGACACCTCGCCCTTGGTGAACCGGTAGGCGGGAGTGAGTCGGTTGTCCTGGTAGAAGTACACCAGGTACTGCGTCTCGCCGGGCGAGCCGTCCAGCGACTGCGCAGGCGAGGCCTGCTGCGCGGCGGGGGCGGGTCCGAGCGCGCTGATCCCGGTCGGCTGGATCCCGCAGGCCGCGGCGGTCGGCAGCAGCAGCGCGGCGAGCATCGCGGCAAGTGCCCTACGCGCCTTGCGCCGCGCCTGCGCCGAAGGCCTCAGGGGGTGTTTGAGGAGTGGGGCCGGGGTCGCGTCGCCTGTCACGCACGCTCGCCGCGTTGTCGGGCCGCCCACGGACCACCAGTGCGAGGGCGGCCCTCCGTCTTGCGATCGCACGCGCCATGCGCCGCGCCCTGATCCGACCCCACTCCTCAAACACCCCCTCACGTCCTGGCTCCCAGTCGGCCGAAGTGTCCCGGTGCGGTCCCCGTCCCCGAACCTCGGCCCGGCGAGTCCGGTTCGCCGGGTGCCTCGCCCTGCGCGCCCTTCGGGAACCTGAGGGTGAAGACGGCTCCGCCTTCCGGCCGGTTGCCCGCGGACAGCTCGCCGCCGTGCATCCGGGCGTTCTCGAACGCGATCGACAGGCCGAGCCCGCTGCCCTCGGAGCGGCCGCGCGCCTTGTCCGCCTTGTAGAAGCGGTCGAAGATGTGCGGCAGCGCGTCCGCCGGGATGCCCGGCCCGGAGTCGGCGACCTGCACCACGACATACGCACCGTCGTCGAACACGTTGAGCGCGACCGGGGCGCCGCCGTGCTTGAGCGCGTTGCCGACCAGGTTCGCGAGGACCACGTCCATCCGGCGCGCGTCGATCCGGGTGGGCAGCAGCGGGGGCGCGGTCACCGCCACCTTGCCGGTCCAGCCGCGGGCCGCCAGGGTCGCCTCGACCAGCTCGGGCAGGTTGATGTCCTCGATCCGCATCGCCGCGGTGCCCGCGTCGAACCGGGAGATCTCCATCAGGTCCTCGACCAGCCGGGCCAGCCGCTTGGTCTCGTTGGCGATCAGATGCGCGGCCGAGATCGTGGTCGGGTCGGCGTCCTGGACGTCCTCCAGCACCTCGGTCACCGCGGTCATCGCGGTCAGCGGGGTGCGCAGTTCGTGCGAGACGTCGGCGACGAACCGGCGGGACGAGGCGTCCATCGCGCGCAGCTCCGCCATCGACCGGGCCAGCGCCTCGGCCGTCTCGTTGAACGTGCGCGCCACGTCCGCTATCTCGTCGGTGCCCTTGACCTCGATGCGCGCGTCGAGGTCGCCCTGCCCGAGCATCCGGGCGGCGTGGCCGAGCCGGCGGATCGGCACCAGCACGTTGCGGGTGGCCAGGAACGCCACCGTGCCGGCGCCGAGCAGCGCCAGGCCGCCGGCGACCGCGCCGATGGTCACCAGTTCGGTGAGGATCGCCTGCTCGGAGTCGAGCGAGGTGAACAGGTAGACCTCGGGGCCGCTCGGCTGGATCCGCGTCCCGGTCAGGACGTACGGCGTGCCGTTGACGACCGTGCGCTGCTGCACCACCTGGTTCTGCGCGGCGACCTGGAAGGACTTGGGGATCTGCTGCGCGCTGAACAGCGCGTTGCTGGCCGAGGTGCCGTGCGGGGTGATCAGCACGATGATCCCGCCGCCGCCGTTCTTGGCCATGGTGTCGGCGATCTGCACGTCGATCTGGCCCGAGGCGGACTGTTGCAGCTGCTGGCCGTTCTCCTGCACGTCCGCGATCAGCTGGGTGTTCGCGTTGCTGGCGACCCGGCTGAGCAGCGCGTCGCGGATCAGGAAGTAGAAGGCGGCGGTGATGATCGCGGCGGTGATCACGGCCACCGCCGCGAAGCCCACGAACAGCCGGGTGCGCATGCCGGACAGCCGCAGCCGGCGCCGGTGCACACCGGTACGCCGCTTGTGCGGCTCGCGCTCGCGCTCCCGGACCGCGGGCCCGGGGGTGAGGGCGACGGGGTCGGCGGCCGCGCCGTGCGGCGCCAACGGTTTGCGGCTCATGGTCTCCGATTCACCGGCTCATCGGCGGGTCACCTCGGCGGGTCAAGCCGGTAGCCGATCCCGCGCACGGTCCGTATCAGCCGCGGATCGGACGGCACCAGCTCGACCTTCGCGCGCAGCCGCTGCACGCAGGCGTCCACCAGGCGCGAGTCGCCGAGGTAGTCGTGGTCCCAGACCAGGCGCAGCAGCTGCTGGCGGGACAGGGCCTGGCCCGGCCGCCGGGAGAGCTCGACCAGCAGCTTGAGCTCGGTGGGCGTCAGCGAGATGGGGCTGCCGTTGCGGGTGACCGTCATCGCGGCGCGGTCCACCACGAGATCGCCGAACACCGCGGTGTCCCCGACGTCCGCCGCGCCGTTGCCCTGCCGCCGCAGCACGGCGCGGATGCGCGCGTCGAGCACGCGCGGCTGGACCGGCTTGACCACGTAGTCGTCCGCGCCGGATTCGAGCCCGACCACCACGTCGATGTCGTCGCTGCGCGCGGTCAGCAGGATGATCGGCACCTGGTCGGTGCGCCTGATGCGGCGGCAGATCTCGAAGCCGTCGATGCCCGGCAGCATGACATCGAGCACGACCAGTTCCGGGCGCTGCGCCTGCCACAGCTCGAGCGCCTCCTCACCGGTGGCGGCGGTCGCGACCTGGTGACCCTGGCGGGTCAGCGCGAGCTCGATGGCCATCCGGATGGACGGATCGTCTTCGACGAGCAGAAGGCTGGGCACCTACCCATTCTTACAAAAGTCACACCTACGTGGGCGAGGCCGGTGTGGGTTTTAGCAGACCTTCACGCTTTCCGTCACCGTATGTTGCGAACCATGGCTCGAATCGTGACGGCATGAGGACGGATCCGGCCGGACAAAGGCTCCCGGTGACTCCCCGTAGTCGTATGCGCACTGGAACAAGTTCCCTGTGGCAAAGCTGTGACGCGAGGAGTACGTGACGATGAAATGCGGGGGCCAGTCTGGTCACCATGAGCTTCCAGACTCTGGTACCACTTCCGGCCCCCGCCTTGTCTGTGGACGCGGATCACACCGAATCCGGTTCCACGCAGGTCGGCGCCGCCTCGGACGCGCCGGCGGACTTCGCCGCGTACGTCGCCGAACGCCGCTCGCTGCTGCTGCGTACCGCGCACCAGGTGGCCGGCGACCGCACCGAGGCCGAGGACCTGTTGCAGGAGGGCCTGCTCAAGACGTACCAGGCCTGGCACCGCATCGAGGACAAGGCGGTCGTCGGCTCGTACCTGCGCCGGACGATGACCAACCATCAGATCTCCCAGTGGCGCAAGCGCCGCGTCGAGGAGTACCCGACCGACGAATTGCCCGAGAACGGCTACGACGGCGAGTCGATGCACCAGGTCGAGATGCGTGTCGCGGTCGCCCGCGCGCTGATGCGGCTGTCGGCGAGGGACCGCGAGGCGCTGTCGCTGCGCTACTACGGCTCGTACACGGACACTGAGATCGCCGAGCGGATGGGCGTGTCGGTCGGCACGGTCAAGTCCGCGCTCTGGCGCGCGCTGCGCAAGCTGCGCGACGACCCGGCACTTCGCCCGCTGGCCGGCTACGTCTCGCAGAAGAGCGAGTGGCTGACTCAGCCCCAGGCCGCCTGACCGCCCCGGACGGGCGGGCGGGCGGGTCTTCGGGTCGTGTCGTGGGTCTCGGGTCTTGACAAACGGCCGCGGTTGGCGTCCGCCTGGCGCAAACACTTTCAGACACGCTCGCTAGTGTGGAAGTCTTGCGCCGAAAGAGAACCGGACCGATTTGGGAGCGTTCCACCGCCATGCCTGAGACGTTGAAGAAGCTGCGGGAACCCGCGGCGTTGGCCGCCGTCGCTTACGCGGGTGTGGTGATTCTGGTGGGAATCATCAATCTGCTCGCCCCGCCGGGCAACGGCGGCTCCTCCGTGCCGTTCTCCGACCGCGCCTTCGAGCAGTCCACGGTTTTCCTCGATCTGGACGTGGCGGCGTCGGTGGCCTTCGCCGTGTACCTGGCGAACCACATCGCCCCGGCGCTGGCCAAGGCGCGCCTGATCACGATGGCGGCGTTAGCCGAGGCGGGTCTGGCGGCGCTCTTCGGCGTGGTCACCGGCCTGGCCGCGTTCGGCGCCAGCGGCGTGGACGGCGAGAGCAAGTTCCTCAGGTTCCTCCAGATCGTCGGCGGCGGCGCCGTGGTGGCGGTAGCGGGTCTGTTCGTCTGGCTCACCTGGCAGACCCTCGCCCCGGCCGCGCCGCGCCCCCTCGTCGGCCAGGGCGGTGGCTACGGCGGCGGTGGCGGTGGCAATGCGGGCGGCTGGCAGGGCCCCGGTAGCGCTGGTGGCGTGGGTGGACTAGGTGGCGTAGGTGGTGTGGGCGGCCAGCAGTACGGCGGCCAGCCCGGTCCGCCCCCCGGCGGCTTCGGCTGGACCCCGCAGCAGGGCGGCGCGCCGGTAGGCGGTGGCGGTCAGTCCGGCCCGACCGCGTTCGGCCAGCAGGGACAGGGACAACCGGGCCAGCCCGGTGGCGGCTACGGCCAGCTTGGTCAGCCCGGTCAGGGCGCCGGTGCGCCCGCAGGCGGGCCCGGGATGCCAGGCATGCCTCCGGTCGGCGCCCCCGGCGCGCCGCAGCCGTTCGGCTCGGATCGCACCCAGATGCTCCCGCCGGTCCATGGGCAGCACGGCCAGCCCGGCCTGCCGCCGCAACTGGGTCAGCCCCCGCAGCCCGGTCAGCAACTGGGCCAGCTGCCGCAGCAGGGTCAGCCCGCGTTCGGCCAGCAGCAGCACCAGCCTCAGCCCCCGCAGCCGTCGCTCGGCCAGCCCACGGTGCTAGCCGGAAGCGGTTCGCAGATGCAGCCCCCGCTCCCGCCGACGATGCAGGGCTACGCGGCGGAAACCGCGCCGTGGTCGCCGGGAGGTCCCGGATCCCGGGGCGGCGCCGGAGGCCCGCAGGGCGCCTCGCAGCCGGGCCAGCCGATGCAGCCGGGTCACGCCAGTCAGCCCGGCCAGTCCGGACAGCAGACTCCGTCAGCCCGGCCCGACGAAGAGGACCAGCGCCCAGGCCCCTTCCAAATCGGCGACTGGCGCTCCGAGTAGCCCTCTGGATCAGCCCCCGAGATCCCGTCGTAACGCGTCAACCCCGACCCAGCCCGTCACATCCCGACGCAGCCCGTCTGCGCCGGCGTAACCCGCCAGGTGCAGACGCAGCACGCCAGGTCCCGACGTCGCCCATTAGGTGCCGACTCAGCTCGTTGGGCCCCGACGTCGCCTGTTAGGTGCCGACGCAGCCCGTCACATCCCCACGAGCCACATCCCCACCAGCTCGTCAGATCCCGACGTGACCCATCACATCCCCACTAGCTCGTCAGGTCCCGACGTGACCTGTCACATCCTGACGTAGCCCTTCAGACCCCGCCTTGCTTGGAGCTTGCTTCGAGCAGCGTTCCTATTCGGATCATCCTCTAATGTGATGATCAGCCTATTGCGCCATCAGCGTGACGCCCTGTTACTTGCGACTGGTACCCGGATTTTCCCGGGTACCAGTCCGTTTCTGGGCGTTGAACCGCAACTGTCGCTGACTCGGTCCCGCCGCCGTCGCCGCTACAGCTACCAGTTCAGTCCCGCTCGCCTCCCAGAGTTCGATGGCCCACGAGTCGGTGTCTCAGGCATCGACGGCATCGCTGACCCAGAACGCGTCTGCGTCTGTCGCATCGTCAGCATCGTCAGCATCGTCAGCATCGTCATCACGGTTCGAGTTCGCTCCGCTGACGCCTCTGTCCGGCACTCTCGCCGTACCGTACGCGCAGTAGCGCAGCAAAATTCGACGCACTTCAAGCCGGATCGCGCGTACGCTCAGTACCGGTCCGGAGATTCCCCACGGATCTCCGGACCGGTATTCGGGTTTTCGGCCGCTGACCTGTGCTGTAGCTCCGTCAGACGCCGACCGGGTGCCACACGGTCTTGATCTCCAGGAACGACACCATCCGATCGAGCCCCGGATCGGCGGTCCAGTCCGGGTCCGGCACCGGGCGGCGCAGCCGTTTGAGATTCTCCGCGCCGGCTCGCTCCAGTTCGGTCGCGAAGTCCGGATCCTCGACGCCGGCCAGGTCCAGCGCGTCCACGTCGAGGTGCTCGGCCAGCGGCTTGCCCAACTCCGCGACGCGTCCGGTGAGTATGTTGACCACTCCGCCGGGCAGGTCTGAGGTGGCCAGCACCTCGGCGAGCGTGATCGCGGGCAGCGCAGCCGAGTCGGGGGCGACCACGACAGCCGTGTTCCCCGAGACGATCACCGGGGCGAGCACCGAGACCAGGCCGAACAGCGACGGCCGCGGTGGCGCGAACACGGCCACCACGCCGGTCGGTTCCGGGGACGAGACATTCCAGAACGGCCCGGCCACCGGGTTGACCGTGCCACGCACCTGGCTCAGCTTGTCGGCCCAGCCCGCGTACCACACCCACCGGTCGATCGACGCGTCCGCCTGCGCGAGCGCCGAATCCAACGTGACGCCTTCGACGGCGGCCACCTCGGCGGCGAACTGCTCGCGCCGCCCCTCAAGCATCTCCGCGATCCGGTAGAGGATCTGACCACGGTTGTACGCGGTGGCCCCGGACCAGCCGCCGACGGCGGACCGCGCCGCCTTCACCGCGTCGCGCGCGTCCTTGCGGGACGCGAGCGCGGCGTTCGCCAGGAACGCGCCAGCCGCAGAGGTCACCTGGTAGCTCCGTCCGCTCTCCGAACGCGGGAACGCTCCGCCGATGTAGAGCTTGTAGGTCTTGCGTACGCTGACTCGGCTCCAGTTGCCGACGGTCCCGTCATCAGCGGGCACACCGCTGAACACGTCGTCGCCAGAGACATCGGTCCCGGCTACCTCGTTGCCGGGCACCTCGACGCCGAATACATCACCGGATACCTCGTTGCGAGGGACGTCCTGCTGTGCGGCGGTGGTCTTCTTGGCCGCCTTGCCGGTCCTCTCGGCCTTCTCGGTCTTATCTGTCTTCACAGACTTCTCAGACATCGAGGTACGCCTCCAGACCGTGGGTCCCGCCCTCGCGGCCGTAGCCGGACTCGCGATAGCCGCCGAACGGCGACGAGGGATCGAACTTGTTGAACGTATTCGCCCACACCACACCGGCGCGCAGTTGCTTGGATATCGCGAGGATGCGCGAACCCTTTTCCGTCCAGACGCCCGCGGACAGGCCGTACGGCGTGTTGTTCGCCTTCGCCACCGCCTCCTCGGGGGTGCGGAAGGTCAGCACCGACAGCACCGGGCCGAAGATCTCCTCGCGCGCGATCCGGTGCGTCGCCGACACGTTGGTGAAGATGGTCGGCGCGAACCAGTAGCCGTTGGACGGCAGCTCGCAGGCGGGCGACCAGCGCTCGGCGCCCTCGGCCTCGCCAGCCGCCGCCAGCTCGGTGATCTTGGCCAGTTGCGCGGCCGAGTTGATCGCGCCGACGTCGGTGTTCTTGTCCAGCGGATCGCCGACGCGCAGCGTCTCCATCCGGCGGCGCAGCGAGTCGAGCACCTCCTGCTCGATCGACTCCTGCACCAGCAGCCGCGAGCCGGCGCAGCAGACCTGGCCCTGGTTGAAGAACACCGAGTCCACGATGCCCTCGACCGCCTGGTCGATCGGCGCGTCGTCGAACACGATGTTCGCCGCCTTGCCACCGAGCTCCAGCGTCACCTTCTTGCGGGTTCCGGCGACGGCGCGGGCGATGCCGCGGCCGACCTCGGTCGAACCGGTGAACGCCACCTTGTCCACGCCCGGGTGCCCGACCAGCGCCGCCCCGGTCTCGCCCGCGCCGGTCACGATGTTGACCACGCCGGGCGGCAGTTCGGCCTGCCGGCACAGCTCGGCGAAGGCCAGCGCGCTGAGCGGGGTGCTCTCGGCGGGCTTGAGCACCACGGTGTTGCCGCAGGCCAGCGCCGGAGCGATCTTCCAGGCCAGCATCAGCAGCGGGAAGTTCCACGGGATGACCTGCGCCGCGACGCCGAGCGGCCGCGGGTTCGGACCGTAGCCCGCGTAGGAGAGCTTGTCCGCCCAGCCCGCGTAGTGGAAGAAGTGCGCCGCGACCAGCGGCAGGTCCACGTCCCTGGTCTCCCGGATCGGCTTGCCGTTGTCGATCGACTCGAGCACGGCCAGCTCCCGCGAGCGCTCCTGGATGATCCGGGCGATCCGGTACAGGTACTTGGCCCGCTCCGAACCGGGCATCCGCGACCAGATCCGGTCGTACGCGTGGCGCGCCGCGGCCACCGCGCGGTCCACGTCCGCGGCCGAGGCCACGCCGAACTCGGCGAGTACCTCCTCGGTGGCCGGGTTCACCGTCTTGAGCGAGCCGCCGGTGGCCCGGACGTACTCGCCGCCGATGAACAGGTCGTAACTCGGCTCGATCTTGACGATGGCGCGCGACTCGGGCGCCGGAGCGTACTCGAACAGCGACGCCCGCGCGCTCACCTGTGCTTGCTCGTATGCCTGTGACATGCCCGTCAGTCCACCGTCACGTAGTTGGGACCGGAGTAGTGGCCCGAGGCCAGCTTCTGACGCTGCATCAGCAGGTCGTTGAGCAGCGACGAGGCGCCGAACCTGAACAGGGCCGGATCCAGCCAGTCCGGGCCGCAGGTCTCGTTGACCACCACCAGGTACTTGATCGCGTCCTTCGCGTTGCGGATCCCGCCGGCCGGCTTCATCCCGACCGTTCGGCCGCCGGCCGCCCGGAAGTCGCGCACCGCCTCCAGCATCACCAGCGTCACCGGCAGCGTGGCGGCGGGTGAGACCTTGCCGGTCGAGGTCTTGATGAAGTCCGCCCCGGCCAGCATCGCCAGCCACGAGGCGCGCCGCACGTTGTCGTAGGTGACCAGCTCGCCGGTCTCCAGGATCACCTTCAGGTGCGCCGGTCCGCAGGCCGCCTTCACCGCCGCGATCTGCTCGAAGACCTCCGCGTAGCGCCCGGCGAGGAACGCCCCGCGGTCGATCACCATGTCGATCTCGTCCGCACCGGCCTCCACCGCGAAGCGCGTCTCGGCGAGCTTGACCTCCAGCGAGGAGCGGCCGGACGGGAACGCCGTGGCGACCGACGCGACGTGGACCCCGGTGCCGCGCAGTTCCCGCCGGGCCACCGCGACCATGTCCGGGTACACGCACACGGCGGCGACCTGCGGGCAGCTCGGGTCGGCCGGGTCGGGCCGCCGCGCCTTCGCCGCGAGCGACCGGACCTTGCCGGGGGTGTCCGCGCCCTCCAGCGTGGTCAGGTCGATCATCCGGATCGCCAGATCGAGCGCGAAGGCCTTCGCGGTGGTCTTGATCGAACGGGTGCCGAGCTTGGCCACCCGCGCCTCCGCGCCGACCTTGTCCACGCCGGGCAGCCCGTGCAGGAAGCCGCGCAGCGCGGCCTCGCTGCCGGTCGCCGCGACGAGATCGAGGCGCCCGGAACCGGCCGACCCGGTCGGCCGGCTGCCGCGGCTCGTCTCCGGCAGCGGTTCTGTGTGCGGCAGCTCGGCCGCTTCGGTAGTGCTGGTCACGCATTCCACACTAAACGGCCGCCGGGTCCTTCGCCGGATTCGTTTTCCAGGCTGTGGATAACTTCGATCGACTCGTGAGATGTGGTGACACAGTGATTGGAACGGTGGCGTGATCCGGCCGTGATGTGGGCGGAGCGCTCGGCGGGCGGCGGGCACCCGCGCGTGGACCAGGCCGGGCGGGTGGTGCAGAATCCAGGGTCATGACCCCGCCCGCAGCCGACTCCCGCCCGGCCGAGAAGCCGACCGTCTACCGCGGCCCGGCCGCGCTCATCGGCGGCGCGCTCGTCGTGCTGTTCTGCGGCTTCGGCTCGATCGACCTGCTGGTCGAGTCCGGCACCCAGGACATGGTCGGCGCCGCCGTGCTGATGCTGGTCGCGGTGCTCGCCGCGCTCTACGGCGTCTACCCGGCCGCGTTCGCCTGGAGCGACCGGCTCGTCGTGCGCAACCCGTTCCGCACCGTCGAGCTGCCATGGGGCGCGGTGACGGAGCTGAGCGCGCGGCTGTCCTTCATCGCGCACACCGAGACCAAGCGGTACACGGTGTGGGCGATCCCGGTCTCGCTGCGCGAGCGCCGCAAGTCCGAGCGCCAGCGGCTCAAAGAGGTGAGTCAGGCCCAGCGCGCGGCCAGGCGCGGCGTCTCGGCCGACCTGCTCCAGCCGAGCCGCAACCGGCGTCCGTCCGACCCGATCGAGCAGTTCTCCTTCGCCGACCAGGCCATCGCCGAGATGAACGCGCGGCGCGAGACGTACGAGGCCAAGGCCAGGCTCCTGGCCAAGGCTGCGCAGAGCGATGAGGGCGCTCCGGCGAACGGAACGGCGCCGGTGGACGCGGGCACCATCCGTTGGTCCTGGATCTCGATCGCGTTGCTCGGCGGGAGCGTCGTCTTCCTGATCGTCGCCCTCAGCCTGCGATAAGCCGTTCCCGCAGCGCGGCCTTCAGCGAGTCGAGCAGCACGGCCGCGTCAGACGCCGAACTGTGCGTTACGACCTCGATGTAGCACTTGAGCTTCGGCTCGGTGCCTGAGGGACGCACGACGACACGTGTGCCGCCGTCGAGCGTGAGGCGCAGGCCGTCGGTCGGTGGCAGGTCGGGCGAGCCGAGCGACAAGTCTTGGAGCAGCGTGACCGCCAGGCCCGCCAGCTCCTTCGGCGGCGCGGAGCGCAGCGAGGCCATCATCCGCGCGATCTGCTCGATCTCCTCGACCCGGATGGAGAGCTGATCGGTGGCGTGTCGGCCGTACTCGGCGGCGAGGCGCTCCAGTTCACCCTCGACGGTGCGGCCGTCTGCCTTGAGCGCCGCGGCGAACTGCGCGACCAGCAGCGCGGCGGTGATCCCGTCCTTGTCCCGCACGCCGTCAGGATCGACGCAGTACCCCAGCGCCTCCTCGTACGCGTAGGACAGGCCCTCGACCTTCGTCAGCCACTTGAACCCGGTCAGCGTCTCCCGGTAGCTGATCCCGTGCCGTTCCGCGATCTTGCCGAGTAGGGACGAGGAGACGATCGTTGTGGCGAACGTACGCGCGTTACCGCGTTCGGCTACATACGCGCCCAGTAGTACGCCCACCTCGTCGCCGCGCAGCATCCGCCATCCTGACCCGGCGAGTGGAATTGCTACCGCACAGCGGTCTGCGTCAGGGTCGTTGGCGATGACCAGGTCGGCGTTCGATGCCTTAGCCAACGCGAGCGCGAGATCGATCGCCCCCGGCTCCTCCGGGTTGGGGAACGCCACGGTACGGAACGTCGGGTCCGGATCCTGCTGCTCCGGCACCGGGATCGGCGCGGCGAAACCGGCCCGCCGGAACGCTTCGGCCAGAACCTCGCCACCGACGCCGTGCAGCGCCGTGGACACCACGCGCAGGTCCCTGGGGCCGGTTGCCCTCAATGCACGCACCGCGCGATCGAGGTACGCATCGAGCACCGAGTCGTCCAGCGTCTCCCACTCGGTGCCGCGCGGGATCGAACCGAACGCCCCGACGGCCGCGATCGCCGCGGCGATCTGCTCGTCAGCCGGGGGAGTGATCTGAGAGCCGTCGCCGAGGTAGACCTTGTAGCCGTTGTCCCGCGGCGGATTATGACTCGCCGTCACCATGACGCCCGCGCACGCGCCGAGATGCCGGATCGCGAACGCCAGTACCGGCGTCGGCAGCGGCCGTGGCAGGACCATCGGGCGCAGCCCCAGGCCGCTGAGCACCTCGGCGGTGTCCCGTGCGAACACGTCGGAGTTCTTGCGCGCGTCGTACCCGATGCCGACCGGCTCGCCCCGGTGGCCGGTGTCCAGCAGGTAGCGGCCCAGGCCGGCGGCGGCCCGGCTGACCACGACCCGGTTCATCCGGTTCGGGCCGGCGCCGAGTTCGCCGCGCAGCCCGGCGGTGCCGAACTGAAGCGTTCCGGAGAACCGGTCCGCCAGTTCGTCACGGGCATCGGATGCGTCGTTGTCGGCGACCGCGCATGCCTCGATCAGTGCACGCAACTCTTCGCGCGTCTCGGGATCGGGGTCCTCGTCGAGCCAGGCACGGGCAGCGGCGAGCAGGCGTTCCACGGTGGCTCCCTGTTTGTTGCCGGATCCTCTTCGATGCCTACAGGCGGCTGAGCACGTCGCGCAGCAGGATGCCCATACGCGCCGCCGACGCGTTACCGGTCTCGATGACCTCCTGCGCACTGAGCGGCTGCCCTGTCATCCCGGCGGCCATGTTGGTCACCAAGGAGATGCCCAAGACCTCCGCTCCGGCCTCACGCACCGCGATGGCCTCAAGTGCCGTGGACATGCCCACCAGATCCGCGCCGAGGGTACGCACCATCCGGATCTCGGCCGGTGTCTCGTAGTGCGGTCCGGTGAGCTGCACGTAGACGCCCTCGGCGAGGGTGGGCTCGACCTCCTTGCACAGCGCGCGCAGCCGCGCCGAGTAGAGGTCCGTCAGGTCAACGAAGTTCGCGCCGACGATCGGCGAGGTGCCGGTCAGGTTCAGATGGTCGCTGATCAGCACCGGCTGCCCCACCGAGTAGGCAGGATTCACGCCGCCGCAGCCGTTGGTCAGCACGACCGTCGCACACCCCGCCGCCACGGCCGTGCGTACGCCGTGCACGACGCGCGTTACGCCGTGCCCTTCGTAGTAGTGCGTGCGGCCGAGGAAGATCAGCGCCCGCTTGCCTGATCCGGGCAGCCGCACGGACCTGACCTTCCCGGCGTGCCCGATCGCCGCCGCCGCCGTGAATCCCGGCAGCTCCGTGACCGGGAACTCGTGCTCGACCAGCTCGCCGAGCGCGTCGGCCGCGGGCACCCAGCCCGAGCCGAGGACCAGCGCGACATCGGGCGTGCCGCCGATCCTGGCGATCAGCGCCTTCGCCGCGTCTCGCGCGGCCTCGTACGGGTCGGTGCTTGTCTCGGAACCAGTCCGCGTCTCAGTCGTCACGCATCAGACGATATAGCCGCGGCCGGCAGCACGCCCTGCGCGGTCGGCAGAGCGGGGCTCGGCGCGCTCACCGTTACCGCGGTGGTCGCCGGTACCGGGGTGGCCGCCACCGGGGTGTCGTCGGCGTGCCGGGTGCGGATGTCGCGCGAGAGCAGCGTCAGTCCGCATGCCGCCAGGATCACCGCGGCCGCGGCGTACTGCGTCGCGGACACGCCGATCGCCGACGCGATCGGACCGGCGAGCAGCGCCCCGACCGGCATCGACATCACCGAGCCTAGGACGTCGTACGCGGAGACGCGGGCCAGCTTGTCCGCGGGGATGTAACGCGCCATCACCACGTTCCACTGCACCATCATCGTCTCGATCGCGATCCCGACGCCGAGGCTGGCGACGCAGATCAGCCACACCGGCCACAGCATCGCCAGCGCGAGCGACGGCAGCGCGATCGTTCCGCCGATCGTCGCGACGAACAGCATCGGCCGCTTCGGCGAGTAACGCAGCGCGATGAACCCGCCGACGATCAGCCCGATCGACTCGAAGGCCATGATCGTGCCCCAGGCGGCCGGTCCGCCCAGGTGCGCGGCGGCCACGGCCGGGCCGAGCACGCTGAACGAGCCGTACCAGCACATCAGGACCACCGAGTACTCCAGCACGATGCCCCAGAGCCAGGTGTGCGAGCGGAACTCGTCCCAGCCCTCGCGCAGCTCGCTGAAGATGCCGGGATGGTGCTCGCGCTCGGTCGCGGCGGCCCGGATCAGCAGGTTGGGCGCCACCGCGGCGGACATGCCGATCGCGTCGGCGACCAGGGCCCACCCCGGCCCGACCGCCGCGACCAGGAAGCCCGCCGCCGCCGCGCCGCCCATCATCGCGCCGTTCATGGCGAGTCGGCTGATCGCGTTCGCCTGCTGGAGCTCCGAGTCGGGCACCAGTTTGGGCAGCAGCGCCTGCGAGGCCGGGTAGAAGATCGCGACCGCGGTACCCGTGCCCGCCTCCAGCACGATCATCTGCCACAGCTGCGCGTTTTGCGTCAGCACGAGCAGTCCCAGCATGCCCTCGCAGACGGCGACCAGGAAGTTGGCGAACGCGATGACGTACTGCGGCGGAATCCGGTCCGCGAGCACCCCGCCGAGCGGCGCGAACACCAGGTTCGGCGCGATCTGCGCGGCGAGCACGTACGACAGGTCCGCGGTCGAGCCGGTGTTCGCGAGCACCGCGAAGGACACGCCGACAGCGGAGAACGCGAAGGCCGACGGCGCCAGGAAGCGGTCGGCGAGCAGCAGCCGGAAATCCCGGTAGCGCAGGACGCCAAGGCGACTCGATATCGACGTTGACATGGCTATCCCGCTCCCCGGAAGGTTATCTCCTCGACGGTATCCGAGCCCTCCGACAACGCGCCAACGCATTTCCTTCCGGCCACGGCCGGGCCGCGACGAGGCCGGTAGCTGGGACAAATTAGACTTGCCGCGTGACGAGCATCGCGATCATCGGCGGCGGACCCGGCGGCTACGAGGCGGCGTTGGTGGCCGCCCGGCTCGGCGCGGAGGTGACCGTCGTCGATCGCGACGGCATCGGCGGCGCGGCGGTGCTGACCGACTGCGTGCCGTCCAAGACGCTGATCGCGACCGCGGACGTGATGACCACGTTCGAAGACGCCCCCGAGCTCGGTGTCCTGGTCGGCGAGGGTGGCGTGGACTGCGTGACCGGCGTGGACCTCGCCCGCGTCAACGCGCGGGTCAAGGCGCTGGCCGTCAAGCAGTCGCAGGACATCGCCGAGGGCTTGGCCAAGGCCGGTGTCACGGTCCTGCGCGGGGCCGGGCGGCTGGCCGACGGCGGCGCGACGGTCGAGGTGACGGCCGCCGACGGCAGCGCCGCGACGAAGGTCACCGCCGACGCCGTGATCGTCGCGACCGGGGCGCGTCCGCGCGAACTGCCCTCGGCGCGGCCGGACGGCGAGTGCATCCTGACGTGGACTCAGCTCTACGACCTCGAGGAGCTGCCCGAGGACCTGATCGTCGTCGGCTCGGGTGTGACCGGCGCGGAGTTCGCCGGCGCGTATCAGGCACTCGGCTCGCAGGTCACGCTGGTCTCCTCGCGCGACCGGGTGCTGCCCGGAGAGGATCAGGACGCGGCGGCAGTGCTTGAGGAGGTCTTCCAGCGGCGCGGCATGCGCGTGCTCAGCCGCTCGCGAGCGGCTTCGGCGGTGCGCGACGGCGATCGCGTCACGGTGACGCTTGAGGACGGCCGGACGGTGCAGGGCACGCACTGCCTCATGGCGGTTGGTTCGTTACCGAACACCGAGCATCTCGGCCTGAAGGCGGCAGGGGTGCAGACGACGCCCTCAGGGCACATCGTCGTGGACCGAGTGTCGCGTACGACGGCAGCCGGCGTATACGCGGCCGGAGACTGCACCGGCGTGCTGCCGTTGGCCTCGGTCGCGGCGATGCAGGGGCGCATCGCGGTGTATCACGCCATGGGTGAGGCAGTCTGGCCGATAAACCTCAAGCGCGTCTCGTCCAACATCTTCACCGCTCCGGAGATCGCCACGGTCGGCCGCACCACCTTCAACGCGGAGAACGACGACCCGAAGTTCGACGTGGTCAAGCTGCCGCTGGACACCAACCCACGCGCCAAGATGATCGGCTTCCACGACGGCTTCGTGAAGCTTTACGCACGTCCGGGCTCGGGTACCGTCCTCGGCGGCGTCATCGTCTCGCCGCGAGCGAGCGAGCTGATCCACTCGGTGGCGCTGGCCGTTGACCTGCACCTGACGGTGGATCAGGTCGCCTCGGTCTTCACGGTGTACCCGTCGCTGTCGGGGTCGATCGCCGAGGCGGCCCGCCGCCTGCACAAGGAAGAGGACTGAACCCTCTCAGTCCTTGAATCAGCTGAGCCCTTGAATCGGCTCAGTCCTTGATCTCGCAGAGCACGGCTCCGGCGCTCACGCTGGCGCCGACCTGCGCGGACAGGGAGACGATGGTGCCGGCCTTGTGCGCGGTCAGCGGCTGCTCCATCTTCATCGCCTCGAGGACGACGACCAGGTCGCCGGCCTCGACGGTGGCACCGTCCTCGACGGCGACCTTGACGATCGTGCCCTGCATCGGGGAGGTCAGGGAGTCGCCGGAGGCGGCCGAACCGCTGCCGCCGCCCCCGCGCTTGCGGGCCTTGGCGGCCGCACCAGGAGCACCGGGAGCACTGCCGCCGGCGGCCAGACCGGCGGGCAGGGAGACCTCGAGCCGGCGGCCGCCCACCTCGACGACGACGGTCTGCCGCGGCGCCTGCTCCTCGTGCTCGGCCGGCGCGGCGTCGTAGGGCGGGACCTGGTTGTCCCACGCGGTCTCGATCCAGCGGGTGTGCACGCTGAACGGCTCGCTGGTGAACGCCTCGTCGCGGACGACGGCGCGGTGGAACGGGATCACCGTCGGCATGCCCTCGACGACCAGCTCGTCGAGCGCCCGGCGGGAGCGCTCGAGCGCCTCCGCACGGGTCGCGCCGGTGACGATCAGCTTGGCGAGCATCGAGTCGAAGGCGCCGGCGACCTCGCCGCCGGTCTCGACGCCGGAGTCCCAGCGCACACCCGGGCCCTGCGGGATCTCCAGCCGCTGCACCGGGCCGGGGGCGGGCATGAAGTTGCGTCCGGCGTCCTCGGCGTTGATGCGGAACTC
>JBKOWZ010000208.1:0-12244 GCA_046724665.1 Actinomycetota bacterium
CGCGCGTCGGCCGCGCTGGCCGAGGTCGGGCTCGCCGACCGGCTGCGACATCGCCCCGGCGAGCTGTCCGGCGGCGAGCAGCAGCGGGTCGCGCTGGCCCGCGCGCTGGTGAAGCAGCCGAGCGTGATCCTGGCCGACGAGCCGACCGGAAACCTCGACGAGGGTACCCGTGACGAGATCATGGACCTGATCGAGCGGCTGTGGCGGGAACGCTCGCTGACGGTGGTGATCGTCACGCACGACTCGGCGATCGCCGGGCGGGCGCCACGGGTGGCGTGGATCCACGAGGGGCGGCTGAGCATGCGCAAGGAGCGCGAGGCGGCGAACAGCGGCTGATACCCCGGCACCGGTTCTCAGCCTGCTCTCACCTCGGCGAGGCACGTTTTCCTGGACACCGTCACGGAAGGAATCGGTCATGACCGCGAGCCCGGGACACATCCTGGTCGTCGACGACGAGCCGACGGTGCGCGAGAACCTGCGGATCGGCCTGGAGTTCGAGGGCTACTCGGTCGCCCTGGCCGAGGACGGGGTGGACGCGCTGGCGCAGGTCGGCGCGTCCGCCCCGGACCTGGTCATCATGGACGTGATGATGCCCCGGATGGACGGGCTGACCGCCTGCCGGCGGCTGCGCGCCCGCGATCCGGCGACGCCGATCCTGATGCTCACCGCCAGGACCGCCACCGGCGACCTGGTCGCCGGCCTCGACACCGGCGCGGACGACTACCTCACCAAGCCGTTCGACTTCGACGCGCTGCTCGCCCGCATCAGGGCCCTGCTGCGCCGGCACGCGCTGCTGGCGCCGCCGGACGAGCGCGCGTCCGCCGAGCGCTCCCGGCTGGTGCACGCCGACCTGACCATGGACCGGATCACGCACGAGGTCCGCCGCGGCCCGCGCGCGCTTGAGCTGACCCGCACCGAGTACGACCTGCTCGAGACCTTCCTCGAGCACCCGCGCCAGGTGCTCAGCCGCGAGCAGCTGATCCGGGCGATCTGGGGCGTGGACTTCAGCCCCGCGTCCAACCCGATCGACGTGTACGTCATGTATCTGCGACGCAAGACGGAATCAGGGGGCGAACCGAGGCTCATCCAGACCGTGCGCGGCGTCGGCTACGTGCTGCGGAGCACGCCGTGACCGCCGCCGCCACCGCGACCCCCTCGACCCGGGCGACCCGCGCCACTGCCGACGCGCCCCGCAAGGGCCGGCGCATCCGTGGACGCCTACCCCTGCGCACCCGGCTCGCCGCGCTGGTCTGCGGCGCGATCGGCATCGCCGCGATCGCCGCGGCGCTCAGCGCCTACCTGCTGGTGCGCGGGCAGCTCAACCAGGAGGTGAACGACGAGCTCACCACGCAGGCCGCGGCCGTGGTGCGGTCCATCCAGGTCGGCCCCACGACGGCTGGCGGGGCCCCGGGCGCCGGCGTGGGTGCGGGAACCGTCGGCATCACCGGCGCCGGCGGCGGGCCGTTCACCACGATGACCGGCGGCCGGCAGGCGGCCGGGCCGGGCGGCTCCGCCGGAGCGGCCGGGCTGTCCAAGGCCGGGCCGACCCTGGTGACCACAGCAGACTGTCAGCAGAGCCCCGTCCCCAACGCCAATCCCGCGGCGCGTCCCCAGTTCGGCATCCAGCTGGTGAAGTCGGACGGCACGCGCTGCGCGACGCCGTTCTACGCCACGCCGCTCACCGCGACGGACATCGAGGTCGCCCAGGGGGCGCTCAGCCGGTCGCTGCGCACCGGCTACACCGACGACGGTCAGCACGTGCGGGTGCTGACCGTCCCGGCGGACGCCGGCACAGGGGTCGCGGTCAGCTACATCAGGCCGCTGAGCGACGTGGACGCGTCGCTCGGCGCACTCGAGTGGCGGCTCGGCGCGGTGGCCGGTGCGGGGCTCGCCGCCGCCGTGCTCGCCGGGCTGCTCGTGGCGCGCGCGGCGCTGAGCCCGGTCCGGCGGTTCACCGACGTCGTCGAGCACATCGCCCGCACCGACGACCTCGGCACCCGGGTCGAGGTCTCCGGGCAGGACGAGATCGCCCGGCTCGGCGTCTCGTTCAACGACATGACGGCGGCACTGGAGTCGGAGCGGCAGCGGCAGCGCCGGCTGGTCTCCGACGCCGGACACGAGCTGCGCACTCCGCTGACCGGGCTGCGCACCGCCGTCGATCTGCTGGTGCGCAGCGAGCGTTCGGGCCGCGAGCTGTCCCCGCAGCAGCGGCGCGTCCTGCTGGCCAACGCGGACGCCCAGCTCGGCGAGCTGTCCCAACTGGTTGACGACCTGCTCCGGCTGGCGCGCACCCGGGAGGCCGACGCGCCGGCCCCAGCGCCGACCGCGTTCCACGAGGCGGTTGCCGCGGCGGTGTCGCGGGCCAGGCGCCGCGGACCGGGGCTCCAGTTCACCACCGAGATCGAACCCTGCTACGTGCTCGCCGATCCCGGCGGCCTGGAGCGCGCGGTGCTCAACCTGCTGGACAACGCGGTGAAGTTCTCGCCGCCCGGCGGACGCGTCACGCTGCGGCTCTCCGGCGGCGAATGCGTGATCGAAGACGAGGGCCCCGGCATCGCGGCACAGGACCTGCCGCGCGTCTTCGACCGCTTCTTCAGGTCCGACTCGGCGCGGGCGCTGCCGGGCTCCGGGCTCGGCCTGGCGATCGTGGCGCAGTACGCGGCCCGGCTCGGCGGCGAGGTCTCGCTCTCGGCGCGCGCACCGGACGGCGGCACCGCACGCACCGGAACGGTCGCACGGCTGAGCCTGCCGCTCGTCCCGAGCCCGCACGGCGCACTCAGCGCACTGCCATGAGACTTTCATCCGCGGTCCGCGGCCGACGGCGATAGCCGTGCTCGTCAGATATCGCGCACGCAGCCGCATGTGTCCGGAAGATTGCGCACGACTCCCACCGGCGAGGCGGCCGCTGTTAGGCTGCGGCCATACCACCGGTGTTCGAGTTCGCAATCCTCGGGGAACGATGCCGCGATGGAATCTGGCTTGCGGCGGCCGTACCCGGAGCCGCCCGACCCGCTGGTCCCGGCCGCGGCGCGGGTGAACACGCTCGACGAGCTCGCCGCGCTGCTGAGGGATCTGCGCCGCAGGCACGCGCGCGGCCGGCGCGACAGCAGCCTGACGTACCGGGAGCTGGCCGCGCGCACCGGCTGGTCCCAGACGGCGATCTCCGAGTACTTCACCGCTCGCACCCTGCCGCCGACCGACCGCTTCGACGCCCTGCTCGAAGTGCTGTGCGCCACGCCGGCCGAGCAGCGCGCGCTGGCCACCGCCCGCGACCGGATCGAGGAAGCCCACCGGGGGTTTAAGCGCCGCCGAAGCGCACTCCCCGCGCCGCCGAGTACCGGGCCGAACGGCGTCTCACTCAACGGCGCCGCGACGCCCCTCCCCGTCCCCAGGGCGGTGCCGCGCCAGCTACCGGCCGCACCACGCATGTTCACCGGACGCGACCGCGAACTCTCGTCCCTCGACCGGGCGCTGGACGAGCAGTCGCAGGCAGGCGGCACGCTCGTGGTCTCGGCGATCGGCGGGATGGGCGGAGTCGGCAAGACCTGGCTCGCGCTGCACTGGGCCCATCGCCGCCTCGACCGGTTCCCGGACGGTCAGCTGTACGTCGATCTGCGCGGGTTCGATCCCGCGGGCCGGCCGGTGGCCCCGGCGACCGTCGTGCGCGGCTTCCTCGAAGCCCTCGGCGTGTCCTCGGCCGCGATCCCGGTCGAGCCGGAAGCACAGGCGGCGCTCTACCGCAGTCTCGCCGCCGAACGGCGCATGCTGATCATTCTGGACAACGCGAGCGACACCGCGCAGGTCACACCGCTGCTGCCGGGCGGCGCGACGTGCACGGTGCTCGTCACCAGCCGCCGACGGCTCACCGGGCTGATCGCCACGCACGGCGCGCGCTCGGTGGTCCTGGACGTGCTGCCCGGAGACGAGGCCCGCCAGCTGCTCGCCCGGCACCTCGGCCGCACCCGGCTCTCCGCCGAGCCCGACGCCGCCGACACGCTGCTGACGTACTGTGCGGGACTGCCGCTGGCGCTGGGCATCGTCGCTGCCCGAGCCGCCACGCACCCGTCCCTCTCACTGACCGCGCTCGCCTCCGAGTTGCGCGACGACACGCACCGGCTCGACGCGCTCGACGCCGGAGAACCGCAGGCCGACCTGCGCGCCGTGCTGTCCTGGTCCAGCCAGGCGTTGTCCCCCGCCGCCGCGCGCGCGTTCGGGCTGCTCGGTATCGCCCCCGTCCCGGACCTCACGCCGAGCGCCGCCGCCGGCCTGCTCGCCCTCTCCCCCGAGACGACCCGCACGCTGCTGCGCGAACTGGACCACGCGCACCTGATCCAGCGTCACGCCCCCGAGCGCTACCGCATGCACGACCTGCTGAGGCTGCACGCCGCCGAACAGGCCCGCGTCCGCCACGGCCCGGACGAACAGCAGGCGGCATTGCGCCGCCTGGTCGAGTTCTACACGCACACGGCGCTCGCCGGAGCCCGGCTGCTCGCGCCGCACCACCCGGCGCCGCTGCTCGGCGAACCCGCACCCGGCCTCGCCGTGCAGCCGCCGGCCGATCAGACTACTGCGATGGCCTGGTTCGATGCCGAACACGCCGGCCTGCTCGCCGCCCAACAGCTGGCCCACCGCAGCGGCTGGCATTCAGCGGTCTGCCATCTGGCCTGGGCGCTTGACCCCTACCATCGCCGCCGTGGCCACCTGGAAGCGCAGGCCGCGGCGTGGCGGCTGGCGGTGACCTGCGCCCGGCGGCTACCCGACCCGGCGCTGCGGACGCAGACCCACCAGATGCTCGGCGACGCCTACGCCCAGCTCGGCCGGACCACCGACGCGCTGCGCCACCTGCACCACGCCTTGGCACTGGCCGAGCAGACCGGGGACGTCGCCGGCCAGGGCGAGATCCACCACAGCCTCGGCGGCACCTTCGAACGGCACGGCGACGACCGCCGCGCGCTGGAGCACGCCAACCAAGCGCTGCTGATCTTCCGGTCGCTGGACAACACGTTCCAGCAGGCTCGCGCCCTCAACGGTGTGGGCTGGCTGCAAACCAGGCTCGGCGAGTACGGCGAAGCCCGCGCGAACTGTCAGGCCGCGCTCGCGCTGCTGCGCCAGCACCCGTCCGACAACCGGCAGTTCGGCGAGTCCAACACGCTCGACAGCCTCGGCTACATCGCCTACTGCGTCCGCGACTACGACGAGGCGCTCGATTACTACCGCCAGGCGCTGGCCATCTGCCGCACCCACGGCCACAGCTACCTCGAAGCCGACGTCCTCGACCGCATCGCGCGGATCCACCTCGAACAGGGCCGCCCCGACCATGCGCACGACGCCTGGCAGCGAGCGCACCGGCTCTACACCGCGCAGCACCGGCTCGCCGAGGTCCAGCGCGTGCTAGCGCAACTGGACAAGCTAAACAAGCTGGGCAGCAGCCTCAGGCAGCACGCCCCCGCCCCGATTTAGCCTCACCGGTTTCTCGGTCGTCTGGTCGGCGGCGCGTTCATTCGCACTTTCATTCGCGCGCTGCCACGCCGCCACCCGGTGGAACGGTCACTTGAGCGACCGCAGCGCCGCCGAGGTCTGCTCGATGCAGTCGGCGAAGCTGTCCGGGCCTTCCGCCGAGACCCAGCGCGCGAACGCGACGTGGAAGACCGCGACCGCACTGTGTGCGGCGAGGCTGGCGGCGGGCTCCGCGACGCCGCGCTTGCGCAGCGCCTCAGCGCCCGATTCGGTCAGCGCCGCCAGCTTCTTCAGCTCGCGTTCCTGGAGAGCGGGGTTGGCCGCGACGATCCTGGAGCGCAGCACGGAGTGGTCGCGGCGGTCCTCCAGCAGGTCGGCGAAGGCGCGCACCCCGGCCAGCGCCGCGTCCAACGGCGAGAGGTCGTCCGCAGCGGCCACGATCGCTTCGTACGCCGCGCGCTCCAAGAGCACGGAGCCGCTGAAGAGCACCTCGCGCTTGTCGGTGAAGTGCCGAAAGAACGTGCGCTCGGTGACCCCGGCGCGCGCGGCGATGTCACCGGCGGTGGTCTGCTCGAAGCCGCGCTCGGCGAACAGCTCGATCGCGGCACGGATCATCCGGCCCTGCGCGTCCGGCTCCCAACGGCCCATGTGAACAGTGTAATGATGACAGTGGCAGACATGACTTGCTACAGTTGATGTCAGTAACTGTCATGATTGCTAGACCCCCGGAAGGGACGCTTCATGCGCATCTTCGTCACCGGTGCCTCGGGCTGGATCGGCTCGGCCGTCACCGACGAACTGCTCGCCCACGGCCACCAGGTCCTCGGCCTCGCCCGGTCCGACGAGTCGGCCGCCGCGATCGAGGCGAAGGGCGCCGCCGCGCACCGCGGCGGCCTCGACGACCTCGACAGCCTCGCCGCGGGAGCCGCGGCCGCCGACGGCGTGATCCACCTCGCCTTCAAGCACGACTTCAACGACTACGCCGGCGCCGGCCGCACCGAGAACGCCGCGGTTCAGACGATGCTCGACAAGCTCGAGGGCAGCGGCCGGCCGTTCCTGATCGCCTCCGGGATGGCCTCGGGCGACGCCGCGAAGCCGCTGACCGAGCAGGACGCGTCGCCGTTCTACGGTGTGGACTCGATGCGCGGCGGCAGCGAGAACCTCGCCCTCTCCTACGCCGAGCGCGGCATACGGCCGGTCGCGCTGCGGTTCGCGCCGACGGTGCACGGCATGGGAGACCACGGATTCATCGCCTGGCTGACGCAGATCGCGAAGGAGCGCGGGGCGGCCGCCTACATCGGCGACGGCTCGACGGCGTGGGCGGCCGTGCACCGTTCCGACGCCGCGCGGATGGTCCGGCTCGCGCTGGAGAAGGCTCCGGCGGGTTCGCGCGCGCACGCCTCGGCCGAGGAGGCGCTGCCCTCCCGCGACATCGCCGCCGCCATCGGCGACTACCTGGGCCTGCCGACGGTGTCGGTCGCGCCGCAGGACGCCGAGGACCACTTCGGTTGGATCGCGCGCTTCTTCGGCATGAACATCACCGCGAGCAGCGTGCGCACCCAGGAGTTGCTCGGCTGGACGCCGACCGGCCCGACGCTCTACGAAGACATCGCCGCCGGAGCGTACGCGCTGCCGCAGTAACAGCTCACTGCTGAGGAGCGCGGCTGGAAACACACAGCGGGTGGATGCGAACCGGTCGCATCCACCCGCTGTTGCCTCAGTACATCAGGAGACGTTGAGGCTGTTGTCGTCGAGGACGAAGGAGGTTTGCAGGGAGCTGTCCTCGGTGGCGGTGAACTTCAGCGTGATGCTCTGGCCGATGAAGGAGGCCAGGCTGAAGCTGTGCTGCGCGTAGCCGGTGACGTGGTTCAGGTTGGAGTAGGTCGCCAGCGTGCTCAGCACTGTGCCGGAGCTGTTGAGGACCTGGACCTTGACCGTGTCGTACGCGGTCGTGGTGGTGGTCTCGGCGGTGTCGATGTGCATCCAGAACGCGAAGGTCGCGGCCTTGCACGTCGCCGGGATGGTCACGCTCTGCGCGGCGGTGTCGGTGTGGGCGGCGCCGTAGCCGTCCATCCAGGCGAACCAGCTGCCGGAGTGGGGCGTCTGGCCGCTGTTGCTCAGCACGCCGGAGGTCAGCGTCCACGGGCTGGCCGTCCCGGTCTCGAAGCCGGGGTTGCCCAGCAGCTGCGCGGCGGTGCAGCCGCCGGTGGTGCCGACGGTCCAGGTGAAGGTGACCGAGCCGCTCGCGTTGGTGGAGTCCTTCGCGGTGACCGTGACCGTGTACGTTCCGGCGGTCGTGGTCGTGCCGCTGATCAGGCCGGTGCTGGAGCTGATGGAGAGCGTCGGGGGCAGGCCGGTCGCGCTGTAGGTGAGCGCGGCGCCGCCGGAGTCGGTCGCGTGGATCTGCAACGAGACCGACGCGCCGACGGCGGAGGACTGCGAACCCGGGTTGGTCACCGTGACGGTGTTGCCGCCGGTGCCGCCGGTCTGGAGGCCGGCGATGCCGTTCGGGGTGCCCCAGCCGGTCGGGCCGTCGAAGCCGGCGCCGGCGGTGCACAGGTACGACGGGCTGCACGTGCCGTCGTTGCCGCTGGTGACGTCGAAGAAGTTGCCGGTGTGGGTGTAGATGTCGTTGGCGGGCGTGCTGCCGGGGTTGCCCGCGAGCGCGTACATCGCCGCGACCATCGGGGACGAGGCGCTGGTGCCGCCGATCTCGTTCCAGCCGGTGTTGCCGTTGGAGGTGTCGTACACCGCCACGCCGGTCGCCGGGTCGGCGTCGGCCGCGACGTCGTTGTCGATGCGGTGCGTGCAGCCGGCCGGCAGGCTCAGCGCGGCCTGCCAGGACGGCTTGGCCTCGACCGAGGAGCAGCCGGAGCCGGTGCCCTCAGAGCCCTGGGTGGTGTTCCAGACCGTCTCGGTCCAGCCGCGCGAGTTCGAGGCCGTGCTCAGCCGGGTGCCGCCGACCGACACGACGTTCGGCGAGGTCGCCGGGTAGCTCGTGCCGTAGTCGGAGTCGCCCGCGGAGACGGTGATCACCACGCCGGGGTGGTTGAAGTACTGGGAGTCGTACGAGGTCTCGGTGGAGAACTCGCCCGCGCCCCAGGAGTTGGAGATGTAGCCGGCGATGTTCGCGGCGGCGTTCTGCGCGATGAACAGGCCGTCGCTCGAGTCGTCCTGCGCCTCGACCAGCACGATGTTGCACAGCGGGCAGATCGCCGAGGCCATGTCGAGGTCGAGCGCGGCCTCGAGGGTCCAGTCGTCGTTGGCCGGGGCCGCGGCGGGAAGCGGGGAGGTCTGGCCGTTCTGGTTGACCTTGCGGAAGTTCACCGCGGGCAGGCCGGCGGCCGAACGGTAGGCGTTCAGGTCGCTCGCGGCGTTCGGGTAGTCGAACGCGTCAACGACCGCGACGGTGCGGCCGGCGCCGTTCGAGGCCGCGGCCGCGGTCAGCGCGTAGGCCGCCTGGAGCTGCGACGGTCCATAGCCGACCCCGGCCGGAATCGCGTTCGGCGAGACGTCGGCCGTCAGCGGCTTGATGCCGGAGCGCTTGAGCGCGAAGCAGGACTTCTGGCCGGCCACGATCACCGCGGGGCAGGCGCGGCTGTAGCCGGAGTTGGCGGCGCTGGGTGCGGGCTGCGAGGCGTGGGCCGAGCCCGCCGCCTCCGCGGCGATCAACTGCGCCGCGGCGGTGCCCGACGGCGTCGCGGCGCTGTCGAGCGACGGCGCGGCCACCGCGGTCGCCGCCGTGCCGAAGCTCAGAGCGCCGCCCAAGACCAGGGCCGTGGCAAGACGCGCCGAAGCGCGCATGCGGATGCTGAGGTGCACGCGAGTTGTCCCTCTCGGGTGAGTGCGACCGGCGCAGGGTGGCGCACGGCCGCATGGGTGTGGGTAGCGCGGCCTTCGGTCGGCGCACGGGATCGCCGCGGCACGAACAGGCCGGCGAGATGGTCGAACGGTGTGGGTAATTCGCATGGAATGCCGGGTGTGTGGGCACCCGGCGTACACGGCGTTGAACGTAGCGCTCGCCCTGAAGTGGGTCAATGATGAGTCAGGCTAAATAGTGGCTGTAGCGGCGCCCGTAGGGAAAACCCTGCTGCCGCTACAGCCGTGTCGATCTAACGATCAGCCGTCTGTCACGCGGACGGCCCTGTTGTCAGGAGTTTGGCACTGTGTCGATGAAGTGCTTTCCACTGCTGTAGTAGCCGTTGACCGCGGACTGCACGGCGGCGGTGGACTGCGCGACGCCCTTGGCGAAGTACACCCAGTTCACCTTCTGGTCCCAGGTGCGCGCGCCGGTGAACGGCAGGTCGATGAACCACTCGTTGAAGTCGATGGTCATCGGCTGGCGCGGGTAGTACTTGCCGGTGCTGGAGAACACCTGCGCGCCGTCGATGTAGTAGGTGACGGTGCCGCCGAGGACCGTGGCCACCAGCGTGTGCCAGCCCTGGAGGCTTCCCATGGTGTCGTTGGTGACGCGGTCCATGGCGTCGGCGCTGTACCAGGTGGTGGTGTACATCGAAACCGGCGGCCCGCCCCAGCCTCCGTTGGGCAGGTATTCGAAGTCGTCCTCGCTGTAGAGTGCGTTGTCCGGGGTGATGGTGTAGAAGGTCTCGTTGATGTGGTCGCCGTTGGCCCCGGCGGTCGGCCGGTCGTTGAGGTAGACGCGGGCGGCGTAGGTGCCCTCGAAGAACTTCTGGTGCGTGGTGTCGATCTCGGCCTGCTTGGTGCCGGCCGCGGTGCCGTCGGTCGAGGCCGTCATGTCCATCGCGTGCCCGCCCTGCGCGGTGGAGTCGGACCGGAAGCTGAACGTGTCCGCCGACCAGGTGTTCTGGATGCCCGGGCCGCCGGCGCCGGTGCGGATCGACCAGCCGTGGGCGGCCAGGTTCGGGTCGGACGGGCCGGTGTAGGAGAAGTCGTCGAACAGCACGCCGGACGGCGGCGGGTTCGAACCGGTCGGGCTGGCGCTCGGGCTCGACGACGCGGACGCGGAGGGCGAGCCGGTGCCCCCGGTGCCGCCGTTGGGGTCCACGCCCCAGACCAGCGCGCCGTTCTGGTACGCGGTCACGTGGTTCCACGCGGTGTACGCGGAGTCTGCCGCGTTGAACGAGTAGTCGTTGGCCTGGTTCACGTTCTGCCAGTCGCTGCGGTACAGCCGCAGCTGCATGTCGCCGCTGTTCGCCCCGGCGGCCAGGGATCCGGCCGTGCCGGTGAAGTTGAGCTGGAGGTAGTGGTCGGCGGTGGCGGTCGGAGTGGACATCGCGTTGACCGTGCCGGTCAGGTTCGAGCAGCCGACCACCGCCCACGCGCAGGCGAAGGTGTAGGAGACGCTCGCGTCGGCGGTGAAGTAGTAACGCAGCGTCAGCTGCGAGTACGGGATCGCGCCGCCGGTGTTGTTGACCACCTCGAGCCAGGGCTCCGCCTCGTACGTGGTCGCGCCGGTGGTCGTCTTGTACAGCACGGTGACCGCCGGACCGGCGGCCTGGGCGCTCCACACCGTCGGGTACAGGGCGGCGGCGGTGCACACCGCCGTGGCCGCCGCGGCGAGCCAGGCGCGGCGCGGACCGCGCGGGCGCCGTCGCGGGTCGGGACTGTGGTCCATCGTTCGCTCCTCGGAATCACGCACTGCTGGTCGGGGGAGGGTGGACCGCGGGGGCGCGACGGCAGGGGATCCGTCGCCGCGACCCGCGGCCGTGCGCCGCGCGGCGCCGCTCGCGGCATGGGAAAAGTTGACCAAGGGTAAGTTCTTGCCTCGGTTGCCGAACAAGGTGAACTGATGCGCAGCATCTGTCAAGCCTCAGGGCCGCTTTGGTCTAGACCGTTGACATGACCATTGGTCAGGTGCCAGCATCACCGGTCAGGCCGCCGCCCGCATCTTCGGCCGGGCCCGCGGCTTTCCCCGAGGAGGTCCAAAGTGCACAAGCGCTCCCTCGCACCCCTCGCCCTGGGCACGGCTCTGGCCCTCGGCGCGGCCGGGTGCGGCTCGTCCGGCCCGGCGACGGCGACCGCGTCCGGCCCGGCTTCCGGGGCCGGACGGACGCTCACCGTCTGGTACATGGACGGCGACCTGAGCAGCAAGGCGCAGGCGGCGGTCAACACCGCGTTCCAGCGGGCCACCGGCGCCAAGGTCACCGTGCAGATCCAGGAGTGGGACGACATCAACACCAAGATCAGCACGGCGCTGGCGCAGGACACCCCGCCGGACGTGCTGGAGATCGGCAACACCGACGTGCCGCTGTTCGCGGCGGCCGGCGCGCTCAGCGACATCACCGCGCACCAGGCGCAGATGCACGGCGGCCAGACCTGGCTGCCGGGGCTGGTCGGCCCGGCCACCGTGGACGGCAAGCTCTACGCCGCGCCGCTGTTCGCCGGCAACCGCGCGGTGATCTACAACAAGAAGATCTGGAGCGCGGCCGGCGTGAGCGCCCCACCGACCAGCTTCGCCGAGCTGACCGCGGACCTGGACAAGATCAAGGCGGCGAACCCGTCCCCGGCCTTCAGCGCGTTCTACTTCCCCGGCGAGTACTGGTACGGCGCACTCCAGTTCGTCTGGGACGCCGGCGGGCAGCTGGCCGCCGAGAACGGGACCGCCTGGTCCGGCGGGCTGGAGTCGGCCGCCGCGCAGCAGGGCCTGACGGCGTGGAAGAACTTCCAGAACAGGTACTCGACCGCGGCGTCGCGCGGCGTGGACACCAAGAGCCCTGATCAGGCGGCGCTGTTCGCCGACGGCAAGGCCGCCGCGATCCTGGACACCAGCGTCAACACCGTGCTGAAGGACAACCCGGCGCTCAAG
>JBKOWZ010000172.1:0-5636 GCA_046724665.1 Actinomycetota bacterium
AGGGTGGACTTGCCGGAGCCGGTGGCGCCGACGATCGCGACGGTCCGGCCCGGCTCGATGCGGGCGCCGACGCCGCGCAGCACCGGCGTGTCCGGGGCGGATTCGTACGCGAACTCGACGCCGTCGATGTCCACCGCGACCGGTCCCGCCTCGCGGCCGAGCTGCCGCTTCCCGTAGTCGGTGTGCTCCTCGGCGCCGAGCACCGCCTGGATCCGCCGGAAGCTGACCACGCCGCGCGGCAGGTCGCCCAGGACCCAGCCGATCGCGCGGACCGGGAAGGCGAGCAGGGTGATCAGGTACGCGATGCTGACCACGTCGCCCGGCCTGGTCTGCCCGGCGGCGACCCTGCTCGCGCCGAACAGCAGCACCGCGAGCACGCCGAGGTTGGGCAGCGCCTCGAGCAGCGGGTCGAACAGAGAGCGGGCGCGCCCCGCGGAGATGTTGGCGTCGCGCAGCTCGCGGGTGCGCACGGCGAAGCGCTCGGTCTCCGAGTCCTCCCGGCCGAGCGTCTTGACCACCAGCGCGCCGTCGAAGGACTCGTGCGCGACCTCGGCGACCCGTCCGCGCAGTTCCTGCGCGAGGGCGAACCGGGGCCCCGCGTAGCGGGTGTAGACGGTGTTGAGCGCGATGACGGCCGGGAGCAGCAGCACGCCGATGACGGCGAGCACCGCGTCGGTGAGGAACATGTCCACCACGGCCATCAGCAGCATGACGGCGACGCCGAGGCTCATCGGCAGCGGGTGCATCGCCTGGAACGCCATCTCCACGTCCGAGTTGGCGTTCGACAGCAGCTGGCCGATCGGGTGGCGCTGATGCCAGCTCAGCGGCAGCCGCAGGTACGCGTCACTGACCTTGCGCCGGTGCTCGGCCATCGCGCCGAAGGCGGTGACCGCGGCGAACATCCGGCGGCCGAAGATCCCGACGACCTTCGCGACGGCGACGCCGACGATCAGCAGCCCGGCCGCGGCGAGCCCCCGGCCGGGCGCGGAGCCGTGGTGCAGGTCCGGCAGCACGACGTGGTCGGTGGCCCAGCCGATCGCCCAGGCGGAGCCGACGGTCGTCGTGCCGTACAGCGCGCTGCCCGTGACCGCTCCGGCGAACACGCGCGGTGCGCTGCGGATCCCGACGGCCAGGATGTGCAGGCCCTGACGCAGGGTCGGTTCGGGCCTGGCGAGATCGGTCTGGGCAAGATCGGACTGGTCGAGCACGCCGGTCCCCCCTCGGTTCTGGGCGCGCGTGTGGGTAGGCGCGCGTGTGGAGCCCACGAGACTTTAATCTGCAACAGCGCCGGCGTATAGGAGATTTCCGCCAGGCGTCCCTTACCCGAATCCGCACCGACGCGCCCTGACACACTCGACGCGCTCATCGCGTTCGCGTGTGCGATCACGTATTCTGCACGGCAAGCACGGTTGCCTGGGTCGGCTCGAACACGACGACTGACTACGGGAGGGCACCATGGGCGGGTACGCGACGGCCGAGCGCAACGCGCTGGCCGACACGCTGGTCCGGGTCGGTCCGGACGCGCCGACACTGTGCACCGGATGGAGCGCCGCCGATCTGGCGGCGCACCTGGTGATCCGGGAGGGCCGGCCGCTCGCCGCGACGGGGATCCTGGTCAAGCCGCTGGCGGCGCTGACCGAACGCGTACAGAGCACCACCAAGCACCGCACCCCGTACGCGAAGCTGGTCGAGCGCATCCGGCAGGGGCCGCCGCCGTGGTCGCCGTTCCGGCTCGGCTTCGTCGATGCGACGATCAACACCTTCGAGTACTTCGTGCACCACGAGGACCTGCGCCGCGCCGTCGGCGACGCCCCGCGCGAGCTGGACACGGCGCAGTCCGACGACCTGTGGCACCGGCTGCGCGGCCAGGCCAGGTTCCTGTTTCGCGCGGCGCCGGTGGGCGTGACGCTGGTGCGCACCGAGCACGACCACAGCCCGCGGCAGACCGTGGTGGCCAAGGCCGCCACCCCGCTGATGGTGACCGTCTCCGGACCGGCCGGGGAGCTGGTGCTGTTCGCCTTCGGGCGCAAGGACGCGGCGCGGGTCGAGCTCACCGGCGACGACGCGGCCGTGGGCCGGCTGCGCGCGGCCAAGCTCGGGCTCTGACTCGCCCTCGTGCCGCGGCACTCGACCAGCCGCCGCGGCGCTACCGGCGCAGTTCGTCGGGCAGCAGCTGCGGCGGGAAGTCCTGATAGACGACCGGCACGAGCCAGCGGTCGATCGCCGTCGCGCCGACCGACGTGAACGCGGGCGCGGTCGTCGCGGGGAACGGGCCGCCGTGGTGCTGCGCGTGGGTGGTGGCGACGCCGGTCGGCCAGCCGTTGAAGACGACCCGCCCGGCGCGGTCGGCGAGCGTCCGGCCGACGAGCCGCGCCTCCTGGACGTCGTCGCCGCCGTCGAGGTCCACGTGGATGGTCGCGGCCAGGTGTCCGACGTCTTCGCCCTCGATCAGCCGCAGCGCGTCGGCCGGGGCGGCGCCGACGACCACCACGCCGATCGGCCCGAAGTGCTCCTCGTTGAGCAGTTCGCGGTGCTCGTACACGGCGCCGAGCGTCGTGCGGTACACCTTCGGCGCGGCGGACCACGGACCGTCGCCCGGCCGGCCGGACGCCAGCGTATCGACGTCCCCGCGCGCGCCGAGGTCCTCGACGGACGCGAGGTAGCCCGCGTGGATCCTCGCGGAGAGCATCGGGCCGCCGGTGGTCTCGCGTACGGCCGCCTCGAGCTCCTCAAGCAGTGCGGCATCATCGGGTACGAACAGCACCCCGGGCTTGGTGCAGAACTGTCCGACGCCCAGCGTCAGCGAGGCCGAGTATCCGCGGGCGATCTCGCGGGCCCGGGTGCGCGCCGCGCCGGGGAAGACGATCACCGGGTTGACCGAGCCGAGCTCGCCGTAGAACGGGATCGGGTGCGGCCGCTCGGCGCACAGCCTGGCCAGCGCCAGGCCGCCGCGGGTCGAGCCGGTGAAGCCGACCCCGGCCAGCAGCGGATGCCGGACCAGCGCGGCCCCCTCCTCGACGCCGAATACGATGTCGAACACGCCCTGCGGCGCGCCGGCCGACTCGAGCGCCGCCGCGACGACCTGCGCGGTACGCAGCGAGGTGCGCGGGTGGGACTCGTGCGCCTTGACGATCACCGGGCAGCCGGCCGCCAGCGCCGAGGCGGTGTCGCCGCCGGCCACCGAGAAGGCGAACGGGAAGTTCGAGGCGGTGAAGACGGCCACCGGGCCGATCGGCCGCTTGATCCGGCGCAGGTCGGGGCGCGCGGCCTCGGCCGGCTCGATCACGATGCCCTGGTACGCGCCGTCCCGCAGCACGTCGGCGAACAGCCGCAGCTGCCCGGTGGTGCGGGCGAGCTCGCTGGTCAGCCGGGTCGTGCCGAGCGCGGTCTCGCGGTCGCACAGCGCGATCAGCTCGGCCTCGTGCGCGTCGAGCGCGTCCGCGACCGCGTCCAGCGCGGCCGCCCGCAGGTCCCGCCGGGTCTCGCGCCAGGGCTCGAAGGCCGCGGCGGCGGCCGTCACGACCGCGTCCACGTTCTTCGCCCCGGTGGAGGGCACCGGCTCGCCGGCCGGGCGGCCGGTCCTCGGGTCGTGTCCCTGGATCAGGTCGGTCATCGGGTCCTCACAGGTTCTCAGAGGTTTCCGGCGTCGAACCGGGAGAGGGTGAACGCGCCGCCGAGATGGCGCAGGACCGGGTCGTCCGGGGCCGTCTCGCCGTGCTCGGCGACGACCTCGCCGGCGAAGACCTCGGCGTCGTCGCGCGGCTCGTAGCCGAGTGCGCGCGCGCCGTCGAGCGAAACCCAGCCGCCGCGGGTGTTCGCGGACACCCCGTAGACGACGCGGTACCCGGGCTGCTGCGCGGTAAGGCAGGCCTCGAACAGCCGGGCGCAGTCGTCCGGCGAGAGCCAGGTGGACAGCGCGCGCTGGTCCGGCGGCTTGGGGAAGCAGGTCATGATGCGCACGCAGATCACGTCGAGACCGTAGCGATGGTGGTACAGCGCGCCAAGCGCCTCGCCGGTGACCTTCGACACGCCGTAGTACGTGTCCGGCAGCACGGTCGCGTCCTCGGCCACCGGATACTCGTCGGGGGTGTGGAAGCCGACGGCGTGGTTGGACGAGGCGAAGATCACCCGGGGCACCCCGGCACGGCGCGCGGCCTCGAAGACCTTGTAGGTGCCGTCGATGTTGGCCTCCAGGATCCGCTCCCAGCGCGCCTCGACCGACTGGCCGCCGAGGTGGATCACCGCGTCGGCGCCGCGGCAGGCCTCGGTGACCGAGGCCAGGTCGGTGATCGAGGCGCGCACCGCCTCCTCGCCGGGACCGGTCTCGATCCGCCGCACGTCGAGCAGCCGCAGCACCCGGCCCGGCCGGGCCAGCCTCGGCCGCATCAGGGTTCCGATACCGCCGGCCGCGCCGGTGATCAGGATCGTGGACACCGCCACCCGCCTTCCGTCGTCTGCGCCAACGCCGCCGCGGTCACCGCCCGGCGCCGCGCTACGGTCGCAGCAGGGTGCTGAGCTGTTCGGCATGCCGCCGGACCGCCGCGAGCACCTCGGCCGCGTGCTCGGCGTCGTCGAGCCGCGAGTACGGCACGGAGCAGCTGATCGCGTCGGCCGGCGGATCGCGGTAGGCCAGCGCCACCGCGAAGCAGCCGAGCCCTGAGGTGTTCTGGCCGCGCTCGGCCGCGTAGCCGCGCTCGCGGATCTCGGCCAGCTCGGCGAACAGCTGCTCGCGATCGACGACGGTCAGCGGGGTGAGCGCCTCGAGCCGCGCCGGCAGGATCGCGTCCGCCTCGGCGTCGGTGAGTCCGGCCAGCAGCGCCTTGCCCAGCGCGGTGGCGTGCGCGGGCACCCGCCGCCCGACGCGCGAGGTCAGCCGCAGGTGGTGCGCCGACTCGCGGCTGGCCAGGTACACCACGTCCGCGCCGTCGAGCCGGGCGAGGTGGACGGTCTCGTTGACCTCGGCGCGCAGCAGTTCGAGCACGCGCGTGGCGGCGCGGATCGCCGGGTCGCGGTCGAGGTACGACGTGCCGACCAGCAGCGCCCGCACGCCGATCGAGTAGCCGGTGCCGCGCCGGTCGGTCTCCACCCACCCCCGGGCGACCAGCGTGCGCAACAGGACGAAGAGGCTGGACTTCGGGTAGTTCAGCTCACGGTGGATCTCGCTCAGCGTCCGCGGCTCGTCGTATCCGGCGAGCAGTTCGAGCAGCTCGACGGTGCGGTCCGCCGACTTCACCCCGGCCGCACGCGCCTCGGCCGCGCTCGCCGCCGCATCCATCCTCACGCCCTCATCCTCACACCGCGGCCACGCAATTCACAAGTACGACTACTATTCATGTATGCGAACGACAGCCGCCCCGCTCGGCCGCCTCGACGGCCTGCTGTTCTTCCCGGTCACCGCCTTCGCCCCGGACGGCTCGTTCGATCCGGCGGCTTACCGCGCGCATGTCGAGTCGCGGCTCGCCGACGGCCCGGCGGCCGTGTTCGCCGCGTGCGGGACCGGTGAGTTCCCGGCCCTCGCCCCCGGCGAGTACGAGCACTGCGTCCGCGTCGCGGTCGAGGCCGCCGCGGCGGCCGGCGGCGATGTCCCGGTGCTCGGCGGCACCGGCTACGGCACCGCGCTCGCGATCGAGTACGCG
>JBKOWZ010000062.1:0-20354 GCA_046724665.1 Actinomycetota bacterium
GTACCGAGGTCGAGCCGCGCAGCACGGTCGGCGCGGGCGACGCACTGCTCGCCGGGTTCCTGGCCGGCGGCGCGCGCGGCGAGAAGGCGCTGACCGAGGCGGTCGCCTGGGGCGGCGCGGCGGTCGCCCTGCCCGGCAGCCGGATGCCCGGCCCGGGCGACATCAGCCGCGACGGCATCCGGCTCACCCAGCTCACCGATCCGCGGTTGCGCATCTGAACACACTGAGAGGCTCGACACCCACGACTTCGGCCGTCAGTCAAGGAGGACGACATGGCCATGGCCTACACCCCGCAGCCCACGGGCACCGGGCTGCGCGCCTCAGTACAACGCTTCGGCAGCTTCCTCGCCTCGATGGTGATGCCGAACATCGGCGCGTTCATCGCCTGGGGCCTGATCACCGCGCTGTTCATCCCCACCGGCTGGCTGCCCAACGCGCGCTTCGGCGCGCTCGTCAGCCCGATGATCACCTATCTGCTGCCGATCTTGATCGGCTACACCGGCGGCCGGGCCGTGCACGGCCAGCGCGGCGCCGTGGTCGGCTCGATAGCCACCGCCGGCGTGGTGGTCGGCTCCAGCGTGCCGATGTTCCTCGGCGCGATGATCGCCGGGCCGCTGGCCGCGTACGCGCTCAAGCAGTTCGACCGGCTGGTCGAGGACCGGGTGCGCACCGGCTTCGAGATGCTCGTGGATAACTTCTCCCTCGGCATCATCGGCGGCGCCTTCGCGCTGCTCGGCGTCTGGGGCATCGGCCCGGTCGTCAACCACGTGACCACCTGGGCCGGCGACGGCGTGCAGTCGCTGGTGGACCACCATCTGCTGCCGCTGGCCGCGGTGGTGATCGAGCCGGCGAAGGTGCTGTTCCTCAACAACGCCATCAACCACGGCGTGCTCGACCCGCTCGGCGTCACGCAGGCGCTGCACAGCGGCAAGTCGATCCTGTTCATGCTGGAGAGCAACCCGGGGCCCGGCCTCGGCGTCCTGGTCGCCTACCTGCTGTTCGGCCCGCGCAAGCTGCGCCCGAGCGTGCCGGGGGCGATCGTGATCCAGTTCCTCGGCGGCATCCACGAGATCTACTTCCCGTACATCCTGATGAAGCCGCGGCTGATCCTGGCCGCCATCGCCGGCGGCATGGCGGGCATCGGCTGGTTCGAGGCCACCGGCGCCGGCCTGGTCGCCTCCCCCTCGCCCGGCAGCGTCTTCGCCTACGCGGCGGAGACCCCGCGCGGCGGCTACTTCCCGGTCTTCGCCGGGGTGCTGCTGGCCGCCGCGGTGTCCTTCGCCGTCGGGTCGCTGCTGCTCGGCTTCGGCCGGCTGGAGAAGGCCGAGGAGGGCGAGCAGAAGAAGGGCTCCGAGACGGCCGCCGCGCCCCAGGAGCGGGCGGCCGACACGGTGCTGGTCCGCGACACCGCGACCGGAGAGGCGTGAACGAGATGACCGCGATCAGCGCGTCCGACGTGCACAAGATCATCGTGGCCTGCGACGCCGGGATGGGCAGCAGCGTCATGCTCGCCGCGGCGATGCGCAAGCAGCTCAAGAAGTTCCCGGTCACCGTCGAGCACTCGCCGGTGGCGCAGATCCCGGCCGACGCGGACCTGGTGGTCTGCCACGCCGGGCTGGCCGAGCGGGCGCGGGCGGCTGCCGGGGCCAAGCCGGTGGTGCCGTTCCAGGTCTTCCTGGGCGACCCGGCCGTCGAGGCGATCCTCAAGGCCATCAAGGAAGGCGGCGTCATCGATGTCTGACGCGCCGGCTGAGCGGAGCGCGCCCGGCGGCCTGCTGGAACGGCGGGCCGTGCGGCTCGGCGAGCACGCGGCCGACCGCGAGGCGGCGGTGCGCCGCTGCGGCCGGGTGCTGGTCGAGATCGGCGCGGTCGAGCCGTCCTACGTCGATGCGATGCTCGAGCGCGAACGCGACATCTCCACGTACGTCGGCGAGGGCGTGGCCATCCCGCACGCGACGGCGGCCGGCAAGCAGGCCGTGCTGCGCGACGCGCTGGCCGTGGTGAAGCTCGCCGAGCCGGTGGACTGGGAGGGCGGCCAGGTCGCCGTGTGCGTCGCCATCGCGGCGCGCGGCGACGGGCATCTGGCGATCCTGGCCGAGCTCGCCGAGATCCTGCTCGACCCGGAGCGTGCCCGCGCGCTGCGGGAGGCGGACGACGCGGACACGGTGCTCCGGCTGCTCCAGCCGGTGACCGTCTCCTGATCCGACAGGAAAGGCACTGATATGAGGGTCACCCGCTACTACTCTCCCGGGGACGTGCGCGTCGAGGACGCGCCGGAACCCCAGGCCGGCCCGGGGGAGGTGAAGATCAGGGTACGCAACTGCTCGACCTGCGGCACCGACCTGAAGATCTACCGCCACGGCCACCACCGCATCGACCCGCCCCGGGTCATCGGCCACGAGATCGCCGGCGAGGTCGTCGAGACCGGTGCCGGGGTCGCCGGCTGGTCGGCGGGCGACCGGGTCCAGGTGATCGCGGCGATCCCGTGCGGGCAGTGCGCCGAGTGCCGGCGCGGGCGGATGACCGTGTGCCCGAATCAGACGTCGATGGGGTACCAGTACGACGGCGGCTTCGCCGAGTACATGATCGTTCCGGCGAAGGTGCTCGCCGTCAACGGCCTCAATCGCATTCCGGACGGCGTCGGCTTCGCGGAGGCCTCCGTCGCCGAACCGCTGGCCTGCGTGCTCAACGGCCAGGAGTTGGCGCGGGTCGGTGAGGGCGACGACGTGGTGATCGTCGGCTCCGGGCCGATCGGCTGCCTGCACGTGCGCCTGGCCCGCTCGCGCGGCGCGGCGCGGGTGTTCCTGGTCGAACTCAACCGGGAACGCCTGGAGCGGGCCGCCGCGCTGGTCGCCCCGGACGAGGCGGTCTGCGCCGAGGACGGCGACGTGGTCGAGCAGATCCTGAAGCTCACGGACGGACGCGGCGCCGACGTCGTGATCACCGCCGCCGCCTCCGGCAAGGCGCAGGAGCAGGCGCTGCGGTACGCCGCGCGCCAGGGCCGGATCAGCTTCTTCGGCGGCCTGCCGCAGGACGCGCCGACGATCACCTGCGACTCGAACCTGGTGCACTACCGCGAACTGACGATCGTCGGCGCGAACGGCTCGAGCCCCGCGCACAACGCCCGCGCGCTCGACCTGATCGCCGCCGGCGCCGTGCCCGTCAAGGATCTGATCACCCACCGGCTGCCGCTGGACGGCGTGCTCGAGGCGCTGGACGTGGTCAGCCGGGGCGAGGCCATCAAGGTCACCATCGAACCCTGACCCGTCCGCCGTTCCGCTCTGGGCTCTGCGATCTGAGGAGAACCGCGATGCTCGAACGCACCGTCACCGTGGCTTCCCGCAGCGGGCTGCACGCCCGCCCGGCCGCGCTGTTCGTCAAGGCCGCCACCGCTCAGCCGGTGCGGGTGCGGCTGCGGGTCGGCGACGGCCCGGCCGCCGACGCACGCAGCATCCTGGCCGTGCTCGCGCTGCGCGTCGAGCACGGCACCACCGTGACGCTGATCGCGGAGGACGGCGCCGGCGCGGCCGAGCAGACGCTCGACGCGTTGGCCGCGCTGCTCGCCCGCGACCTCGACGCGGATCCGGCGCCCGTCGATGGCTGACACGCTTCACCGCCCCGGCTGTTCGTGGGTGAGCCAGGATTACTGCGTCGGGAAGTTGAAGTAGTGCAGGCTGACGTACGGCGGGTTGCCGGCGGCGCCGGACTGGAACTCCAGGTAGACGTTGTGCACGCCGGTGGTCCTGGTGATGTTCGCCGGGACGGTGCGCCAGCTGGACCAGCCGCCGGTGTTGGCGATGGCGAAGCTGCCGATCGGCGCGTTGTTCGGGTTGTCCAGCACCACGTTCACCAGGCCGCTGACACCGCCGGCCGCGCCGGAGGCTACCCGGGCGTCGAACTGGCTCGACCCGGTGGACCCGAAGTTGATGTTGTTGTACTCCAGGTACTTGCCGTTGCTCAGCTGCGCGACCTGGTTGCCGTCCACGCCGGCCGGATTGGTGTCGCCGGTGGCCGCGCTGACCGTCACCCCGCCCTGCGAGGTGTTGAAGCAGTCGGCCGAGATGTTCGAGGTGGCCGTGGCGGTGCACAGCTTGCCGCCGCCCCCGCCGCCGGTGGGCGACGCGCTCGGGCTGGGGCTCGGCGAGCCGGTCGTGCCGCCGCCGCTGGTCTGGTAGACCGCGACGTAGTCAACGCTCATCCCGGCCCCGGAACTGGTCGTGGAGTTCGGTGACGTGCAGCCGCAGATCGCGTTCGGATAGGCGCCGCCGATCGCGACGTTGAGGATCATGAAGAAGCCGTGGTCCACGGCGTTGGACCAGGTGGTCGCGTCGAACTGGCTCTGGTTCACGGTCAGCTGCAACGCGCCGTCGGTGTAGAAGCGCAGCTGCTCGGCACCAGCGTGGGTGCGGTCCACGATGACCGAGTAGGTGTGGTAGCCGGTCTGGCAGCCGCCGCAGGCGAGCAGCCCGCTGCTGATGCCGGTGGTCTCGTTGCACGGGCCGCCGGAGACCACGCCGCAGTGGAAGGTGTGCGAGACCTGGCTCAGGGCATTGACGTCCTCCATGACGTCAAGCTCGCCGATGCTCGGCCAGTTGGTCGCGCCCACCGGCCGCGCGGCCGCGCCCATCGCCCAGAACGCGGGCCAGTAGCCGACCCCGGCGGCGGGGTTCGGCTGCTGGATCGAGGCGGTCAGCTCCAGCTGTCCGCCGGCCGGCGCGGCGAAGTCGGTGCGCTGGGTCTCCACCCGGCCCGAGGTCCACGACGAGCCGCTCTTGATCGGCTTGATCACCAGGTGGCCGCTGCCGTCCTGGTAGACGTTGGCGGTGGAGTTGGTCACCGACTCCACCTCGCCGGTGCCCCAGTTCGCGGCGCCGCCGGGGTAGCTGGTGCCGAGGTCGTACAGCCAGTTGGCGGTGTTCAGCCCGGTCCCGGCCGCGCCGGTGAAGTCGTCGCTGAACACGGTGGTCCAGCCGGCCGGCGGGGCGGGCACCGCGGCCGAGGCGGCGCCGGGCGTCGCCACCACGGTGACCAGTGCGGCGATCGGGGCGATCGCCGCGACGATCGCCAGCAGCGCGCGGCGTCGTCGGGGTGCGGGTCGAAGCATCGTTGCTCCTGCGGGAGAGAGGGAAGGTCCGCTCCGTAAACGTTTCCGGAGCGGGCAAAGTGGAGTATGCGACCCGATCGCGCGGGCGTCAACGGTTACGTACACGGTCGCCGCCGCGCCGCGTCAGTGGACCGGTCGGGGCGATCGAACTTCTCGACGCGGCGTGCAACTCAGGAAACGAACGCGGACCTGGACATCGAATCGCGGCGCCCGGCCCGCGATTCTGGATATCTACGGGCCGGGCGCGTGAAGAGCCGACGAGCGAGAGCCAAGCAGGCTACGGGCAGGCGGCTCCGTTGACGGTGAACGAGGTGGGCGAGGTGTTGTTGTTGGTGAAGGTCCCGGTGAAGCCGAAGTTCACCGAGCCGCCGGGGGTGATCGTCGCGTTGTACGACATGTTCGTCGCGGTCACCTGCGCACCGCTCTGCATGTAGGTGGCACTCCACATCTGGTTGATCTTCTGGTCACCCGGGAAGGTCCACTTGACCGTCCAGCCGTTGATCGGCGCGGTGCCGTTGTTCGCGATCGTGACCGAGGCCTGGAACCCGCCGCCCCAGCTGTTGACGAGCGCGTACGTGGTCACGCAGCCGCCCGACCGGCTCGGGCTCGGCGAAGGCGACGCCGAGGCGGACGGACTCGGCGACGCGCTGGCCGACGGCGACGGCGACGCGCTCGGGCTTGGACTGGCGCTGACGCTCGGGCTCGGCGAGGCCGAGGCGCTCGGCGAGGGGCTGCCTCCGGACGCGAGGGTGGTGAACGCGGCGGCCTGGAGCACTGGGGAGATCCGGCCGGCCGAGTCCAGCGCGACGACTTCGTACGCGTACTCGGTTCCGGCGGACAGCCCGGTGAGCGAGTACGAGGTCGCGGACGCCGCCGCGGTGGCGACGAGCTTCGGCGTCGGCGAGAGCTGATACACCTGGTAGCCGGCGATCGCGCCGGAGCCCGCGGTCGAGGCGGTCCAGTTCAGCGTCGCCCCGCTGCTGCCGACCGAGGTGGCACGCAGGGTGCCCGGCGTGGACGGAGCCGTGGCCGCCGAGGCGGTCAGCGAGGTGTTGCCGGAGGTGATGAACTGCGCGATGTTCGAACCCGCCGAAGCAAGGCCCTGTGAATCGACGGCGGTGACGAAGTAGCCGTAGGGCGAGGTGCGGTTCGCGTTGAGGCCGGTGAGCGAGTACGAGGTCGTCGTCGGTCCGACGGTGGCGACCAGCCGGCCCGCCGAGGAGTAGATGTCGTACGCGGCCAGCGCGTTGCCGCCGGGCGTCGCGGCGGTCCAGGAGAGCGTCGCGCCGGTCGAGGTCACCGCGCTCGCGGTCAGCGCGCCCGGCGCGCCGGGCGGCGTGGTGCTGCTCGGCGCGCTGCCCCACACGAGCGTGTTGCCCGAGTACAGCGGGATGTCGCCAACGGTCACCGGCGTGGCGTTGACCGTGGTGGGGATGCCTTGGAACGACCAGTCGCCGGCCGGGTTGTGCGGGCCCGGGAAGGTGAGCCGGAACTGCACCTGCGCCTGCCAGTCGATGTTCGGGTAGTTCGCCTCGCCGGCCGGCTCGAGGTTCAGGTTCGAGCAGGAGACGGTGATGTAGTACGTGCTGCCCGAGTACTGCGCCGGCGCCGAGGCCGGCTGGCACTGGTTGTAGGACGAGCTGAGGGTCACCTGCGAGGCGGACTGGCCCGCGTCCAGGGTGAAGTAGTAGCGGAAGCTGGCGTTCGGCATCGGCCTGGCCGGCCAGGCGGACTGGTTGTTGATCAGCGCCTTGATCTCGATGAAGTTCGAACCCTGGTTGTTGATCGCGGCCTGGATGTACTGCTGCGGGCCGTCGGGCAGTTCGGCCTTCGGGAAGCTGGCCAGCGGCGTGCCGCCGTACTGCTGGGTGAGCCGGGCCAGCGCGCCGGAGAACAGCGCGTTGTAGTCGAGCGCGCCCTCCGTGTACTGATACTGCGTGCGGTCGTCGCTGAACGCGTCGTTGGCGCTGGTCGGGCCGCCGACCAGCAGGCCGTAGGCCAGGTGCCTGGTCTGCGGCGGGGTGCTCAGGTTGTTCGACCACGGGTCGTGCGCGGTGGAGTGGTGCGGGTTCTGCGGCCACGAGCTGTTCTTGCCGCCGTTGGTGAATCCGACCTCGTAGCTCTGGTGCCTCGGGTTGTCGCCGAGGATGTAGTTGATCTGCCCGACCGCGAAGTCGTGGTACGTCGCGGCGCGCGTGGCGTCCTGGCCGCTGGCGGTCAGGTAATCGCTGAACTCGAGCGCCGCGAAGGCGGTGTTGGCCGAGTAGCGCAGCGAGCCCCACTGGTCGAGGACGGCCTCGCCGCCCGGCGAGTAGGCCACCTTGGTGCCGTTGACGCCGGTGGTCCACCAGTCGAGGAAGCGCTCGGCGTCGGCGATGTACGAGGACTGGCCGGTGAGCTTCGCCATCAGGATGTAGTCGGCGTAGCTCACGTCGTCCCAGCTCACCGTCCAGTTGTACTCGTGCACCGTGGACTGGTTCGCGAACGGCAGGTTCGCGTAGTCGCTCTGCGCGGTGCTCAGCCAGGTCGAGGAGCCGGTGGCGCGATAGAGCCAGATGGCGCCCTGCACGAGTTCGTCCCAGTAGCCGCTGTAGGACGTGTAGTAGCTCTGCGCGCCGGTGATGCAGTCGCTGTACTTGCCGCGGTAGCTGTTGGCGAAGTTCCACAGCGCCTGCGCCTGGGTGGTCAGCTGCGCCGCGTACTTCGCGTCGGCGGTCTTGAACACCACCGCGGACGCCGCCAGCGCGGAGGCTGCCTGTCCGGCCAGGTCAGCTCCGGCGCACGAGGAGGTGACCGCGTACGAGGGCCGGGTGGTCGGGTTCGTCTCGGTCGGGCCCCAGTACGAGTGGTCGGTGGAGGCGTCGGCGACCTGGCCGTAGAAGGTGGTCGGCGTGGTGAACGCGGACAGGATGTAGTCGTCGCCCCAGCGCAGGTTCGCCAGCGCCGCCTGCGTCTGGCCCGCCGCGGCGTAGCCCTGGCCGTAGTCGGCCAGGCCCCAGGCCAGCATGGTCATCGAGTAGGCCTCGGGCAGCCCGAACTTCACCAGGTCGCCGGCGTCGTGGTAGCCGCCGGTCAGGTTCACCCCGTGGTCCGAGCCGTCCGACAGGTCCGAGTCGCCGCGCCAGTCCGCCGGATTGTCCGGGGGCAGCTGGCCGGAGCGCTGGATCTGGTAGAAGAACATCGAGTCCTGCAACGCCTCGGCGTAGTTGAACTCGCCGGTGGTGGACAGGGCGTCGGCCGCGGGCACCAGGGCCAGCGCGCCGACCGTTGCGGCAACGGTGACTGCGGCGGTCGCGGCGATGAAGCGCAGCCGTGCGGCCGATATTCGTACTCGCATGTTTCCTCCGGCGAAGGCGGTGACGGGCTGAGAGTACGAACCGGGTTTCGCACGTCAACGCCGGTATGCCGCGGCCGCGGGCGGGCGCCGCGGCGAGAGGCCTGCTCATCAGCGCCATCGGCTCCCGGCCTGGCGCGCCGCGACCCGCCGCGTTTCGAAAGTTGCACTCCGGCGCGGCCGCCGCCGTTCACTCTCCCGGCCGCTGGACGCGCGAGCGGAACCGCCCCCCGTTTACGCTGCCAACGACGGGCAATCCGGTTATTTCGGTTGACGGCGGACCAGGCGAGGCGAAATGGACGAGGGCGAGCGGCGCGCCGTGTCCACGCAGACCATGTCCGCAGGCATTGTGCCCGCAGACACCGTGCCCGCGTCCACGTACCGCCTCCAGCTCTCGCCGACCTTCACCTTCGACGACGCGACCGCCGTCGTCCCCTACCTGCACGAACTCGGCGTGACACACGCCTACCTCTCGCCGATCCTGCAAGCCGCGCCCGGCTCGTCGCACGGCTACGACGTGGTCGATCACAGCCGCGTCAACGCCGACCTCGGCGGCGAGGAGGGCCTGCTGCGGCTTGTCGAGGCGCTGCACGAGCGCGGCATGGGAGCCATCGCGGACATCGTGCCGAACCACATGGGCATGCCGGTGCCGGAGACCGGCAACCGTGCCCTGTGGTCGGTGCTGCGCGACGGACCCGACTCGCAGTACGCGCCATGGTTCGACATCGACTGGCAGGCGCAGGGCGGATCCGTGCTGCTGCCGGTGCTCGGCCGCCGGATCGGCGACTGCGCGCGCGACGGCGAGCTGCGGATCGATCAGGGCGGCGACCCGGACGCGCCGGAGCGGGGGCCGGTGCTGCGGTACTACGACCACGTCTTCCCGCTGCGCCCCGGCACCGAGTCGCTGCCGCTGCCACAGCTGCTCCCGGCGCAGCACTACCGGCTGGCGCACTGGCGGGTGGCCGTCGAGGAGCCGGGCTACCGGCGGTTCTTCGACATCAGCACGCTGATCGCGCTGCGGGTCGAGGATCCGGCGGTGTTCGACGCCACCCACCGGCTGCTGCTCGACCTGCTGGAACGCGGCGTGCTCGACGGGCTGCGAGTCGATCACGTGGACGGCCTGGCTGATCCGCACGAGTACCTGGAGCGGCTCGCGTCGGCGGCACAGGGCAAGTGGATCGTGGCGGAGAAGATCCTCGCGCCCGACGAGGCCATGCCCGAGGACTGGCCGTGCGCGGGCAGCACCGGTTATGACGCGATGCGCGCGGTGACCGCGCTGCTCACCGATCCCGCCGGGGCGGCGCGGCTGACCGCGCTGCACAGCGGGCTGACCGGCGCGCCGGAGCAGTTCGCGCCGATCGTCGTGCAGGCGAAGCTGGACGTGCTCGACCACGTCCTGCACGCCGAGCTCGACCGGCTCACCGACCTGCTCGGCGCGATCTGCCGCACCGACCTCGACCTGATCGACCATACGCACACCGGTCTGCGCGACGCGGTCAGGGCGCTGCTGGCCGCGCTGCCGGTGTACCGCGCGTACACGGTGCCCGGCGAGCCGCCGCCGCCCGAGTCGGTCCGGCTGCTGGAAGCCGCCACCGCACAGGCCGGCGCGCTGCTGCCGGAGACCCGGCACGACACGCTCACGGTCGTGCGCGATCTCGCGCTCGGCCGGATCGGCCCGCGCGACGCGCTGCGTGACGAGTTCCAGGTGCGCTTCCAGCAGGTCTCGGGCGCGATCGCGGCCAAGGGCGTCGAGGACACCGCGACGTACCGATGGAACGCGCTGCCGATGGCCGGTGACGTGGGCGGCGACCCGGCGAACCCGACGCTCTCCCCCGCCGAATTCCACCTGTTCTGCGCACTGCGCCATGCCCGCTGGCCGAACGGCATGACCACGCTGAGCACACACGACGCCAAGCGTTCCGAGGACGTGCGCGCACGGCTCGCAGTGCTTGCGGAGTTGCCCGACGAGTGGGCGGCGGCGGTCGCCGGCTGGCAGGCACGCGCGGACGAGATGGCGCGGGTACGTACCCTGATCGACGACGACTCGCCGACGCTGTTGCACGACACCGCGTTCCACGAGCCGCCGGAGCAGTGGCCTGACACCGAAGTCAAGTACCTGCTCTGGCTGACGCTGGTCGGCTGCTGGCCGATCGAGGAGGGGCGGCTGCTGCCGTATCTGACCAAGGCGGTGCGCGAGGCGAAGGCGCACTCCTCGTGGACCGAGCCGGCCCCGGCGTACGAGGAGACGGTGCTCGGCTTCGCCAAGCTGGTGCTCGCCGACGAGGACCTGCGCGCCTCGATCCAGCGCTTCACCGGCCGGGTGGAGCGGTACGCGGCCGTCAACCGGCTGACGCAGAAGCTGTTGCAGCTGACCATGACCGGCGTTCCCGACGTGTATCAGGGCACCGAGGGAGACTTCCTGGCGCTGGTGGATCCGGACAACCGGCGGCCGGTCGATTTCGCCGCGCTGGCCGAGCGGCAGGCCCGGCTCGACCGCGAATCAGCGCTCGACGAGCCACCCTCATCGGACGAGGAGAAGCCACTGGTGGTCAGCAGGACACTGCGGCTGCGCCGTGCGCACCCCGACTGGTTTGGCGCCCAGGCCGGCCAGACCCCGCTGTTCCCGGCCGGCCCGGCGGCCGACCACGCGATCGCGTTCCTGCGCGGCGACCGCGTCGCCGTGGTGGCGACCCGCCTGCCGGTCGGCCTCGCGCGCTCGGGCGGCTGGCAGGGGACCTCGCTGTCGCTGCCGTCCGGCGTCTGGCGCTGCGAGCTGACCGGCCGGACGTACCAGACGGGCGCCGAGGTCGTGAACGGCAGGCTGACAAACAGCGTGGCCGGCGACGGTATCCGGCTCGAGGAGCTGACCCGCGCGCTCCCGGTCGCGCTGCTCGTCCGTCGGGACGCTCAGTGACCTGCTTCACCGTGTGGGCCCCGCGCGCGAAGCAGGTGGAACTCGCCCTCGGCGACGAGCGCTTGCCGATGAAGCAGCGCCCTGCCGACCGTCCGGGGCGCGAGGGATGGTGGGAGCTGGACGTGCCGTCCGCGGGCCCGGGAACCGACTACGCGTTCTGTCTCGACGGTGGCGTGCCGCGCCCCGATCCGCGCTCCCGGCACCAACCGCACACCGTGCACGATGCGAGCCGGGTGATCGATCCGGCGATCTTCCGGTGGACGGACGACGCGTGGGCGGGGCTGACCGCCCCCGGCTCCGTCATCTACGAGCTGCACATCGGCACGTTCACCCCCGACGGCACGTTCGACGCCGCCATCGGCCGCCTCAACCACCTCGCGCAACTCGGCGTGGACTTCGTGGAGCTGATGCCGGTCGCCGCGTTCCCCGGTGAACACGGCTGGGGCTACGACGGCGTCGCGCTGTGGGCGGTGCACGAACCCTACGGCGGTCCGGCGGGCCTGGTGCGTTTCGTCGATGCCTGCCACCGACGCGGCATCGGCGTGCTGCTGGACGTCGTCTACAACCACCTCGGGCCGAGCGGGAACTACCTGGCCGAATTCGGGCCCTACTTCACCGGGAAGCACCAGACCCCCTGGGGCTGGGCGGTGAACCTCGACGACGCGGGCTCGGACGAGGTACGCGCGTTCCTTGTCGAGAACGCGCTGCACTGGCTGCGCGACTACCACCTCGACGGCCTGCGCCTCGACGCGGTGCACGCGCTGGCCGACACGCGGGCCGTGCACATGCTCGAACAGCTCTCGATCGCAGTAGACGAACTCGCCGCGCAACTCGGCCGTCCGCTCGCGCTCATCGCCGAGACCGACCTGAACGACCCGCGCATCATCACGCCTCGCACCCACGGCGGCTACGGCGTCCACGCGCAATGGAACGACGACTTCCATCACGCGCTGCACGGCCTACTGACCGGCGAACGACACGGCTATTACGCGGACTTCGGCACGATCGCCGCGTTCGCAAAGACATTGACAGGAGGCTACTTCCACGACGGCACCTGGTCGTCGTTCCGTGGCCGCACCCACGGGCGCCCCGTCGACACGGTGCTGATCAGCGCCAACCGCTTCGTCGGCTTCTTGCAGGATCACGACCAGATCGGCAACCGCGCACTCGGCGACCGGATCGGCAGCGCGCTCTCATCGGGCCGCCGGCGCGTCGGTGCCGCGCTGCTGCTGACCGCGCCGTTCACGCCGATGCTGTTCATGGGCGAGGAGTGGGGCGCGGGCACGCCGTGGCAGTACTTCACCGATCACCCGGAGCAGGACCTCGGCAGCGCCATCTTCGAGGGCCGCCGCCGCGAGTTCGCCCGGCACGGCTGGGCCGCCGAGGACGTGCCCGACCCGCAGGACCCGCAGACCGTCGCCCGCTCCCGGCTGAACTGGGCCGAGATCGCCGAGCACGAACACCGCGCACTGCTCGACTGGTACAGAGCCCTGATCGCACTGCGGCACAGCGAAGCCGATCTACAAGACCCGCGGCTGACTGCGGTGCGCATCGTCTTCGACGAGGCGGCACAGTGGCTGGTCGTGCAGCGCGGCGCGTTGCGGATCGTGGCCAACCTCGCGGATCACCCGCAGTCCGTCCCCTTGGGCGGCGCGGTCGGCGAGCTGTTGCTCACCTCCGACGCGTCGATCCGCATCGACCGATCAAGCGCGGAGGCCTCCACCTTCGGCACGGACGCTTTCGGCAAGGACGCTTTCGGCACGGACACATCAGGCACGAAGAACTCCGACCGTCTCCACCTGGATGCCGAGTCCGTCGCGATCGCCCGCATGGCCGCCGCCTGGCAGTAGCCTCAACTCCTTCACAAGACCAGAATCCGACCTCCGATACAGCCATCACATCTCAAACAGGAGCTTACGGAGACGCTCTCCGTACTCGGCAGCACCGACAGCACCGACAGCTCGACTTTCCGCACGATCGCCAGACCGACCGGATACACGTTCAACCCGGTGACCGGCCAACACGGTGACGATCGTTTTCACCAGTACCAGCCCACGCGATCTACGGCTGAGTATCACCGCGAACACGAGCTAGCCCGCCGGGCAGACCTCCGAGTTCGAGGTCCAAGTTCGAGGCCCGAGTCCGAGGCCCGAGTCCGAGATCCGAGGTCGAGGCCCGAGTTCGAGATCCGAGTTCGAGCTCCGAGGTCGCGATCCGAGGTCGCGATCTTCAACTCCTGAGAAGCGATCGTTGACAGTAACTCAGTATTCTCCTACGCTCCGCGCTGGACCGATCGGGATGAAACTCCTGAAACGTCCGCATCGCCCACACCCGCGACAAGGGAGTCGCCCATGACCGCACGTCTGCGCGCGCTCTACTGCGCCATCGCCGCACTCGGCCTGGCCGCGGCCGCTGCACCGGCCGCCCAAGCCGTCCAGGACCCGATCCCGGTGGGCCCGAACTACTACTTCACCGCGAAGGTCAACGGAGGACCCACGCCCACCTCCTCCGCCGTCCCGGTGATCAAGGTCTTCTGCCCCGGCCCGGTCGGCGGGAGCGTCACCGGACACCCGCTCGACGGCCAAACCGTCGAAGTGGACGCGGTGTTCCCAACGAGCCCAGTCCCATCGCAGCTCGGCTTCACCGGCTCGGCTGCCAAGCAGATCGACGCACTCTTCAGCGGCTCGACCAGCACGTCGGTCAACCCGCCGATCGTGCTCACCTCCTTCTTCGTCGCCTACAAGATCCCGACCACGCTGAACCTGCCATGCGGCGGCGACGGCGTTGTCTCCTTCGTACCGGTGCCCACCAGCTCGACGGCAAGGGGCGTCGCGGTGAAGGTGATCTACGAGAACGTCGGCGTCTAGAGCAGCTAACCCGCAACAGCCGACATGAGGCAGCCAGCCCCGAGAGGTCTGATCTGAAGCAGTTGAGACCTTGATTAGGGTGCATAGGCAGCCCGCTAGTGGGGGCGTTCGATCCGATCAGGGCCGGACGCCCTCGCTCGCTGAATCAGCGTCGATCAGCCTCCTATTTCGGCGCCAAGGAAGTCCGCGACGGCAGCGAGGACTGACTCAGGCTGTTCGAGGTGCGGGAAGTGCGCTGCCTCGGCGACGGTGCGCAGAGTGGCGCGAGGGAAGGCGGCGGCGAACGCTCTCTCGTATTCAAGCGGGGCTATCCCATCGTGCTCGCCGGCCAACAGCAGCACCGGGATAGCGACGCGGTGCAGGCGGCCACTCAGCTTCGGATCGTAGCCACCCTGGGCATAGATGGCGTATATACGCTGATTGGCGGCGAGTGCAGCCCTCTGCTCCTCGCTCAGCGCCGCCGGGTCGGGGCGCAGGTCCGCGCGGTAATAGGCCAGTTCACCGCTCTTTACCGGCCCTAGCTCGGCCGGATCGGCTATTCGTAACGGGGGTTGAGGCTCGACGCCGGTCGGCGCGATGAGTATCAGGGAACTGATCCGTGCGTGGTTGTCGTGCAGCGCCATTTCGGCGGCGATCCAGCCACCGAGCGAGCTGCCGAACACCGTGACGTCGCGCAGGTCGAGGTCGTCGAGTAGGTCCAGGTAGGCGGTTGCCAGGTCGGCGACCGAGTCGGTCGATTCGGGCCGGGGCGTGCCATCGAACCCGGGGTGAGTGGGAATGGCGACGTAGGAGTAGCCGTCGTGACTGAGTGCTGCGGCGAGGTCCGTGACCGAGCGCGGCCCGGCGCCGCCATGCAGCACCAGCGCAGCAGTGCCGGAAGCAGTAGCACGAGTGGCGGCCGTAGCACGAGCAGTAGCACTGACACGAGCAGTGGCGCTGGCTGGAGCAGTAGCGCTGGTACTCGCGGCTGTGGCGGGAACATCAGTGCCTGGAATGGTGCCGCGAGAGGTGGAGGGAACGGCAGTACCGGTGGTGGTGTTTGGAGCGGTCGTGCTTGGGGCGGTAACGCCTGGGGCGGTCGTGCTTGGGGTGGTAGCGCTTGGGGCGGTAGCGCTTGATGCGGTTGTGCCTGGGGCAGTCCTGCCTGGGGCGGTGGCGATTGGGGCGGTGGCGCCGGGAACGGTGCCGGTGACTGTGGTGTGGGGAGCGCGGTGCTCGGTGATCGTGAGAGTTAATTCATCGCGGAGATTGACGGTGCGGGTGGTACTGCCGACAAGTGTGATGGTCATGGCGGGGAGGTTCCTCCTGGTTGGGCTCGTGCGCCTACGGCCTAAGTGGCTAGGTCTAGGAGTTAGGCGTGTGTGGCTGGGGTGTCCGCCTAGGCGTAACTGCTCGATGGTGGGCCCATGGGTCAGGCCAGGTTGGCGGCTGGGACCGTCGAGTAGCGGCTCATGATCTCGGCGGTGGTCTCGGGGGTCGGAGGCCAACCGTCGGTGGCGGCGTCGCGCAGGTCGCGGAAGTACTGGACGTATAGGTCCGGCGTGAATGTGTTGATCATGACGAGCGGCTCGTCGCCCGGGTTGGCGAAGGTGTGTGGGGCGCCTGGCGGCACCATCACGAGCGTGCCGGGCGGCGCGTCGTACACCGTGCTCGCGACGGTGAATCTGGCCGTGCCGGAGACGACGTAGAAGCCCTCGTCATGTTCGGCATGGCGGTGTTGAGGCGGTCCCTCGCCGTGCGGCTCCAGGGTGATCTCGCCGATTCCGAGGCGATGGGCGGTGGTGCGGCCGTCCTCCAGGATGCGTATCTGGGCCGGGCCCAGCACGATGACCTCCCCGCTGTCTGGGGCGACGACCGAGACTTCGGCTACGGGTTCGGGGCCGAGTTCGGGCTCGGGGTCGGACTCGAGGTTGTTCATTTCTACTCCTTCGCGAGAGCTGACACTCATGAGGATAGCCAGGTCGCACAAATTTGTGCAAGTGGACTCTCATTATCAGAGCAAACTTGCTATTCTTGGTGCATGGAAAGATCCTCGGGCGAGCGGCAGGCCGAGCCGCGAACCGCGACCACGCAGCTCACCGGCGGTCGCGCGAACCAGAAGCTGCGCACGCGCGGCGCGATACTCGACGCTGCGGCACGGCTGATGCGCTCCGGGCGCGAGGTGAGCATGCTTGAAGTCGCGACGGCGGCACTGGTGTCCGAGGCGACGGCGTATCGGTACTTTCCGGACCTGGCCAGCCTGCTGTCAGAGGCGATGACCGGGCAGATGCCCGAGCCCGAGGAGGCGCTCGCGTCTGTCGCTCACTCGCGCGATCCAGTCGAGCGGGTTGCCGCCGCGGCTGAGCATCTAATGCACCACGTCCTGACCTTCGAGGGCGCGACCCGCGCCATGATCGCGGCGACGATCACCCGGCCGGGCGCCGCCGGCCTGCGTCCGGGGCTGCGCTTCGGCTTGATTGACTACGCGCTCGCGCCGCTCGCCGATACGCCGGAAGCGATCGTGCCCGACGCGTTGGCCCAGCTCAAGAAGGACCTCGCCATCGTTATCGGAGCGGAGGCCCTGTTCAACCTCACCGACTTGTGCGGACTCGCACCTGAGGACGCGGTTGCGAGCGTGGTTCACACGGCGACCGGGCTTACGCGCGCTGCTCTGAGCGACGCTGAGACGGCTCGAAGAGATTCCGACGCCGAGATGTCTCGCCAAAAATCTTCTGGGGAGGGGTGAGTCGCCGTCGATCCGGGCGGGGGCCGTTCGTATAGAGCGTGAGAGACCGGCTGACGGCCGGGACCGACAGAGCGTGAGAGGTCGGCGAAGGCCGGACTGGGAACACGCGATAGCGAGGAGCACATCATGGCCAAGTACCTGCTCACCGTCTACACACCCGCAGACGTCGCGCCGCCGCCTCCGGAGGTCCTCGGCGAGATCATGCGGAACGTCAACGCGCTGACCGAAGAGGCGAAGGCCGCGGGTGTGTGGGTGTTCGGCGGAGGTCTGCACGCACCGAGCACAGCCACCGTGCTGCGAGCCAAGGACGGCGACGTGCTGATGACCGACGGTCCGTACCTCGAGGGCAAGGAGTACGTCGGCGGCTTCACCATCATCGACGTGCCCGATCTCGACGCCGCGCTGGAGTGGGGCCGCAAGCACGCCGAAGTGATCACGCTGCCGATCGAGGTGCGTCCATTCGTGGACGACAGCGAGCGCTGACGCGCAGTGGCTAGGCACGCGGACGACTCGGCTGCCGCCCCGGCAGCGGACGCCGATACGCCGCAGGATGCCGTTGCGGCGGCAGTCGAGCGCACGTTCCGCGAGGAGTACGGCCGCGCGGTGGCGGTACTTGTACGCGCCTTCGGCGACATCGACATCGCCGAGGAGGCAGTACAGGAGGCCTTCACGGTGGCGGCGCAGCGCTGGCCAGTCGAGGGCATTGCGCCGCGCCCAGCCGGTTGGATCATCACCACCGCTCGCAACCGGGCGATCGACCGGCTTCGCCGCGAGGCTTCCCGCACCGACCGGTACGCCGCTGCCGCGCTGCTGCACGAGCGCGGCAGCGGCGTGGTGGCGCCGGACGCCGTCGCCGAGGAGCCGGCCGAGGGGGGACCCGTGCGCGACGACCGATTAAGGTTGATCTTCACCTGCTGCCACCCGGCACTGTCCGCGGAAGCACGCGTCGCGCTGACGCTGCGGCTGCTCGGCGGGCTGACCACGGCCGAGATCGCGCACGCCTTCCTGGTGCCCGAGCCGGCCATGGCGCAACGGCTGGTACGGGCCAAGGGCAAGATCCGCGACGCGCGCATCCCGTACCGCGTTCCCGCCGAGGCCGACTTGCCGGACCGGCTACGCGCCGTGCTGGCCGTGATCTACCTCATCTTCAACGAGGGATACACGGCCAGCGCGGGCGACCGGCTGATCCGCGAGGATCTCTGCGCGGAGGCGCTGCGGCTCGGCCGACTGCTGGCCGAGCTGATGCCCGACGAGCCCGAGGCGCTCGGGCTGCTCGCGCTGATGCTGCTCACCGAGTCACGCCGGGCCGCGCGCACCGGCCCGGACGGCAGCCTGGTCCCGCTGGGCGAGCAGAACCGTGAGCGCTGGGACCGTGCGCTGATCGCCGAGGGCCAGGCGCTGGTGCGCCGCTGCCTGCGGCGCGGGCAGCCGGGGCCGTACCAGATTCAGGCGGCGATCAACGCGGTGCACAGCGACGCGCCAGTCACCGCCGCCACGGACTGGAGCCAGATCCTCGCGCTCTACGACCAACTGCTCGCGCTCGCTCCGACTCCGGTCGCGGCGCTCAACCGCGCGGTCGCGGTCGCCGAGGTCGAGGGCCCGCAGGCCGCGCTTGACCTGGTCGAGACGCTGGGGCTGGACGGATTCCGGCTCTACCACGCCATTCGCGCCGACCTGCTGCGGCGGCTCGGCCGGGATGCCGAGGCGATCAAGGCGTATCAAGCGGCGATCGAGCGGACGGGGAATGAGCCTGAGCGCGAGTTCCTGCGGCGTAGATGCGCGGAGATTTCAGGTGGCTGAGCGGAAGAGGGGAAAGGTGGACTGGATGGGGCGGGGCGGGCTGAGCGGGTGAGCGAAGCGGGACTGAGCGACGAAGTCTGGGCGGCTGGGCGCGGATACGCGGGTGCAAGGTAGGCCGCACTAGGTGGGCACGCCTGAGTGTGTACGCCGAGTGGCCGCGCTAAGTGGCTGCGCTGTGTGGGAACGCTGAGCAACCGCACTAAGTGGGCGCGCTGGGTGGGTGGGCACGTTCGGTGCGCACGCTGAGTGGGCGGGCAGGCTGAGCGGGCTGGCAGGCTGGATCGCCGCGCTGACTAGTCGCGGTCGGTCACGATGCCCAGGGGCCGCCGTGTGCGACGACCGGTGTGCCGGTCTCGGCGGCGTGCTCGATGGCGAGTGCGATAAGGTGGTCCTGGCACGCCTGGTCCAGCGGGTACGGCTCCGGCGCCTCGTCGCGGGCCCAGGCTGCCGTGGCGGTCAGGATCGTGCCGATCGCGATCTCCTCGTCCATCAGCCGCAGGCCTAGGAACGGATTGCGGTACACCACCGAGCCCTCGAAGGCGAGGTGCTCGGTGTCGTGGCCGTCCAGGTTCAGGTCGTGGCCGAGTTGGGAGCGCACGATCTCCGAACGCAGCACCGTGCGCGGGCGGCCCCATCGCACGACCGTGTCGTCGGCGATCTCGCCGTGGCTGCCGCGGATCACGATGCGGCGCTGCCGCAGGCGGTTGTGCCACTGGTTGTCGGTGAAGTCGTAGAGTCCGGACGCTTCGCCGAAGTCCAGGGTCGCCAGCGTGGTGGCCGCGTCTCTGGGCATCTCGTCGTCGGTCCAGCCGTGCCGGGTGAGCGGATCGACCAGCGGTGCGGTGAATCGCGACGCCGTGACGCGGGCCGGTTCGAAGCCGACGCCCAGCAGGCCACGGATCATCGAGACCGCGTGGTAGCCGTGCGTCGAGGAGACTTGCACCGAGGTGGGCCGGCCGATCAGCCCGCGCGCCACGATCTCCCGGCGCGCGGCGTGGCCCGGCATCAGCAGGTACTGCTCGGCCACCTGCACCATCCGCCGCGCGCCGACCCGCGCCCACAGCTCGTGCAGCCCGGCCTCGTCGGGCGCCGGCGGGGTCTCCGCCAGCACCTTGACGCCCGCGTCCACGAGGACCGCGATCACCTCGGGATTCACCGGCCAGGGCACGCTGGTGACCACGAAGTCGGGGTGCTGGTTGGCGATCAGCTCGCCCGGCGACAGGTACGCGGGCACCCGCCAGTGCCGCGCGACCTGCTCCGCGGTCTCCTGGCGGCGCACCGCGGCGCCGACGAGGGTGAGCCGCTCCGGCATCAGCGCGGCGAGCCGGACGAAGAATTCGGCCCGCCAGCCGCTGCCGACGATGCCGAAGGTGGCCGAGTGCGTCACGCCGCGATCCTCTCTCCGCCGGGATCCGGATTCAACAATTTGTTCACCGCCACCGCGCCGCGCCGCCGCTCGACCCGGACCGCCGCGACCGCGAGCGCGAGCCCGACCGAGGCGAGCAGCGCGGCGACCGCGTTCGGCGAGCCGTAGCCGAAGCCGGCCGCGATGGCCAGGCCGCCGAGGTAGGCGCCGATCGAGTTGGCGATGTTGAACGACGCCTGGAGGG
>JBKOWZ010000217.1:0-6467 GCA_046724665.1 Actinomycetota bacterium
CCACCGCCTGGCGCGCGGCGCCCTCCATCGAGGCGGCGTGGTCGCCGGCGCGGGCCACCGCCGCCGCCAGCGCCGCGATCCGCTCGGCCGAGAAGACCGCCTCCGGCGACCTGGCCGCGAACGCGCCGCGGTGCACTCCGAGTCCGACACCGCCAGCCACGGGGTCCACCTGAGCGCCTCGCCTCCGCCCGATCGGGAACAGTCACGCGCAGTCAGTGTTCCCGCGGCGCCGCCGGTCCAACCGACGCGCGCCGCGGGCCGCCGTACGCGCGGCCGTCCTCGGGCCGTATTCGTGATGAGCGTCCCTGCGGGACTTCCCATCATCATCGCCCGAGCGGCGCCTGGCGAGAGGCGCTTTCGTTGGATCAGCGCGGAAAATTCGCGATCGCAGGTGAAGGGCGTGCGGGGAACGCCCCCGCGGACGCGCGACCGCGCCGCGGATCGCCACGACTGGGGGACGGGCGATACGCGGCGCGGCTGGAAGGACTGCCCACACCGCCCGGCGGATCACGGCCGCGGGCGGTGCGCGCGGATCAGACCTCGGCGATGACCGTGCTGAGCCGCTCGAGCTTCTCGACGATCAGGTCGTACTCCTCGTCGGTCAGCGTCTTGCGCACGTTGCGCTCCAGGCTGCGGATACGGCGCTTGGCCGTGTCGAAGGCCTCCTGCCCGAGCGGCGTCACCGTGGTGGTGATGACCCGGCCCGCACCGGGATGCGAGGTGCGCGCGATGTAGCCCTTGCGCTCCAGCGCGGCGACCAGGCCGACCATCGCCTGCGGGGTGACCTGCACCGAGCGGGCGAGCGTCGCGGAGGAGGCGCTCTTGAGGTGGATCAGCGCCTGAAGCACGCCGTACTGCGCCTCGGTCAGGTCCACTTCGTCGAGCACGCGGTCGATCTGCCGGCCCAGCTCCCGGTTCGCCCGCGTCAACAGCCAGGAAAGGTACCCGTTGGCCGGCCGGTAGGACGCCTCCTGCGCCCGCACCTGCTCGGCCTCGGCGACCGCCCTGGCGCGCCGCGCCGACCGACCGCCCGAGGTCGGTAACAGGGTGGTTTTCTTCGTCGCTGTACTCATTACTGACCCCTTCGCATCCTGATGCGCTACTCCGGACGGCGTCGTCGCAGAGCATTTACGGCGCTGGGTGGCCGTCGCCCGGCGGGCCCCACCTGCTCCTACACCCCGCCTGTGCGGTACGGGGGCGAGCTTGGGATGACGCCATCGCTCACTCTCCAGGCCATGATAAACCCGAATGGAGCAGCCAGGAACCATAGTCAGAAAAAACACTGATATCAGCGAGCATGAGATCAACCCACTGGACGAGACGGCCTGCGAGTTGTTACCCTGACGGGCCGTCAGTTCGGGTCGCGCGCAGCCCGCGGATAAACCTCAACCCGCGTGAATTCCCCACCGGTGGACAACCGCCACACCAGGCTCCAGACGGATCAGGTCCATGCCACTGTTGAAGGCGTCCGGCGGGCAGCTCATCGGCTCCACCGCGACGGCCGCCCGGTGCCATTCCCCGGCCAGCGGATCCGCGGTGAACACCTGGATCCAGTCGAGCCCGCGGTCCATCCACAGGGTGACGGCCGCGCCGCCCGGCTCGCTCAGCCGCACCCGGCAGATGCCGTCCAATTCCCGTTGCAGGCCGCCGAAAGCGGTGTCAAGCACGGTGCCGCCGAGTTGCCGCGGCGAGCGGAAGTCGTATCCGCTGCCGTCCACGTCCGCCAGGCCGACCGGGTTCATCCGCTCGTCGCACTGCACCCAGCGCTCGGTCGGCAGGTGCAGAAACCACTGGTCGGCGGCGCCGCGCGCGCTCTCGACGCCCGGCAGCAGATAGGGGTGCGCGGCATATCCGTACGGCGCCGCGGCGGCGCCGACATTGCGCGCGGTGACCTCGACTTCGAGCCCTGAGTCAGAAAGCGAATAGGCGGCGGTCAGGTCGAGCGTGTGCGGATATCCCGGATGCGGAAACAGCCGGTGGGTGAGCACGACCCGGTCCGCCGTGTGCTCCTCGGCCCGCCAGGAGGACCAGCGCACCAGGCCGTGGATGGCGTTGGCGCGGCTCGGCTCGCTCAGGTCGAGCTGCCGTTCCTCGCCGTCGAAGCGGTAACGGCCGTCGGCCACCCGGTTGGGCCACGGCGCGAGCAGCTGCCCGGCGCCGCCGTGCGCCGCCTCGTGCGCCCCATAAGCCAGAACGAGCGGCCGCGTGCCGCGCGTGCCGTCGTGGACCAGTTCGCGCAACCCCGCGCCGACCTCGGTGACCACGGCCCGGTATCCGCCCGCCTCGAGCGGGTACTGCCGCCCCGACGGCCCGGCCTGCGCGCCGTGCGCGTCGGCGGGGCCGAGCCCCGCGCCGATGCCGGCCGCCCCGGTCGAACCGGCCGTCGTCTTCGCTGCGTTCATGAGCGAATACTCTTCCACATCGGGGGCGCGCCAAAACGACAGCCGCCCGCGGGCCACGCCAAGGGGGGAGAAGCGTGGGCGCGCGGACGGCTGTGCTCTGTGCTCGCGACCGCCGATGGACGTGTCATCTGCCGGCCGGTTCGATATCAACGCTACGACCCGTCCTGTCCGGCTGGAACCCCGTTGCGCGGGCTTTGGCACAAGCTTTGCCCGCACTTGGTGATCGCGCCCGCGCCCGCCGGGCCCCTTGCGGCGGCTGTGACGTGCGCCGACCTGCACGGCGCTGTGGCGGCGACAACCTCTGGACTCCATTGCCTTAGACTCTGCTGCCATGACGGAGCCTGTGCCGGGCGACCAGCTCTGGACCATTCCCAACGCCCTCAGCGTGCTGCGACTGCTCGGCGTGCCGCTGTTCCTGTGGCTGATCCTCCAGCCGGTCTTCGACGGGCCGCACTACGACGGCTGGGCGCTGCTGCTGCTCGTGGTCAGCGGGGCCACCGACTACCTCGACGGCAAGATCGCCCGCGCCTTCAACCAGGTCAGCCGGATCGGCCAGCTGCTCGACCCGGCGGCCGACCGGCTCTACATCCTGGCCACGCTGGTCGGCCTGGCGGCGCGTCAGATCATCCCGGTGTGGCTGGTCGTGCTGCTGGTCGGCCGTGACCTGCTGATGGGAATTCCGCTGGCGGTCCTCAAGCGGCACGGCTACGGCCCGCCGCCGGTGCATTTCCTCGGCAAGGCGGCGACGTTCAACCTGCTCTACGCATTCCCGCTGCTGCTACTCGGCGACGGAACCGGCACGCTGCACGACGTGGCCGGCGAGGTCGGCTGGGCCTTCGCCATCTGGGGCAGCGCGCTCTACTGGCTGGCCGCCGGCCTGTACGTGGTGCAGGTGCGGCGAGTTCTCGCCGTTCACGGAAAATGACGAGCAATGCCATACGGCGCGTAGCACGCCGCACAGCAGGTACAGCGTGCCGGTCCGCGTGATTTTGGCTACATATCTCCCCTGATTAACCGAGTTCGTACGGGGAAGGGATGGGTGCGACGGGGGCTGACCCCGCGCGCCCCTGTGCGCGCCTTGACAACCGGAATGAGGTTTGCACCGACCATGAAAGCAGTCGTGATGGCCGGGGGTGAGGGCACGAGGCTGCGGCCGATGACCTCCTCGATGCCGAAGCCTCTGCTCCCGGTGGTGAACCGCCCGATCATGGAGCACGTGCTCCGGCTGCTCAAGCGGCACGGGCTCACCGAAACGGTCGTCACCGTCCAGTTCCTCGCCTCGCTGGTGCGCAACTACTTCGGCGACGGCGAAGAACTCGGCATGAGCCTGTACTACGCCAACGAGGACACCCCTCTGGGCACCGCCGGATCGGTGAAGAACGCCGAGGCGCAGCTGGCCGGCGACAGCTTCCTGGTCATCTCCGGCGACGCGCTCACCGACATCGACCTCAGCGCCCTGATCGAGTACCACCGGGAGAAGAAGGCGCTGGTCACCGTGTGCCTGACCCGGGTGCCCGACCCGCTGGAGTTCGGCATCACCATCACCGCGGAGGACGGCCGGGTCGAGCGCTTCCTGGAGAAGCCCACCTGGGGCCAGGTCTTCTCGGACACCGTCAACACCGGCATCTACGTGATGGAGCCCGAGGTCCTCGGCTACATCAAGCCGGGCGAGCAGGTGGACTGGTCCGGCGACGTCTTCCCGCGGCTGCTGGCCGAGGGCAAGCCGGTCTACGGCTACGTCGCCGAGGGCTACTGGGAGGACGTCGGCACGCACGAGTCGTACATCAAGGCCCAGGCGGACGTGCTGACCGGGAAGGTCGCGGCCGAGATCGACGGCTTCGAGACCGCCCCCGGGGTCTGGGTCGCCGAGGGCGCCGAGATCGACCCCGCGGCCGTGCTCAAGGGCCCGTGCTACATCGGCGACTACTCGAAGGTGGAGGCCGGGGTCGAGATCCGCGAGCACACCGTCATCGGCTCCAACGTGGTCGTCAAGGCCGGGGCGTTCCTGCACCGCGCGGTGATCCACGGCAACGTCTACATCGGGCCGCAGACGAACCTGCGCGGCTGCGTCATCGGCAAGAACACCGACGTGATGCGCGCCGCCCGGATCGAGGACGGCGTGGTCGTCGGCGACGAGTGCCTGCTCGAGGAGGAGTCGATCCTCGCCGCCGGGGTGCGCATCTACCCGTTCAAGACGGTAGAGGCCGGCGCGGTGGTCAACACCGACGTGATCTGGGAGCAGCGCAGCCAGCGCTCGCTGTTCGGCCCGCGCGGGGTCTCCGGCGTGGTCAACGTCGAGATCACCCCGGAACTCGCGGTCCGGCTCGCCAGCGCGTACGCCACCACGCTGAAGAAGGGCGCGACGGTCACGGCCGCGCGCGACGGCTCCCGCGCCGCGCGTGCGCTCAAGCGTGCCGTCATCGCGGCGCTGACCTCCAGCGCGCTGAACGTGCGCGACCTGGAGTGCGTGCCGATGCCGGTGGCCCGGTTGCAGACCGCGCGCGGCACCGTCGGCGGCGTGGCCATCCGCACCACCCCGGGCGTGCCCGACTCGGTCGAGATCGCCTTCCTCGACTCCACCGGCGCCGACCTCTCGCCCGCCGGGCAGCGCAAGCTCGACCGGGTGTTCTCGCGCGCCGAGTTCCGCCGGGCCTTCCCCGGCGAGATCGGCGACCTGAACACCCCGTCCCGGATCTTCGAGAGCTATGTCCAGGAGCTGATGAGCCGGGTCGATGTGTCCGGCGTGGCCGAGTCGGGGCTGAAGGTGGTGGTGGACTCCGGCGGCGGCTCGGCCGGCCTGGTGCTGCCCGCGCTGCTCGGCCGGATCGGCGTGGACGCCTTCACCGTCAACCTCGGCATGGACGAGGCGCACCCGACCGAGTCGCCCGCGGAGCAGGCCGCCGCGCTGCGCCGGCTCGGCGAGCTGGTCTCCTCGGCCCGCGCCGCGCTCGGCGTGCGGTTCGACCCGGTCGGCGAGCGGATCTGGCTGGTGGACGAGACCGGCGCGCGCATCGATGACGAACGGGCGCTGCTGGTGCTGATGGACCTGGTCGCGGCCGAGCGGCAGGCCGGCACGATCGCGCTGCCGGTGACCACGACGCGGGTGGCCGAGCGGGTCACCGCCTTCCACAAGGTCCGCGTCGAGTGGGTCTCCACCGCGCCCGACGAGCTGACCAGGGTCGCCGCCAGCCCCGGTGTGGTTTTCGGCGGGGACGGACGCGGCGGCTTCGTGATCCCCGAGTTCCACGCCTCGCTCGACGGCATCGCCGCGTTCGCGCGTCTGCTCGGCCTGCTCGCCCGCACGCACTTGACGTTGTCCCAGGCCGATGCGCGCATCCCGCGCGCGTACGTGCGCAGGATGGACGTACCGACGCCGTGGGCCGCGAAGGGAATGGTCATGCGCACGGTCGTCGAGGCTGCGCAGGACCGTCATCTCGACACGACCGACGGCGTACGCATCGTGGAGTCGGACGGCCGGTGGACGCTCGTCCTGCCGGACCCGGCGGAGGCGGTAACACACCTGTGGGCCGAAGGCCCCGACCCCGAGTCCGCCGACGAGCTGCTCGGGCTGTGGGCGGCCGTCGTGGAGCAGGCGGGCGCTTGACACAGGCGTGAAACAGGCGCGAAAGGCCCGGCGCATCCGCGCCGGGCCGCCCGGCCGACCAATCGGCGACGCGCGGGCGTCCACCGCGCAAAAGGCATGGAAAGCACTGGTGTCCGAGCCGTGTGGTCCGCCGACCGGGCCACCGTGTATGGTCGCGACACCAGCTCAGCGCAGGGAGGCGCGGCGTCCGGCGGGACGTCGTCTCCGAAACTCGAGAACAACGGAGCAGCACTGTGGCCACGGCCGAAATTCCCGAGGACCTTAACTACACCGCCGAGCACGAGTGGGTGCGCGCGGCGTCCGACACCTTGCTGCGTGTCGGCATCACCGACTTCGCGCAGGACGCGCTCGGCGACGTCGTCTTCGTCACACTGCCCCAGGCCGGCACCGAGATCCAGGCCGGCGAGCCCTGCGGCGAACTGGAGTCGACCAAGTCGGTCAGCGACGTCTACGCGCCGGTC
>JBKOWZ010000183.1:0-15416 GCA_046724665.1 Actinomycetota bacterium
GATCGGCCGCGACCTGGCCGCCGCCGGGATCAACCTGAACTACGCTCCGGTCGCCGACGTCAACGCCAACGCGGACAACCCGGTGATCGGCGTGCGCTCGTTCGGCTCGGGCAGCGCGCTGGTGGTGCGGCACACCGCCGCTTACATCAGAGGCCTCCAGGCGGCCGGCGTAGCCGCCTGCGCCAAGCACTTCCCCGGCCACGGCGATGCCGGCGAGGACTCGCACCTCGGCCTGCCGCTGGCCGACTTCGACGACGCGAAGTTCGCGCTGCACCTCGCCCCGTTCCGTGCGGCCGTCGCCGCCGGAACGAAGTGCATCATGACCGCGCATATCCTCTTCCCGCGTTATGACGCCGACCTGCCGGCGACCATGTCCCGGGCCGTGCTCACCGGGCTGCTGCGCGGCGAGCTGGGGTATGACGGCCTGATCGTCACCGACGGCATCGACATGGGCTCCATCTCGGCGAACTACGGCATCGCGGAGGGCACCGTCAAGGCGCTGGCGGCCGGGGCTGACGCGATCTGCTTCGGCGGCGGTCTGCGTGAAGAGGACGCGTTCGTGCACCTGCGCGACTCGCTCGTCTGGGCGGTGCGCGAACGCCGCCTGCCGGAGGAGCGGCTGCACGAGGCGGCCGAACGCAACCGCGCAGTGGCCCGCTGGTCCGCCGAAGTGCGCGCCGCCGTCGTGGGCTCAAATGAAGGCGCGGACAGCGGCATCGGCCTGGACGCCGCGCGCCGGGCGCTGCACGTGCGCGGCGAGCTCAAGCCGTTCAGCGGCCCGGCGTACGTCGTCGAGTTCTCGCCGCTGGTGAGCATCGCCGTGGACACCGCGACCCGGTGGGGCCTTATCGACCCCGTCGCCGAGCTGCTGCCCGGAACCACGGGAGCGCGCGTGATGGCGCCGACCACGGGCACCGAGTCGGTCGGGCTGATGACCGTGCCGGTGGTCGATCAGAACGCGCGCGTAGACGTCGCGCCGCTGCTGGCGGAGGCGGCCGGTCGGCCGCTCGCGCTCGCCGTGCGCGACCTGCACCGCAACCCGTGGATGGCGCGCGCGGTCAACGCGATCGTCGCCGAGCGGCCCGATGCCGTCGTGGTCGAGTTGGGGCTGCCGTACGGTCGCACTGATGAGCTCGCGGCTCGGGGCGTCACCGTCGTCGCGACGTACGGCGCGGCCCGGGTGTGCAGCGTCGCCGCCGCCGAGGTGCTGACCGGTAGGCACGCGCACGGTGCTTAACCGGTCATCGGGCGTTTTGATGGACCTGTGCCGCTACGAGAGGAACCACCCCGCATGACGACCAGCCTGCCCGGCGAGATCATGGCCCGTGAGATGGCCGAGCAGCCCGCCGTCCTGCAACACGTGCTGGACGAGGGGCTGCCGGCGATCCGCGAGGTGGCCGCCGAGATCAGCCGCCGCCGGCCGCGCTTCGTGCTGCTGACCGCCCGGGGCACCAGCGACAACGCCGCCTACTACGCCAAGTACCTGATCGAGGTGGCGCTCGGCCTGCCCGCCGGGCTGACCTCGATGTCCACCGCGACCGCGTACGGCGCCCGGCCGGACTTCTCCGACGTGCTCTCGATCACCGTCTCCCAGTCCGGCGGCTCGCCCGACCTGGTCGCGTACACCGAGATGGCGAAGGCCGCCGGGGCACTGACGCTCGCGGTGACGAACGTGGCCGGCTCCCCGGTCAACCAGGCCAGCGAGCTGGCCCTGGACGTGCTGGCCGGGCCGGAGAAGGCGTTGCCGGCGACCAAGACCTACACCGCCGAACTGCTGACGCTGTACCTGCTCGTGGACGCGGTGCGCGGCGGCGACGGCTCGGCGGCCGCGAAGCTGCCGGAACTGGCCGCCGCGATCCAGGAGCGCCGTGACGAGGTGGTCAAGCTGGCCGAGCGTTACCGCTTCGCCTCCCGCCTGGTCACCACCTCGCGCGGCTACGGCTACCCGACCGCGCGCGAGGCCGCGCTGAAGGTGATGGAGACCTCGTACCTGCCCGCGCACGCGTTCTCCGGGGCGGACCTGTTGCACGGCCCGCTGGCGATGGTGGACAACGTCTCCCCGGTCATCGCCGTCGCCTCGGCCGGCGCCGGGGGCACGGCCCTTGAGCCGGTGCTGGGCCGTCTGCGCGAGCGGGGAGCCGACCTGGTCGTGGTCGGCTCCCCCGGGCACGTCGCGGGCGCCTCCGCGGGCTTCACGCTGCCCACGGGGGTCGCCGAGGAGGTCGCCCCGATCCTGGAGATCCTGCCGCTGCAACAGCTCGCCTACGAGGTCACCGTGGCCCGCGGCCTGAACCCGGACGCCCCGCGCGCCCTGGCCAAGGTGACCGAGACCAAGTAGCCGAACAAAGGCTGACAAATGTAGCGGCCGACAAGGGCGGCACCGACAGAGGGCAGTGCCCGGCAAGTGCGGCGTCCGGCAAAAGAGCGGCGCCCAACAAAGAAGAGGCACCCGACAGAGAGCGGCGCTGGACGGAGAACAGTGCCCAGCAAGGGCGGCGCCCGACAAAGAACAGCGCCTGACATAGAGCGACGCCCCGCAAAGAACAGCGCCCGACAGAGTTCCCGACAGAAAGCAATGCCCGACGAAGAACAGTGGTCCCGGTCCGCAAGCCTCGCGGACCGGGACCACTGCCGGTTTCCCCTATTTCACCATGCTATTTCACCGCGCTATTTCGCAGTGCTATTTCATGATGATGCTATTAACTGGTCGTGCTATTTCACGACGGCGTTGGGCTCGTCCGCCGGGTAGCCCTGCACGGGCACCGCGGCGGGCGCCGTGGCGCGGCGGCCCAGGGCGCTCGGCCACCAGATCCGCCGGTCCAGGTCCATCGACAGCGCGGTGACCAGGATCGAGCGGACGATGAAGGTGTCGAGCAGGACGCCGAGCGAGACGGTGAAGCCGATCTCGGCAAAGCCCACCACCGGCAGCGTGCCCAGCACGCCGAAGGTGCCGGCCAGGATCATGCCCGCCGAGGTGATCACCCCGCCGGTCGCGGCCAGGCCGATCAGCGCCCCGCGCCGGGTACCCGCCTTCGCCGCCTCCTCGCGGATGCGGGTCATCAGGAAGATGTTGTAGTCGATCCCGAGCGCCACCAGGAAGACGAAGGACAACAGCGGATAGGCCGCGTCCTCGCCGGTGAAGTGGAACACGTTGTTGAAGAAGATGCTGCTGAGCCCCAGCGCGGCGCCGAAGGAGAGCACCACCGTCGCGATCAGCACCAGCGGCGCGACCAGCGCGCGCAGCAGCAGGCCGAGGATCACCAGCACCACCAGCAGGATCAGCGGGATGATGATCTTGTCATCGCGCTGCGAGGCCCGCTCGGTGTCCAGCTGTACCGCCGTGTTGCCGCCGACGAGCGCGTCCGCGCCCTGGATGGCGTGCACGTTCGCGCGTACCGCGTCGATGGCGTCCTTGGCCGCCTGGCTGTCCGGTGCGGGACCGAGGTCGCCCTGAATGTAGGAGTACCCGTTCTTGCTGATCGGATCCTCCACGCCGACGATGCCCGGCGTGGTGTTCAGCGCGTTCTCGACCTGCGCGGTGTACGACTCGTTCGCGATGATGACGACCGGGCTGCCGGCGCCCGCCGGGAAGTGGTCGGCGACGACCTGCTGGCCGACGATCGACGGCGGGGTGTTGGTGAACAGGCCGGCGTTGGACAGGCCGTCCGCCTTCAGTCCGGTGATCCCGGCGGCCAGCGCGCCGAGGACGACCACGGTGCCGATCCACACGGTGCGCGGGCGCTTGGCGATGCCGCTGCCGACCCGTGCCCACATGCCCGTGGCGGTCGGGTCCGCCGTGCCCATGGTCGGGCGCACCGGCCAGAAGATCCACCGGCCGAAGATGGTCAGCAGCGCCGGCAGCAGGGTGACCATCGCCAGCAGCGCCACGATCACGCCGACCGCGCAGACCGGGCCGAGGCCGCTGGTCGAGTTCATCTCGGCGGCGGTCAGGCAGAGCATGCCGATGCCGACGGTGGCCGCGGACGCGATGATCGCCGGCCCGGCGCGGTGCAGCGCGATCGCCATCGCCTCGTGCCGGTCCTCGTGTCTGCGCAGCTCTTCCCGATATCGGGCGATGAGCAGCAGTGCGTAGTCGGTTCCGGCGCCCATCACGAGCACCAGCAGGATGCCCGCGCTCTGCGCGTTGACCGTCAGGCCCTGCTTGGCCAGCAGGTAGACGACGCCTTCGGCGACGGTCAGCGCGAGTCCGGCGGAGGCCAGCGGCAGCAGCCAGAGGATCGGACTGCGGTAGGTGATCAGCAGCAGTCCGACGACGACCGCGATGGTCGAGTACAGCAGCACGCCGTCGATACCGCTGAACGCGGCGGACTCGTCCGCGCCGATACCGCCTGGACCGGTCACGTAGGCGGTCAGCCCCGGATCGCCCTTGTTGGCCTGGTCCTTGAAGGCGTCCACCGCGGGCTTGAGGTTGTTCCAGCCCTCGGTGGTGTCGCCGAGGTCGATCTGGATGATCGTCTCGATCGCCTTGCCGTCCTTGGACGGGATCGGCCCGACGACCCGGTCGGTCGCGTGCGGCGCCTTGACGAACGCGGTGACGTCGGCCTTCGCCTTGTCCAGGTCCGCCGGGGTCACCCCGCTCGAGCGCTCGTAGACCACGACCGTGGGCACCAGGTTGGTGGACTGGAACTGACCGGTCAGGTTCAGCACCTTGGTGGACTCGGCGCTGCCGGGCAGCCAGCTGGACGCCTGGTTGTCCTCCGCCCCGGTGAGCTTTCCGGCCAGCGAGCCGAGGGCGACCAGCAGGATCACCCAGACCCCCAGCACCACCCACTTGCCGACGCGGCCGCCGGGGTAGCGGGCAAGCGCGTTCCCCGTCCGTTGCAGTGCGTTCATCTCACAAACCCTCCCGTAAACGCGATACATCGCAACTTGGGGAACACGATGTATCGCGATTGTGGGCGCTGTCAAGCGCGCTGTCCGATTTCGCCGCTAAATTAAAGACGTTGAGCCCGTTGGTCGCCGCCGCGGGCAACCCATCCTCGAAGAACCCCGCTCCCCGCGTCCATCGAATTTGCCTTCGACGACAACACGAGTATGGCGTAGCCCACCGACAGCGCCGACAGCGGGGTGGGCTCAGAGGATGGTTGATCGGAGCCTGTGTCAGGGCACGCAAGTCCGCAGGCGACGGGCGGAGGACCCTCAACCTCCGTCCGCGCCTGCGGCTCTCTGCGAGCGACCGGGGTCGCTCTCCGTGCTCCAGCTGTCGCTGAGCACTCGCCGGTGCAGTTGCCTCGAACGGATGATGCGGGCACCCGGTCCTCGGCGGCCGCGCCGGCGGCACCGGCGGGAGCGGCCGTGTCCGTCAGGGTGACACGGCGAGCGATTCCCGCGCGGCGGGCAGGACTGCGGTCGCGGTCGCCGTAGCCGGCGCCTGCGCCTGCCTGCCGTCCACCCACGTGCGGCGCGGGTGGAAGTCGTCCGACCACCAGACCAGGTCGGCACGCGCGCCGACGGCGATCCGGCCGAGGTCGCCGCGGCCGAGCGCGTCCGCCGGAACCCGGCTGGCCGCCTCGACCACCTGGGCCACGGGCAGGCCCAGGGAGAGCATGTTGCGCACCGCCTGATCCAGCGTCAGCGCCGAACCGGCGATGGTCCCGTCGGCGTTGCGCGGTACGCCGTCCTCGCTGAGCACGACCGGGATGCCCGACAGCTCGTACTCGCCCGGCGGCATGCCCGCAGCCGCGATCGCGTCGGTCACCAACACGACCCGGCCGCGCGCGCCCTTCCAGATCAGGCCGCAGATCTCCGGCGCGACGTGGTGCAGGTCGGCGATCAGGCCGCAGTAGAAGCGGCTGTCGGCCATCGTCGCGCCGGGAACGCCGGGCTCGCGGTGCGCGAGGCCGCGCTGCGCGTTGAAGATGTGCGTGACCAGCGTCGCGCCCTCGTCGGCGGCTGCGGTGATCTGCGCCGCGACGGCGTCGGTGTGACCCACCGACACGCGGATACCGGCCGTGGTCAGACGGCGTACCGCGTCGAGCGCACCGGGAAGCTCGGGGGCGAGCGTGACCATCGTCAGGATTTCCCGGCCCGGCGCGTTAAGGAGCCGATCGATCGCCTCAACGGTCGGCTCGGCGAGGTAACGCGCCTCGTGTACGCCGTGGCGCACGGGGGAGAGGAACGGGCCCTCCAGGTGCACGCCGATGATTCGGGCGCTGCCGGTGCCGGCCTGCCGTTCCCGGGCCTCGATCGCGGTGTGCAGCCCGGAGACCAGTGCGCCGAGCGGCGCGGTGATGTACGTGGGCTGGAACGCGGTGACCCCGGTGGTGGTCAGCGCGGCGGCGACCCGGTCCCAGCTCTCGTCGTCGGCGGCGCTGAAGTCCACCCCGAACGCGCCGTTGATCTGGATGTCCACCAGGCCCGCGGTCAGCACGCCGTCCGCCAGCACCACGTCCGCGGCCGGGGGAGCGCTCTCAGGCGCGTCATGAAAACGTACCTCGCGGATCACGCCGTCTGCGACGGCTACGGAGACCGGGCCGGTCAACCGTCCGTCCACGACCGCTCGGGGCGCCGAGATGATGGGCACGCGACGACTCCTCCTGCGGTGCGCGGGACGTGGGACGAACCGGCCTGCGCCGCGCAGCGGCGAGCCGTCCACGATTGTGGACTAGACCAATCTCGGTTGTCCAGACCTCTCGCCCTATTGGTCTGGACCACCTGTCCACTTATCGCACACCGGGGTTCAAAGCACGCCAATGCGTACAGCGACGGCACGCAGCGCCCCGGCGGCGGTCTCCAACTCGCGCTGCGCCAGGTCGGCCCGGGCGGTCAGCCGCAGCCGGGAGCTGCCGTCCGGAACCGACGGCGGCCGGAAACAGCCGACCGCGGCGCCGTACTGCGCGCAGGTTCCGGCCAGCTCCACGGCCAGCTCCGGGTCGCCGACCAGCACCGACGTCACCGCGCCGACCGGGACGGTGGCGGTCAGGCCCGCGGCGAGCGCGATTTCGTGCAGGGCGCGAGCCCCGGCGCGTACGCGCTCGGCCAGTTCCGGCTGCCCGCGCAGGATCCGCAGCGACTCGGCCGCGGCGCCGATCGACGCCGGGGCCAGGCCGGTGTCGAAGATGAACGGACGCGCGGTGTCCAGCACGTGGTCCACCACGGCTCGCGGCCCGAGCACGGCGCCGCCCTGCGCCCCGAGTGCCTTGGAGAGCACGGCGGTCATCACCACGTCCGGCGCGCCCGCGAGCCCGGCCGCGTGCACCGCGCCGCGTCCGCCCTCGCCGAACACGCCGACGCCGTGCGCCTCGTCAACGATCAGCACCGCGCCGTACGCGCGACACGCCGCGGCGAGTTCCGCGAGCGGCGCGACATCTCCGTCCACGGAGAACACCGCGTCGGTCACGACGTACGCCCGCTCCTCGGTGCGTTCCGCGAGCGCCCGCTCGACCTCATCGACGGCGCAGTGCCCGACGACCTGCACCCGCGCCCGCGAGAGCCGGCAGCCGTCGATCAGCGAGGCGTGATTCAGCGCGTCGGAGACGATCAGGTCCCCGCGCCCCGCGAGCGCCGTGATCGCCCCGAGATTCGCCAGATAACCCGATGAGAACACCAGTCCTGCCTCGGCGCCGACGAACCGCGCCAGCTCGCCCTCGAACTCGACGTGCGCCGTCGTCGTGCCGGTGACGAGCCGCGAGCCGGTCGAGCCGCCGCCCCACACCCGCGCGGCCTCGGCGGCCGCGGCGACGACCCGCGGGTCGCGGGCCAGGCCGAGGTAGTCGTTGCCCGCGAAGTCCACCAGCCCGGAGCGCGCCGGGCGCGGCCGCAACCGCCGCCGCAGCCCCGCCTTCTCCCGTGCACGGGCATGCTCGTCCAGCCATTCGAGCGGTGAAGTCATATCATCTTCCGTTTCAGCCCAGCCCGAGCCCATACGGCTGGGATACTGGGCCAATGCCGTCCATGAACGATCTGGTCCGCGCCCACACCGCGCTCGACGACCGAGACCTGGAGTGGCTGCATCTCATTGTCGCCGACTGGCAGATGCTGGCGGACCTGTCCTTCGCGGACCTGGTGTTGTGGGTGCCCACGGCGGACGAGACCCGGTACGTCGCGGTGGCGCAGATGCGCCCCAACACCGGCCCGACCTCGTACCCCGACGACCTGGTCGGCCACGTGGTGCCGCGCGGCCGCCGGCCGCTGCTCGACCAGGCGCTCGACGAGGGCCGGATCATCCGGGAGGGCGACCCGGAGTGGCGCGAGGCGGTGCCGGTGCGGGTCGAGGCGTTCCCGGTGCGCCGGGCCGACCGGGTCATCGCGGTCATCGGCCGCAACACCAACCTGCTGACCGCGCGCACGCCGAGCCGCCTCGAACTGACGTACCTCCAGACCGCCGCGGACCTCGCCCAGATGATCGCCACCGGCCGGTTCCCGCACCCGAACTCGCGCAGCCACCTCGACGCGATGCCCCGGGTCGGCGACGGGATGATCCGGCTCGACGCGGACGGCACCGTCACCTACGCAAGCCCCAACGCGGTCTCCGTCTTCCACCGCCTCGGCCACGCGGCCGACCTGGTCGGCTCGCACTTCGGCAAGGTCTGCGCGGAGCTGCTGGCCCCGCAGTTCGGCCCGATCGACGAGGCGCTGGCGTCCACGGTGGACGGCCGCGTCCCCCGGGACACCGAGCTGGACGCCACCGACGGCTCGATGCGCCTGCGCACCATCCCGCTCACCCCGAACGGCCCGCGCATCGGCGCGATGGTCCTGGTGCGCGACGTGACCGAGCTGCGCCGGCGCGACCGCGAGCTGGTGAGCAAGGACGCGACGATCCGCGAGATCCACCACCGGGTCAAGAACAACCTCCAGAACGTCGCCGCGCTCCTGCGGCTCCAGGCCCGCAGGCTGGACGAGCCGCGCGGCCGGGCGGCGCTGAACGAGGCGGTGCGCCGGGTCGGCTCCATCGCGATCGTGCACGAGACGCTGTCGCAGACCCTGGACGAGCGGGTCGAGTTCGACGAGATCGCCGACCGCGTCCTGGCGATGGTGCTCGACTACTCCGCGGCCTCGGGCAGCGGTGCCTCCTCCCGCGGCGTACAGTCCCGCCGGGTTGGCTCATTCGGAGTACTGGCCGCCCAGGTCGCCACCCCGCTGGCGATGGTGCTGACCGAACTGCTCCAGAACGCCTTCGAGCACGGCCTGGACGGCGCGGGCTCCAGCCTGGAGGTCACCGCGGTGCGCCGCGGTCGGCAGCTGACCATCCTGGTCTCGGACGACGGCCGTGGCCTGCCGCCCGGCTTCGACCCGAGCACGGCAGGCAACCTCGGCCTACAGATCGTGCGGACCCTGGTGACCGGAGACCTGAACGGAACCTTCGACATGGAGCCGCGCCAGGGCGGCGGCACCGTCGTGACCCTCGACCTCAACGTCGGGGAGTGAGCCGGACGCCCGACTCGCCCCAACGCTGCGCGCTGTGTGCTCAACGCTGCGCTGCCCGGGCTTCGCTACGCGCTGAGTGTTCGCCCGCCGCCCCTACCCCGTTCCGCGTCCTCGCTTCGCTGTCGCGTACGCGCTAAGCGCTGAACGCTGCGCTGCCTGCCTGGGTGGTGTGTCAGAGGATGGCGAGCCGGTCCACTAGCAGTTGCACCCTCTGCTCGGCGTCCTGCGGCAGCAGCCGCCCCGCTCGGGTCAGGGTCGCGATCCCGTGCAGGGACGCCCAGAACACCTCGGTGAACAGCCCCGGGTGGACTCCGTCTCCGGCGACCTCGCCGAGGCACTCCAGCAGGGCGGCGAAGGCGTCCTTGAGAGGCGCCGGGGTGTCCTCCTGGGCGTACGCGAGGCCGCCGTCGAGCTGGAAGAGGGCGTCGTAGACCGCCGGGTTGCGCTCGGCGAAGTCGAGGTAGGTGCGGGCCAGGGCGTACACCCGGGCGCGGGGGCCGTGCGCGGCGCCGGTCGCGGCCCGTATCGCCGCGGCCATCTCGGTGGCGCCCTCGAGGGCGACCGCGCCGATGATCTCGCGTTTGCCGCGGAAGTGGCTGTAGAGGACCGGCTGGCTGTACTCGATGCTCTCGGCGAGCCGGCGGGTGGTGACCGCGTCCCAGCCCTGCTGCTCGGCCAGTTCGCGGGCCGTCGCGACGATGAGGCGTTCGCGGTGCGCCCGCTCGCGCTCCTTGCGTTCCTGTGCCGACATGACCCGATCATAGCACCGCTAGACAAGCGAGCGGTGGCAGTACTAGCGTTGCCTCATCAGCTAGCAACGCTAGATCCCCAGGAGGGTCATGATGCTCACCGCACTCGAGATCGTCACCACGGTTACCGTCGGCCTGATGGTGGGGGTGGAGTTCTCCGTCGCCTTCGTCATCAACCGGATCCTTGACGCCCTCCCCGGCGACACCGGTCAGCTGGGCCGCGCCCACGGGGGCCGGATGCTCGGCGCCGTGATGCCGTTCTGGTACATGGGCTCGCTCATCCTCAGCGCGATCTGGGCGGTCGCCGGATGGCACCACCACGGCACCGGCCTGGTCATCACCGCCGCCGCGCTGCTGATCGTCAGCGTGCTCATGTCGATCCTGCTGCTCGTCCCGATCAACAACCGCGGCAAGACCTGGACCCCCGAGAACCGGCCCGCCGACTGGAAGCAGCAGATGAACCGCTGGGACCGCTTCCACTACGTCCGCGTAGCCGTCATCGTCGCCGCCTTCGCCCTGCTGGCCGCCGCCCTCGCCTGAGCACGCGGGCCAAGCGCGTCAGTTCTGCGGAAAACCGATGTCCGACGGACCGAAGCCCGCGCTCGGCGTCGGCCGCGGCCGAGTCGCGAACGACAGGGTCCAGTCGCTGTCCCGCTCGCCGTCCAGCGTCAGTTCCCAGGTGTATCGAGTGTCGGGGTTCAGAGCCATCGACTGGACGGCGAAGGAAAGCGGTACGTCGATCGACGTACCGGGCTTCACACCCGCCGGCCTGCCCACCTCGAACTGGCCCTCGACCCGGACCGGGGCCATTCCGAGCGGTCCGGGTTGGCTGACCGGCCGGCCGTCCTGGTCAACGAGTTCCAGGGAGATCTGGATCACGCTGTTGGTCCGGTCCCACGGAACGGCGATGATGAGCGCGATGGCGCTGGGCGCCGTCGGTGTGTCAGTGGTGTTCCAGCCCCCACCGGCGATGAAGAGCTTGCCTCCGGCCACCTGGGCGTGGTCGCAGAGCATCATGGTGACTCTCATGGCAGAGATCGGGTCCTCGGGTCACGGTCCAACGGCCGGCAGCCGTTCATGCGGGCATGAGAAATTCTGATCGGGTCGCGGACGGCAGCGAGAAGTTGGTCACCACGGGCGCCGTGTGCGCCAACCCTCCGCTCACCGCCACGACCGAGCTTTGAAAGTTGAGTGAAAGCCTCACCAGCAGCTGGTCGTCCGCCAGCATTTCGGCGATTTGTATTTCCTCGTCGCCCAGGAAGAACGGCAGACCCTCATGAACGAGCCGGCGCACCTCGGCCAGCGATCCCCCCGCGGCAGCGTAGCCCCTGACCTGTGGAGAATCTGCCCACCACGCGTCGAAATCGCGATGGTAGACGACAGTCAGTTCGCGCACGCTACCTCCCGAGCAGCCGCAAGGCCTCGTCGCTGTCAAGTCCGATCTCACCCACAAGGTACTTGCGGATGACACCGGACGGAATGGTCACCCCGTCGTGGAACGAGAATCTCAGGTCGGGCCTTCCTTCGGCTTTGAGCAGTCGGTGCGACCCGCGCCGCCTGTCGATCTTGTATCCCAGCGGCTGCCTCATCAGCACCGCGAGGAAGTCGCCGGACTTCATCGACGGGAACTGAGACACGAGCGCATCATAGGCGCAACGTCCGGCGTAAGGGTCCGAGCGGTAGTGGGGGCGTGGAGCGATGGGCAACCAGCGCGCAGCGCGTGTGCGGGAACGCCGAGGGACCGGCCAGGTTGCGGCCGGTCCCTCGGCGATGCCCATATCGATCGGCACTGCGTTGTTTCGCGGTGCCGACGCCTGGGCAGCTCAGTATCAGTGGTCGGTTACGGTTCGTCAGGTCGCCGTCTGGGCGGGCGGCCCGGACCCGTGCGGGCCTGCTTAGGCCATCCGGGAACGGGCGCGGGCGGCGCGGCGCTTGAGGGCGCGGCGCTCGTCCTCGCTCATGCCGCCCCAGACGCCCGCGTCCTGACCGGACTCGAGCGCCCACTGGAGGCACTGGTCAATGACGTCGCAGCGGCGGCATACGGCCTTCGCGTCTTCGATTTGCAGCAGTGCCGGTCCGGTGTTCCCGATCGGGAAGAACAGCTCCGGGTCCTCGTCGCGGCACGCGGCGCGGTGGCGCCAGTCCATCGGTCCTTACTCCTCGCGTGTGGGGCTGCCGGACGGGGTGGGGTGCGCCCGCCCGAGCTCTAACGACTTGTGTGCTTGTGCAGTGGTTCCACTGCGGTACTGCGCACGCCGCGGGGAGCGCGACGCTGTCGGCAGTCATCCTGGCGCCGCCACCACACGTGCGCCGGACTCCTACCTAATGCAGACGCTCAGAGCTTTGTTCCCGTTTCACCGATCCGGGGCCGGATCCTTGTGAATGTGAACTCTTTCACGAGCGTCTCCGCTCGAACCGGCGGGTCGGCGGTGCCGACCACGGCCGGTACGTGCGGGGGGTTCATGGGTCTTGGGCTGCTGCTGGTCTCGGAGCCGCCGACACCGACCCGCCTTCGCGGGAGGTGACGACGCCTTCAGCTTCGGGGCCGGCTTTTGGGCCGGGACACTCCTCGCTGAGCGATCACAGCCGTTGTTTCAAGACCGTGGTCAAGCGTGACAGGCCTGCGGCCTGAGCACAAGGGTTTGGCGATGGGATTTTTGCATTCTCAGGTGTCTGCTGGATCACACCTTGCGTTCGAAGGCGGGCCGTGAACGCGGCGGCGGTGAGTCCAAGGCACGCGAGCCTCGACGAGGCTCAGGCCCGCTCCGTGCCTGGCCGGGTGCGCGGTTCGGGCGATCGCCTCGTCTTGGGAAAGTACATCACGCGAAGACTCTCAACGCATCCGGAACACTACGGAATGTCACACGTTCGCGTGGTCCCAGATAGTCGCCGTCCACCTGGAAGGCGACCGGACGTTGGGCCGAAAGAGTGAGCTCGGGCAGGTCGTGCCGGAGCAGCACGCCGCGCCCGGCGGGCAGCCGCTTCGGGCTGGCGATCAGCCGGCTGACCGTCTGCCACACCGCGCGCGGCGAGAAGTCCGCCAGGCCGAACAGGTCGAGCCCGGTGTCGAACCCCGCGTCGGGCGTCGCCAGGATCGGGCGGTTGCCCAGGTACGTCCACGGCGCGGTGTTCGCCAGCACCGCCATGAACAGCGGATCCAGCTCCGTGCCGTCGGCGAGCGTGGCCGTGATCGACGGGTTCTTGCGGTCCGTGCGCCGGAAGTACTCGGCCAGCGACAGTCGGATGTACAGCGAGCCGGACGTGCGGCGGCCCGCCGCGCGCTGCCGCTCCACCTCGCTGGTTACCGCAGCGTCGAAGCCGTAACCGGCCGCGAACGTGAAATACCGCGTCCCGTTGCCCTCGTCGTGGGCCGCGCCCACGGACACCAGCCGGGTGCGCCGCTCGCGCAGGTAACGCAGCAGCACGGCGGTGGCCTCGACGGCGTCGTTCGGCAGGCCGAGAGCGCGGGCGAAGACGTTGGTCGATCCGCCCGGGATCACCGCGAGCGCGGGCACGCGCGGGCCGGGCCCGTCGGAGAGCAGGCCGGTGACGACCTCGTTGACCGTCCCGTCGCCGCCGAACGCGATCACCACGTCGGCGCCCTCGTCCAGCGCCGAGCGCGCCAGGTCGGCCGCGTGACCGCGCCGCTCGGTGCGTACGGCGCGCAGGTCGAGCGCCGATGAGAGCGCTCCCACCAGCACCTCGCTGGTGCGTTCGCTGGCCGTGGTCGCCTTCGGATTGAGCACGAGCAGCCCGCGGCGCGGCCCCCGCTCGGCCCGTTCGTCGTCATCGGATGGCGTGGCGAGCGTGATGGAGTGCTCGGCCGAACCGCCCCCTTCATCGCCTTCGGCAGGCATGGTCAACCGCTCGTCCGACATGCAGCAACAGTACCCAGCGCACCGGGCACTGTGCCGCGTGGCCCCCTGTTGTCCTGACGCGTCAGAAGTGGGACCGGCTCACAGGAGCGCGCACGGCGAGTTGTACGCTGCGAAGCGTGAATAAGCAGCGTGCGGCTGAGGCGAATCGCGCCGTAGCGGCCGGCAAGCCGCCGGCGAACGGCGCCGAAGCGCCGCCGATGGCGCGCCCGGGCACGGTGACCGCCGCGGCGGTGCTGACCGGACTCGTCGCCGCGCTGCTGCTCGGCTACGGGATCTACCTCGTGGTCGCCGGGCTGAGCGGGCAGCCGGTGTTGCGCGGCCGGGCCGAGGTCGGCGGCGTGATGTTCGCGGTGTTCGGCCTCGCCATCGGCTGGGTGACCCGCGGCCTGCTGCGGCTCGAGACCTGGTCCAGGACCCCGGCACTGCTCACCCACCTGCTGGTGCTTGCCGCGTCCTACTGGCAGTTCCAGGGGCACTACTACGGCGAGGCCGTGCCGGTCGGGCTGTTCGGGCTCGCCGGAGTGGTGCTGCTGTTCGTCCCGGCCTCGCACAAGGTGCTCAGCCGGGACGTGCGGTAACCAGCGTCGGCTAGCCAATCGCGTCGGCTACTCGGTTACTCGTCCACGAGCAGCTTGTCGCGCAGCTGGGCCAGGGTACGAGCGAGCAGCCGTGAGACGTGCATCTGGGAGATGCCGATCTCGTCGGCGATCTGAGACTGCGTCATGTTGCCGAAGAAGCGCAGCAGCAGGATCCGCTTCTCCCGCGCCGGCAGCTGCTCGAGCAGCGGCTTGAGCGACTCGCGGTACTCCACGCCCTCCAGCGCCTCGTCCTCGCTGCCGAGCGAGTCGGCCACGGCGGGCGACTCGTCGTCGCCGGACTCGGGCACGTCGAGCGACAGCGTCGAGTAGGCGTTGGCCGATTCGAGCCCCTCGAGCACCTCCTCCTCGGTCAGCCCGAGGTGCGCGGCCAGCTCGCCCACGGTGGGGGAGCGGCCGTTGCGCTGGGACAGCTCGCTGGTCGCGGCGGTCAGCGAAAGCCGCAGCTCCTGGAGCCGGCGCGGCACCCGCACCGCCCAGCCCTTGTCCCGGAAGTGCCGCTTGATCTCGCCGATGATGGTCGGCGTGGCATAGGTGGAGAACTCGACCCCGCGCTGCGGGTCGAACCGGTCAACCGACTTGATCAGGCCGATCGTGGCCACCTGGGTCAGGTCGTCCAGCGGCTCGCCGCGGTTGCGGAACCGCCGGGCCAGGTGCTCGACCAGCGGCAGGTGCATGCGCACCAGCCGGTCGCGCACCTGCGCGCGGGCCGGATCCTCGGGGGAGAGCTCGGCCATCCGCCGGAACAGCTCGCGGGCCTCGGCGTGCGCGGCGGCGTGCGCCGAGCCGCGCGGCGAGGCTTGGTG
>JBKOWZ010000159.1:0-16499 GCA_046724665.1 Actinomycetota bacterium
GCACTTCACCGTGCCGCCGAACCAACCCGCCGCCGGCGGCGGCGTCACCGCCCTGGCGCGCCGGCCCGGGATCACCAACCCCGCCCTGGTCTCCAGCAACTGGGGCGGCTACGTCGTCAGCGGCAACGCCGGCACGGTCACGTCGGTGACCGCCAGCTGGGTCCAGCCGCGGATCGACTACTCGGTGCCCGGCTACGCCGCGTCCTGGGTCGGGCTCGACGGGTTCAGCGCGCCCGGCGCGCCGGCCAACAACACGGTCGAGCAGATCGGCACGACCGCCGAGTCGGTCGGCGGGCAGCCGTACTACTTCGCCTGGTACGAGATGTTCCCCGGAGCGGCCGTGCAGTTGCCCGACTCGCTGCAACCCGGGGACAACATGACCGCTTCGGTTACCTACGCCAACGGCTCGTACACGCTCTATCTGCGCGACCAGACCGAGCGCTGGAGCGAGACCAGGACCTTCGCCGCGACGTACCAGAACTCCAGCGCGGAGATCATCATGGAGGCGCCGTCCAGCCAGGCCGGCGTACTCCCGCTCACCCAGTTCGGCTACACCGAGTTCTTCGGCAACTCGGTCAACGGCCGTCCGCTGAACGCGGCGGACCCGCTGACCTGGGCCTTGACGCTCAACGACCCGAACGGCGGCGGCATCGCCGTCCCGGGCACCACCGATGCCCAAGGCAACTTCCCGATCACCTTCGGCCCCACCAACACCTTCGGCGGCCATCCGCGGATCATCCACAACAGGCCGGTCCCGGTCGGCACGTACATTAACCTCTCGACGCCATCGCCGACCGGCGGAACCGCGGCGACGTCGTACATGGGCCAGGCCTCGTTCTCCGACCCGGTGGTGACCTCGCTGCCCGGCGGAGGCTTCGAGGCCGCATATGAGGGCAGCACGCCGCCGGGGCCGCGGCTGATGGTGGCCGGCACCGCGTTCACCTTCAACACCCAGCTCGGCATGGCCCTGGGCACGAAACCGGCGATCGCCGCGGCCGCCGACGGCTCGTGGGAGGTGGCGTTCCAGGCCGACACCGGGCAGCTCTACAAGTTCACGCCGCAGCTCGGCGGGGTCCCGACGGGCTACTTCATGGCCGCGCGCACCAGCCCGAGCATCACCGCGCTGCGCGGCGGCGGCTTCGAGATCGCGTTCCAGGGCTCCGACGGCAACCTGTGGGAGATCGGCGACGCCGGGAACTCGGCTACCGGCCTGCCGATGGCCGGCGGCACCAGCCCGGCCATCGCCGCCCCGACCAGTGGCGGAACCGTCATCGCGTTCCAGGACCGTGCCGGGTACTACTGCGACGTCAACCTCATCTTCGGCGTCTGCCCGAACACCAGGCCGATGGCCGCCGGCACCAGCCCCGGGATCACCGCGCTGCCCAGCGGCGGCTACGAGGCGGTGTTCCAGGCGAACACCGGCCTGCTGTGGGAGGTCGGGACCTACTACAACAACTTCAACACGGGGCTCGGCATGAAGGCCGGCACCAGCCCGTCGATCACCGCCGCGCCGGACACGGTGTTCGAGGTCGCGTTCCAGGCGAACACCGGCGTGTTGTGGCTCCAGGACCTGGCCCGCGGCGGCCGCAGCCAGGGGGTCGGGGCGGGCGGCAGCCCCAGCATCGCGTACTGAGATCGTCTCGAGACATCGGGCACTGAGGTAGCGTCGGCGCAGCGCCGGCCTGCCGACGCGAAGGGGCGGGCGGGGTAAAAATCCCCGACCGCCCCACTCGTCCGCTTGTCGCAGAGTTCGGGTTCAGCGGCTCAGCGGCTCAGGACGCGCTCGCCGAGTAGTTGTTCATGGTGAAGTTCTTCTGCACGTTGTCCGTGCCGCTGATCTCCCAGCCGTACTGGATGGTGGACAGCGTCGCGTTGGAGAAGTAGCCCTTCGTGTTCTGGAGGTACTTCAGCAGGTTGAGGATGTTGACCGTACCCGAGGTCTCGTTCGCGCTGCGGATGAACGAGTAGGTGGGGTTCGATCCGTTGTTGCCGGCGTAGAGCGTCCAGGTGTTGCCGTCGAGGGTGACGGTGCCCGCGGACGAGCCGAGCGGGCCGACGTTGCCGCTCACGTAGGTCCAGATCATCACCTCGATGCCGTTGCCGTTGAGCCAGACGTCGTACGCCGACTCCCAGTCGCCGCCGCTCGGGTTGGTCTCGTTGAAGCTGCTGGTGGCCGAGGTGAGCGAGTTGATCGCGATACCGACGTTCTTGCTGATGTTCGGGTACGACTTGACGCCCGACGTGGCCGGCTGGGTGGAGAAGACGCCCCAGTTGGTGGCGGACTTCACCCACAGCGTCTGCGTGCCGTGGCCGCTGCCCCACTCGTCGTTGTAGATGGTGTAGCCGCCGATCGAGTACTGCGCCCACTGGCCCGAGTCCTGGTAGAGGTAGCCGCCCGAGCCGGTCGGCGTAGGCGTCGGGGTCGGCGTCGGCGAGTCCGACGCCACCGTGCCGGTGCAGACCGTGCCGTTGAGCGTGAACGACGTCGGGTTGCCCGGGTAGGTCGAGCCGGTGAAGGTGCCGTTGAACCCGATGCCGGCGCTGGCGTTCGTGCCGAGGCTGCCGTTGTACGAGGCGTTGGCCGCGGTCACCTTCTGGCCGGACTGGCTGAAGGTGGCGCTCCAGCCCTGGGAGACCGCCTCGGTTCCGGGCAGCGTGAACGCCAGCGTCCAGCCCGTGACCGGCGAACCCAGGTTGGTGATGGAGATGTTCGCCGAGAAGCCGCCGGGCCAGGTGTTGACGGTGTACGAGACCCGGCATCCGCTCGCGGCGCTCGCGCTCTGGGCAAGGGTCAGGGCGGATACCCCGGTGGTGACGAGCACGGCGGCGGTCGCGGCGGCGATCCGCCGGCGCCGGTAGGGCGTCGCGCCACCACGGCGTGCCGCGCGCCCGAAGAAACCTGACATCGTGTGCTGCCCCTTCCTCCTGAGTGAGGCTTCGAAGCGCTTCGAAACTTCACAGCCGGGATACCGGAGCCGCCCTCGACTGTCCAGCGAGAGGAAATCGGTTTGACGGGGCGCACTGGACATGCTGACAAAGCCAATGGTCAACCCGCGATTCGGCGGCGCCGCCGCGCCCGATCGGCCTTGTCGAAATGTAAGCAAGCGCTTCGATGACCTCGTTGAGGCGCCGTGGTCCCGCCGTCTTCCGGCGGGGCGGGACCACGGTCGGCACGCGTCGGCTTCAGCCGGTCCACACCTGTGTGTCGCCGCCGTAGCAGTCCCACTGGACGAGGTTTGTGCCGTTCGTCGTGCTCCACTGGGCGTCAAGGCACTTGCCGCTGTCCACGTTCACGATCTCCCAGCCGCTGCCGACCGACCGCACGAACCACTCCTGCGTGGCGCCGCCGTAACAGTCCCACTGGTGCATGACCTGGCCGTTGGCGTGGCTCCAGACCGCGTCGAGGCACTTGCCGCTATCGACGTTGACGATCTCCTCGCCGTTCCAGTACCACAGCTGCGTGGCTCCGCCGTAGCAGTCCCACTGATGGATGTCGGTCCCGTTCGTGTGGCTCCAGACCGCGTCCATGCACTTGCCGCTCTGCACGCTGCGGAAGTAGCCGCCCGAGGCCGCGTGAGCGCTGACGGCCGGAAGCGCCGGCAACGCGAGCGCGGCCGTCAGTACGACGGCCAGCGCCCGCAGACGTCGGCCGTGCCGGTGTATGAGTCCTGAAATGGGTGTTCGCACGAGTGCGCCTCCGTGTCCCGAGGTCGTCCTGGCGATGAGCTCGTGCCCGAGTCTCGCCGCCCGCTCTGGACGTCCTCTGTACGCTTCAGCGCACCCTGCGTCAGGCCTCTCGCGGCGGCAGATCTGCGCCGCTGCCCGCGTGGGTCGGCTCGGGCTCGGCGTCGCGCCGGATGTCAGGCTCGAGGTAGATCACGGTCGCGATCGGAACCGTCGCGCGCACCCGCGCCTCCGCCGCGTCGATGGCGCGGGCCACCTGCGCGGCGCTGTCGCCGCTCCCGACCCCGATCTTCGCCGCCACCAGCAGCTCGTCCGGGCCGAGGTGCATGGTGCGCATGTGGATCACCGAGGTGACCACGTGGCCGTCCACCAGCGCGTCGCGGATCCGGCTCACCTGCGGGGCGCTGGCGCCCTCGCCGAGCAGCAGGCTCTTCGTCTCGACCCCGAGCACCACCGCCGCGCCGGCCAGCAGCAGGCCGATCGCCATGGTCGCGATCCCGTCCCACACGCCGTCGTGCGTGACCGCGGTCAGCACGACGCCGAACAGCGCGAGCAGCAGGCCTATCAGCGCGCCGAGATCCTCGAGCAGCACGACCGGCAGCTCCGGCGCCTTGGCGTGCCGGATGAAGCCGATCCACGAGTGCTTGCCGCGCACCGCCCTCGCCTCGGTGATCGCGGTGCGGAACGAGAAGGACTCGGCGATCACCGCGAACGCGAGCACGCCGAGCGGCCAGGCCGCGTTCTCCAGCTCGTGCGGGCTCTTGATCTTCTCGTAGCCCTCGTAGAGGGCGAACAGGCCGCCGAGGCTGAACAGCACGACCGCGACGAGGAACCCGTACACGTACCGCTCGCGGCCGTATCCGAACGGGTGCTGGTCGGTCGCCTCGCGCCGCGACTTCCTGCCGCCGACCAGCAGCAGGACCTGGTTTCCGCAGTCGGCCAGCGAGTGGATGCCCTCAGCCAGCATGGAGGAGGACCCGCTGAAGGCGAACGCCACCAGCTTCGACACGGCGATCGCCACGTTGGCACCCAGCGCCGCCACCACCGCCCGCGCGCCACCGCCGGTACTCATCCGCGAATTTCACCCCGTCTGATCATCGGATCACCTGATCCGGAAGGCCCTACGCGTTGTCAGGCTGCACCCTATCGTTGCCTGACACCACGCGTGTCCACCCCAGGACGAGGGCGTAGCAGCCTGCCGCGACCGCGATGATGGCGAAGCTGGCCGGGATGCGCGGTGCGTAGTAGGCCCGGAGAATCCGGTGCTACCCATCAGATCCCGCTCGCCCCGGTCGCGGCGTGCCGGTCGGAGTGCATCGCAGGCGCCTCCGGACCGCCGACCACCACGAGTCGGCCGTCCGAGCTGCGCAGGACCTCCACCGGCGTGCGGTACAGCGCGGTGAGCGTCTCGGTGGTGATGACCTGCTCCGGCGTGCCGGACGCGGCGCCGCCGGAGGCTATGTACACGACCCGGTCCAGGTACGACAGGATCGGGTTCACGTCGTGCGCGACCATCACCACCGCCACGCCGGCCTCCCGGCAGATCCGGTGGATCAGCGCCGCGACCGAGGCCTGGTTCGGCAGGTCGAGCGAGTCCAGCGGCTCGTCGAGCAGCAGCAGGCGTGGACGCCGGACCAGTGCCTGGGCGATCAGCAGCCGCTGCTGCTCGCCGCCGGAGCACTCGCCGATCGGCCGGTGCGCGTACGCGGAGGCGCCGACCAGCCTGATCGCCTCGCGTACGCGCTCGTCGGCGTCGCGGCGGCGGGCGCTGCGGCGCTTGGCGAAGGGGAGCGGGAGCGGGAACGGCACGCCCCACCGGTCGCCGTCCAGCCCCAGGCGCACGATGTCGATGCCGCGGATACGCAGCGAGGCGTCGAAGCTGCGGCGCTGCGGAAGGTAGCCGATCTGCGTGCCGGCGCTGCCCGGCGCCCGCCCCAGCACCCTCGCCGTGCCCTCGGCCGTGGGCAGCACGCCGAGCAACAGCTTGATGAGCGTGGACTTGCCGACGCCGTTCGGGCCGAGCACGGCGACGAACTCGCCCGCGCCGACGGTGAGATCCACACCGCGCCAAAGCGTGCGCCCGCCGACCGCCGCCGCCGCGCCGCGCGATCACCTCGCTGACGCCGGTGCCGACCCTGCTGCTGTCAACACCGCCGATACCGACACCGACGTCGGTTCCAGCTTCGGTCTGCTGGCCGGTTCCCATCGTCGCCACCGTCACCTTTCCGTAGCCTGCGCGAGCGCGTTCGGCAAGCCCTGCAACTGCGTGGCCTGCCAGTGCTCGAACGTGTCCGACATAGGGGAGAGGGCCTCGGTGGCTGCGACGACCGGGACTCCAGCGGCCCTGGCCTCGGCGACCTGAAGGGTGATGTCCGGTGTCGAGTTCGGCGAGTTGTACACGTACACCTTGGCCGCCCCGCTCTTGACCTGCCGCCACACCGTGCACTCCTCGGGCGAAGATGAACATCGTTTCCAGAAGCAGGATATGAAAATCGTTTCCGATAAGCAAGGCCGCCGGCAAAACTCGCTCGCCCTGTGGGCGGCAGCCCGTAGGCTGGCCTGATCGGTGAAATCGGTCAGGAGGACGCGTGGAGATCCGCAGCCTGAGTCAGGACGAGGCACGGGCACGAGCCGCGCTGATCACGGTCGAGCGCTACGACATCGCCGTGGACCTGACCGAACTGCCGACCGGGGACGCGGTGCGGTGCGTGTCCACGGTGACGTTCACCTGCCGCGAGCCGGGCGCCTCGACCTTCGTGGACTGCGCGGCCGCCGTCCTCGACGCCACGTTGAACGGGACCGCGCTCGCCGCGTCCGAGGACGGGCGGATCGAGCTTGCGAACCTCGCCGAGCGCAACACGCTCGTCGTGCACTCGAAGCAGGCGAACACGGCGGACGGCGAGGGCGTGCACAAGGCCGTCGATCCCGCAGACGGCGAGGTGTACGTGTGGACGAGCTTCGAGCCGGACGAGGCCCGGTTCGTCTGGGCCTGCTTCGACCAGCCCGACCTGAAGGCCCCGCACGCCTTCACCGTCGTCGCGCCCGCGGCCTGGACGGTGACTAGCAACAGCGGCGACGCCCTGATCGAGAACCTGGACGAGGCCGAGTCCGCCGCCGCCGGAACCGGCGCGGCCCGGCGCTGGACCTTCCCGGACACCCCGCCGCTGTCCCCCTACAACGTCGTCTTCAACGCGGGCCCCTTCCACGAGGTGCGCCGCGCGGCCGACGGATACGACCTCGGGCTGTACAGCCGCCGGTCGCTGGCCTCGGTGCTGGACCGCGACGCCGACGAGATCTTCACGCTGACCCGGCAGGGCCTCGGCTTCTACGCGAAGGTCTTCGGGATGCCGTTCCCGCAGCGCCGGTACGACCAGGTCTTCATGCCCGAGTTCGGCGGCGCGATGGAGAACTACGGCTGCGTCACCTGGTCCGACGAGTTCCTGCGGCGCAGCGAGCCGACCCCGGCGGAGCGCGAGCTGTTCGCGAAGATCCTGCTGCACGAGATGGCGCACATGTGGTTCGGCAACATGGTCACCATGCGCTGGTGGGACGACCTGTGGCTCAACGAGGCGTTCGCCGAGTTCGCCTGCGGCTGGGCCGCGACCGAGGCGACCGCGTACCGCGACGCCTGGGCCGGGCACCTGGCCACCGGAAAGCTGCGCGCCTACCTCGCGGATCAGGGCCCGATCTCGCACCCGATCCGGCAGCCGGTGCGCGACACCGCCGAGGCGGCCTCGATCTTCGACGCGATCACCTACGACAAGGGCGCGTCGGTGCTGCACCAGCTGATGACCTACGTCGGCGAGAAGAACTTCTCCGCCGGGATGACCGCCTACTTCGCCCGGCACGCCTGGGGCAACACCACGCTGCAAGATCTGATCGACGCGCTCGCCGAGGCGAGCGGACGCGATCTGGACGCCTGGCGCGCCGGCTGGCTCGACACCGCGGGCACCGACCGGCTCGCGCTGGAGCAGGACGGCGACGGCGGCGGTTTCGTGCTGTTCGCCGACGGCCCCGAGGGGCGCAGGCCGCGGCCGCAGGTGCTGGCCGTCGGCGCGTATCGCAGGCACGGCGACGCATTGCTGGAGCGAGTGGCCCTGGTCAACGTCGAGGTCGATCAACCCCGCACCCCGGTGCAGCTGCCCGCCGGCGCAGACCTCTACCTCGTCAACGACGACGACCTCACCTTCGCCGCCACCCGCGTCGATGAGGCCGGAAAGCGGGCGCTGCTCGCCGCCGCCCCCGCGCTGCCCAGCGCGATCTCGCGCGGCGTCGCGGTGGCGACCGTGTGGGACCTGCTGGTGAAGGGCGAGGCGAGCGCCGCCGAGGCCGCGCGTTGCGTGAACGCGGTGCTGGCCGTCGAGACCGGCGACTCGGTCATCGAGCCCTACCTCGGCCTGGCCGTCGGCGCCGCGCAGCTGTGGGCACCCGAAGCGCAGCGCGCCGAGCTGTCCGCGATCGCCGCCGCGACCAGCCGTGCCCTCGCCCGGGACCCGGGCCGCCGCCAGGTGGCCCTGCGCGCCCTGGCCGAGTGCGCGGCAGACCTCGACGACGTGGCCTGGTTGCGCGAGCAGGCCGGCGGCGACGTGGATCTCCAGTGGCGCGCGTTGACCCGCCGGGCCGAACTCGGCGGCGAGACGGCCGACGAGGTCGCGCGGCTGCTGGCCGGCGACCCGGACCCCGACGCGTGGGTCCGTGCGCTGACCGTGCAGGCCGCCACGCCGAGCGCCGCGGACAAGGAGGCGGTCTGGCAGAAGGTGACCGTGGACCGGACCGTGCCGATCGGCTCCACCGCGACGGTCATGACGACCTTCTGGCGCCCCGGCCAGGACGCGCTGCTGGCGCCGTACGCTCAGCGCTACCTCGAACTGCTGCCACAGCTGCACCGTGGCGGCATGATCCCGGCGATGGTGTTCGCCAAGCGCCTGTTCCCGGTGTACGCGATCGACGAGGGCTACCTCGACGCGGCGCTGGCCGCAGCCGAGCAGGCCGCCCCGGTGGTACGCAAGACGCTGACGGAGACTGCCGACGTCGTACGGCGGATGCTGCGCTCGCGTGCCTCGGCCTAGGTCTCAACCCTTCCAGTCGGCCCTGCCTTCGGTCACAGGTCCATCGCCCGGACGATGATCTCGGCGGCGATGTCGGTGGTCACGTGCCGCCCGACCGTGTCCAGGATCGCCGCCGCGCCGCGCAGCCGCGACTTGATCTCCGGGTCTGACTCGCCGTCCGCGGCGCGCTCGAGCCCCAGGATCAGTTCGGTGACGAACTGGTCTGCCTGTGCACTGCCGCGGGCGGCGTCCGGTGCCTCGTTGTCGCTCACAAGCCGACGTTATCCTGTGCGTTCGCCGGGGGCATACTCGGCGCAGCACGCTGCGAGCATCAGGCCGGGGAACGATCTTCGTCCTCGACGAGGCGCCGAAGCGTGACCTGCCCCATCCGGCTCATCGCCGGATTGCTCTCGCGGTAGTACCAGACCGCCCCCATCGCCTGCTGAAAGGCCCACGCCTTTCCGCGCTGCCACTCGAGCTCGCCGCAGCCGAGCAGCGAGCGCAACAGCGGGCGCGGGCCGGCCTCCAGCAGATGCCAGGCGCAGACGAGGTCCAGCGCCGGATCCGCGGGCCCGAAGCCGCCCACATCCAGCACCCCGGCCAGCCGCCCCCGCGCGACGAGCACGTTGCCGGGGATCAGGTCGCCGTGCGTCATCGTGTCCGCGGCATCCCGTGGCAGTCGCCGCATCCCAGCCCACATCCGCCGCAACCGCGCGACGTCTAGGTCCAGGACGCCTGAGCTCTTCTCGAAGCAGGTCTCCATCCACGCGTCATGCGCCGTCAACTCACCGCCGCGCCCGCGCCCGCGAAACGTGCGCCCCCGCGTGTCGATGCCGCGCACGTCCCGGATGAACTCGGCCAAATCGCCTGCGAACGCGACCGACCCGGCCGGCTCATCCGGCGTGGCGACGGATCCGGGAACCCACGTCTGAATCGACCACGCCAGCGGATACCCCGAGCCAGGTTCGCCCAGCGCGACGTGCACCGGCGTGGGAAACCGCGTCCGACCAGCCAACTCACGGGCGGCCCGAGCCTCACCCTCCAGCGACCGCCGCGCCGCCTCCACATTCGCGGGCTGAAGCGGAAACCGCGCCGCGAGCGAGCCCCCGATCCGGAAGATCGCGTTCACCGTGCCCTGCGACGCGACCTCCCGCACCGCGAGGTCCCGCCACACCGGGAACTGGTCGCGGATCAGCGCACGCACCATCTCGGGCGTGACGGTCAGCTGGTCGGCATGCATGCGCACCCGCGGGAGCATGCCAGGCCCAGATCACCGGTGCCAACGCAATTGCGTCGGCACCGGCCCGAATCAGTAGTTCGCGGCGGTGACCTGCGGCGGGTTGCCGGTGGCCTTGAGCAGCGAGTCGGTGTACTTGCGGATGGTGACCCACTCGAACAGGGCGAGGGCGAAGTTGACGCCGATCACGACGCCGAACTCCCAGCGGGCGGCGACGTGCGGGTGCGCGCCGGCGGCGGGGACGGTCGCGAAGAGGATCTGCTTGTAGAAGACCGCGAAGAAGGCGCCGATGTAGATCGCCACGATCGTGATCCAGTTGACGTACTGGGCCCACGGGCGGGCTGCCTGCTTCTCGGGGGTGTTGTAGAGCTGCTGGAGCAGGCGCCGGGGGCCGACGTCCAGGTAGCGGTACGCGACCAGCCACCAGAGCAGCAGGTAGTAGCGGAACCAGGACACCGCCATCGCGGCGAAGACGATGTGGATGCCGTACTCGAAGAAGTTGCGCAGCATCACCCACTTGCCGATGAAGGCGCCGAAGGTCTGCGGGTTGCGGTTGAGGTAGGCGGCGATCGGCAGCGAGGAGATCACCAGCAGGATGCGGCCGCCCCAGTAGTAGAGCGTGCTCTTGTGCGCGACGGCCAGCGGGCCGATGACGAACAGGTCGGCGCTGACCACGATGATGTGCACGGTGAACAGCCGGATCGCGACCGGGTTGGCGAACAGCGGGTTCAGCAGCTGGCCGGGCTTGCGAAAGCCCTGGTAGATCTGGCGGACGCCGACGAAGACCCCGCCGGCGAGCAGCAGCGAGTAGAGGATCGTGACGAAGTACTTCAGGATCATGGCCGCGGCTGCTTGTCCGCCGGCGCCCGCCCGCGGCGGTGCGTGAGGCTGTAGATGAGGGCCTTGACGATCACGATCGGGTGGCTCAGCGCGGCGGTCAGCTTGCCGCGCGGCGAGTTGTAGTCGTCGGCGATGCCGAGTTGGCGCAGCGGCGTGCTCAGGTCGAAGTAGAGCTTCTCGTTGACCATCGACTCGCCGTCGAACTCGAAGATGAGGCACATTTCGAAATCGACCTTCCGGCCGGTGGCGGGCAGGCCGCGCCAGGGGCCGAGGTGCGTGCCGACGAAGTGCCCCTCGACGACCACCGCGCCGGTCGTCGGCGAGACGCGGGTGGGTTCGAAGACGAAGTCGGGGAACGCCGTGCGGTTCTGCGCCAGGAAGTAGTGCACCCGGTCGGCGCCCTCGTACAGCTCCCCGTCGGCGACCAGCTGGTACTTCGGCCTGCCGAACATGCCGATGCACCCGGGGAAGTCGTACGCGTTCTCCAGCCGCATGTGCTCGTTGACGGTGGCGACGCGCCGGTCGTCCAGCGACTGCGGCTGCGTCTGCGTCTCGGTCATTGCGCGGTCACCCTCTTCCAGATGCCGAACGCGTTCGGCAGGCTCCCCACGATCGGCTCCAGGTCCGGGCAGTGCCGCGCCAGCACCGTGTTCATCGTGTTGTCCGAGATCCACGCCATGCCCTCGGGCGTGTAGACCTCGTCGGTGAACGAGTCGGTGAAGAAGCGGTCGCTGTTGAGCCGCCGGGAGGCCATCAGGATGAAGATGCGGAACGCGGTGTCGCTGAACGCGAAGCCCTCCGGGAAGTCCTCGGCCATGACGCCGGGGATCAGGTCGAGGTCCTCGATCTTGCCGCCGTACACGTCGTGCAGCTCCTTCGCCCAGACCTTGTTGCTGGTCACCTCGTCGAAGGTGCGCGGCACCGGCAGATGCAGCAGGCTGCGGAACTCGCAGTACCGCGGCACGCCGAGCTCGCGGCAGCGCAGGATGTCCAGCGCGGCCATGTCCATGTACGCGCCGGTGTCGGGGCGCTGGAAGGTCTGGAGCCCCCTGGGGAAGTTGTGCAGGGTGACCAGGCCGGGGTTCATCGTGCCGAAGGTGTAGATGAGGTCGGTCAGCCGCTCGCCGCGCAGGATCGGCACGGCCTGAGGCCCGGTCAGCTCGCTGAACGTGCGCGCCCCGAGCGTCGTGGCGTCGCCGCGGGCCGAGCGGAAGTCGAAGTCGTCCGGCACGAGCGGGTGCATGCGGTAGACGGCGACGAACTCCTCGGTCAGCGCGAACGGCACGCCGTAGTCCTCGGTGTCGGTGCCCGGGATGCCGCGCAGCGCCTCGTTCTTGGAGATCGTCGCGACGAACTTGTGCAGCTTCTTGCCGGCCAGGCCCCACCAGTTCGTGTGCAGCGCCTCCACGGCGGTCGGGTGGGCGGTGACCGCGGGCGTCCACTCGACGGTGTGGATCTTGGCGATGAGCGCGCAGGTGGTCAGCCGGGCCTTCTGGAACAGCGTCTCGTCGTCGAACTCGGGGTGCGCCTCGGCGAGCATCGCGGCCACGCTGTTGTGCTCCAGCGAGAACAGCGTCTGCATCATGCCGAGCCCCAGCCAGAAGCCGGGCACCCGGGTCGGGTCCTGCTCCGGGTCGGGCGGGATCGGCGGCAGCCCGTCCACCAGGCGCAGCCGCCCGCCCGCGCCCTCGCGCAGGAAGCGCTGCTGCTCGAGGTTGTTGCCGTAGATCGACGAGCCGTCCCACCAGTGCGTGTTCGTGTTGAGATACGTCGGCGGCAGCGTCGAGTCGGCGGGGGTGGTCGGGTCCGGCGGTGTGCGCATGACGATGACAGGGGGCGAAGGCCAGTCGTCGCCTTCGACCGGGGGCAGCACCCAGGGGTTGTCCTTGGGGCTGGTGCCGTGCTTGAACCAGTCGTGGATCATGAACTGGAGCCAGGCCGCGATCAGCGCGTTGCCGGCGGTGGCCGGGTTGAACGTGTCGCGGGTCATCAGCTTCAGGCTGATCTCGCGCGGGTTCGGCGTCAGCATCCGGTCCGTGTCGGGCCGGGTGCGGTCCAGCGGCACGTTGCGGCCGAAGCGGGTGTTGGCCATCCCCATCTCGGGGTGCTCCAGGTCGTTCCAGCTGCCGTCCGCGGTGCGCGCGCCCAGATACGACTCGTCGTAGGGTGGCGGCTGCGCGGGATCGACCGCCGGCAGGCGCGAGGTGTCGAAGAGGTTCTTACGCCGCAGGGTGTCGCGGATGCCGATGAGTTCGGCAAGGCCGAGCACCTCGGGCAGCTTGTACCAGGGGTGCTTGATCGCCGCCCGGCCGGTGATCCGGTCATAGAGCCGCATAAAGAAATTGGGCCGGTAAGGAACATCGGACGTACTGACGCCCTCAGGCGGTTCTGTGCGCGACGACATAGCCGTTTCCCCTTACACCTGTTCGGGCGATCTTCGGCACCGCATTACCGCAATTACCCGGACGGCGGCCGGGCCGGCTCGCCCGCGAATCGCCTGTCAAAGAACAGCCGCTGCCGGACCGGGGAATAAATCCACCCGCCCGGCCCTGTCAACGGCTTCCCGCCCCACTTCAGCAATACTCAACAAGGTCCCAGAGCAGACGAGGCCTGTCAACGTCCCGTGCGGCGGATCTGCGCGAAAGGGTAGCTTTTCGGGCCACCTATTGTCACCCGCACGGGGGGAGACGATGCTGGTGTGCGGTGCTAGCGTCTTAGCGGGAAGTGGTATTCGCCGATCTTACTTCACCCCTTCGCGTCCGCGTGATCCAACTCGGGGGTAATCGGCTGGCGGGATCATCACTCGGGTGGTTGTGGTGCGTGCTCGCCGATATCGGCCTTCGATATGTGATCGAACCCCGCGGGAATCGCGGCGCGCCGCTGTTTCGTCGAAATCCGCGAGGTGATCGCCATGGTTGACGGCCGCAAGCCGGTGGACATCGTGCTCGAGGGCGGCGGCGTCAAGGGCATCGCGCTGCTCGGCGCCGTGCTGACGCTGTACGACGAGGGCTACTGGTTTCCGCGGATCGCCGGCACCAGCGCCGGGGCGATCGTCGCCTCGCTGGTCGCCTCGTACCAGAAGGACAAGCGCGACCTGCACGAACTGGTCGAGGTCATGTACGACGTGCCCTACGCACGGTTCGCGAGCGAGCCCTGGCCGCAGCGGGCCACCGGAAAGCTCGGCGACTACGTGGAGTTCATCCTGCACGAGGGCATGCACAAGACCGACCCGCTCGTCGAGTGGCTCAGGCCCGTGCTCGAGGCGCGGCGGGTGGAGACGTTCGCCGATCTGGCCCTCGACGACGCGGAGACCTCGCTCGAGCCGTACCAGCGCTATGCGATCGTGGTGCACACCAGCGACGTGTCGCGCAAGGTGCTGGTGCGCCTGCCCTGGGACTACACCCAGTACGGCCTCGCCGCCGACCGGCAGCCGGTCGTCGAGGCGGTGCGCGCCTCGATGGCGATCCCGTTCTTCTTCCGCCCGGTACAGCTGGCCACCAGCCGCGGCCAGGTCACCTGGGTCGATGGCGGGCTGCTCTCCAACTTCCCGATCACCGCGTTCGACCGTACCGACGGCAAGCCGGGGCGCTGGCCCACCTGGGGCATCAAGCTGTCCAGCGCCCCGTCGGCCGCCGAGCCCGACAAGCCGGTGAACACGGCGCTGGAGGTCGCGGTCCACTGCCTGGAGACCCTGACCTCGGAGTGGAACCGGTACAACCTCGACGCCGAAGGGGTGAATCGGCGCACCATCTACGTCGATACGTCCGGCTTCTCCTCGCGGGACTTCGGCCTTGACCGCACGGCGCAGACGACGCTGCTCAACCGGGGCCAGGCGGCGGCGCAGGCGTTCCTCACCCAAGCGCACTGACCTGCGCCGACGGAGCGTCAGACTTCGGCGAGCCTGCCGTCGCGCAGGGTCAGGACGCGGTCGGCCTGCTCGACCATCGCCGGGTCGTGCGTGGCGACCAGCGCGGTCACGTGCTCGGCGGTGATGACCGCGCGCAGCAGCCGCATCACCGAGAGCCCGGTGGCCCGGTCGAGCTGGCCGGTCGGCTCGTCCGCGATCAGCAGCCGCGGCGTGTTCGCCAGCGCTCGGGCGATCGCGACGCGCTGCTGCTGGCCGCCGGACAGCTCGCCGGGCCGCTGCCTGGCGTGCGGACCGAGGCCGACCAGGTCGAGCAGCAGGCTGACTCGGGCCTCGCGCTGCGACACCGGGGCGCGGCGCAGCCGCAGCGGCATGCCGATGTTCTCCGCGGCGGTCAGCACCGGCAGCAGCGCGAAGGACTGGAATACGAACCCGATCGTCTCGCGGCGCAGCCCGGTCAGCTCGCCGTCGGACGGCCGGTGTCCGGGGCCGAACACGCGCCTGCCGTCCACCTCCAGCTCGCCGGCGTCGGGGCGGTCGAGCGCGCCGACCAGGTTGAGCAGCGTGGTCTTGCCGGAACCTGACCGCCCGACGATGACGCACAGCTGGCCGCGCGGCACCTCGAGCGAGACGTCCACGACCGCGTGCACGGCCCGCGACCCGCTGCCGTAGGTGCGGTGCAGGCCACGCGCGGCGATCATCGGCGTCTCGGCGGGAGCGCCCGCACCCGGCACCGTCGCCACCGCGCCCGGATCCGTGCTCTGCGACCCCGGTTGTGAACCGGCCATCATTCGCCCCCTTCGACGGGCCGCGCGGCGCCCTCGGCGTCCGGCTCCCTACCGCCGCGGTCCTGCGGCCACACGCCGATGTGATCGGGCTCGAGCGCAAGCAGAACCCGCTCGCGCAGCCCCAGCGCCTCGGTGTACTCATGCGGCAGCTGCACGCGGCCGGCCCGGTCGAGCACCGCGTACGACTGCGCGACCACCGAGCCGTCACCACCCTCGGCGCCGCGTTCGGAGCGCACCGTCTCGGTGCTGATCCGGCCGTCGCGGATCTCCACGGTGCGCCCGACCCGCTCGGAGACCGCGGCGTCGTGCGTCACGACCACCACCGTCACACCCAGCTCCTCGTTCGCCCCGCGCAGCGCGCCGAAAACCTCCTCGCTGGTCGCCGAGTCCAGCTCGCCGGTCGGCTCGTCCGCGAACAGCACCCGCGGCGCGTTCGCCAGGGCGGTCGCGATGGCGACCCGCTGCTGTTCGCCACCGGACAGCTGCGCCGGACGCCGGTCCCGGCAGTACCCGACGCCGAGCAGCTCCAGCAGGTCGCCGGCGCGCGAGACGCGCGCCTTGCGCCGCTTGCCGGTGTACGTCATCGGCAGCATCACGTTCTCGGCGGCGGTCAGGTACGGCAGCAGGTTGCGGCCGGTCTGCTGCCAGACGAAGCCGACCGTGCTGCGCCGGTAGTCCAGCCGCTCGCGCGCCTTCATCGTCATCAGGTCACGCCCGGCGACCCGCACCGCGCCCGCGGTCGGCTTGTCCAGGCCGGAGAGGATGTTGAGCAGGGTGGACTTGCCGCTGCCGGAGGCGCCGACGATCGCGACCAGCTCGCCGTCGCCCACCAGCAGGTCGAGGCCCTGCAACGCCTGCACCTCGACCTCGCCGGTCTGGTAGATGCGCACCAGGTTGTCGCAGACGATCTGCGCCGTCTCGCCGTACTGCGCGCGCCGCCGCGTCGCCGCCTCCTCGAGCTCGCGCAGCGTCGTGCTCTGATGCGTGTCCTGCATGCCAGCTCCCGTCATGAGGCGCGCTCGTCGCGCAGGAAGGAC
>JBKOWZ010000164.1:0-12294 GCA_046724665.1 Actinomycetota bacterium
ATTTCGTCGGCAGCGTCAGATGTGTATAAGAGACAGGCCCCGAAGAGCGCTACAGGTGAACGAGGAGTTACGCGGCGGCCTACCTGCGATTACGCAGGTACGACGTTCACCAGTTTGGGCGCTCGGACGATGACGTTACGCACCGCGCGGCCGTCCAGCGCCCGCTGCACGCCCTCGCTCGCCAGGGCCAGTTCGCGCAGCACGTCCTCGCTGATGTCCGGCGGCACTTGCAGCTTGTCCCGCAGCTTGCCCGCCACCTGCACCACGCATGTGACCTCGTCGGTGACCAGGTACTGCGGATCGGCGACCGGGAACGGTACGTACGCGATCGTGGTCTCGTGGCCCAGCTTGCGCCACAGCTCCTCGGCCAGGTGCGGCGCGATCGGCGCGACCATCACCACCAGCGCCTCGGCGACCGGCCTTGGCACCTCGGGCAGCTTCGTCAGGTGGTTGTTCAGCACGATCAGCTTCGCGATGGCGGTGTTGAAGCGCAGGTTGTCCAGGTCTTCGCGCACCCCGGCGATCGCGGTGTGCAGAGCGCGCAGCGTCGCCTGGTCCGGCTCGGCGGACGCGACGCGGACCGCGCCGGTCTCCTCGTCCACGATGTTGCGCCAGACCCGTTGCAGGAAGCGGAACGAGCCGGCCACCGCCTTGGTCTCCCAGGGCCGGGAGACGTCCAGCGGCCCCATCGACATCTCGTAGACGCGCAGCGTGTCGGCGCCGTAGGTGTCGCAGAACTCGTCGGGCGTGACCGAGTTCTTCAGCGACTTGCCCATCTTGCCGTATTCGCGGTTTACCTTCCGGCCCTCGTGATAGTAGACGCCGTCAACCTCTTCGACCTCTTCGGCGGGCACGTACACGCCGCGCTCGTCGGTGTAGGCGTAGGCCTGGATGTAGCCCTGGTTGAACAGCTTGCGATACGGCTCGGCCGAGCTGACCTCGCCCAGGTCGTACAGCACCTTGTGCCAGAAGCGCGCGTACAGCAGGTGCAGCACCGCGTGCTCGGCGCCGCCGACGTACAGGTCCACGCCGCCGACGTCCGAGGCGTCGCGCGGCCCCATCCAGTACTGCTCGATCTCGGCGTCGGCGAAGCGCTCCTCGTTCGTCGGGTCCGCATAGCGCATCTGGTACCAGCACGAGCCGGCCCACTGCGGCATCGTGTTGGTCTCCCGGTGGTAGCGGCGCACGCCGCGGCCGTCGCCCAGGTCCAGATCGACCTCGACCCACTCGGTCGCCCGGGCCAGCGGCGGCGAGGGCTCGGTGTTCGCGTCGTCGGCGGCGAAGGTGCGCGGGGAGTAGTCGTCGATCTCCGGCAGTTCCAGCGGCAGCATCGACTCGGGCAGCGCGATCGCGTGCGTCGGGTCTTCGGCGTCGTACACGATCGGGAACGGCTCGCCCCAGTAGCGCTGCCGGGAGAACAGCCAGTCGCGCAGCCGGTAGGTGACCGTGCCGGTGCCGTAGCCCTTCTCCTCCAGCCAGGCGATGATCCGCTTCTTCGCCTCGGTGACCACCAGGCCGTCCAGCGAGACCTCGGCGTTCGCGGAGTTGACCACCCGCGCGTCGTAGGAGTCGAAGGCCTCGGTCCAGTCGTCCACGTCCTGCGACGCGTCCGCACCCGGCGAGACCACGATCCGCATCGGCAGGTCGAAGGCGCGGGCGAACTCGAAGTCGCGCTGGTCGTGCGCGGGTACCGCCATGATCGCGCCGGTGCCGTAGCCCCACAGCACGTAGTCGGCCACGAACACCGGGATCCGCTCGCCGTTGACCGGGTTGACCGCGTGCGCGCCGGTGAAGACGCCGGTCTTCTGCCGCCCCTCGGTCTGCCGCTCGACCTCGGTCTTCGCCGCCGCCTGCGCCTTGTACGCGGCGACCGCCTCGGCCGGGGACGCCGCGCCGCCGGTCCACGCGTCCCTGGTCCGCGCGGGCCACTCGGCGGGCACGATCCGCTCGACCAGCGGGTGTTCGGGCGCCAGCACCATGTACGTCGCGCCGAACAGCGTGTCCGGGCGCGTGGTGAAGATCTCGATGTGGTCGCCTTCGGCCGACACGGTTTCGTCAGCCGACACGGCCTCGACGGCGTCGATCGGGAAGTGGACCCTCGCGCCCTCGGAGCGGCCGATCCAGTTGCGCTGCATCAGCTTGATCGGCTCTGGCCAGTCCAGCCGGTCCAGGTCGTCCACCAGCTGGTCGCCGTACGCGGTGATGCGCATCATCCACTGGCGCAGGTTGCGCTTGAACACCGGGAAGTTGCCGCGCTCGGAGCGGCCGTCCGCGGTGACCTCCTCGTTGGCCAGCACGGTGCCCAGCCCGGGGCACCAGTTGACCGGCGCCTCGGAGATGTACGCCAGCCGGTAGCCGTCGATCACGTCGGCGCGTTCGCCCGCGGTCAGCGCGGACCACGCGCGTCCGTCCGGCGTCTCGCGCGTGCCCGTCTCGAACTCGGCGACCAGTTCCGTCACCGGCCGCGCCCGGCGGGCGTCCTTGTCGTACCAGGAGTTGAAGATCTTCAGGAAGATCCACTGGGTCCAGCGATAGAAGGACGCGTCGGTGGTGGCCACGCCGCGCCGCTTGTCGTGCCCCAGGCCGATCCGGCTGATCTGCGCCCGGTACCGCTCGATGTTCTTCTCGGTGGTCACCCGCGGGTGCGTGCCGGTCTGCACGGCGTACTGCTCGGCGGGCAGCCCGAAGGCGTCGAAGCCCATCGTGTGCAGCACGTTGTGGCCCAGCATCCGCTGGTAGCGGGCGTACACGTCGGTGGCGATGAAGCCCAGCGGGTGCCCCACGTGCAGCCCGGTGCCCGACGGGTACGGGAACATGTCCATGATGAAGCGCTTCTCCCCCGGCACCGGCTCGCCGGTGGCCAGCGGGCCGGACGGGTTGGGCGCTTCGAAGGTGCCGTGCTCGACCCAGTACGCCTGCCAGCGCGCCTCGATCTCGCCCGCCATCGCCGCCGTGTAGCGGAACGCGGGCTCGTCGGAGGCACCGGGCTTTGTGCTCTCGCTCACGGTCATTGCAGAGTCCCCTCGGGGTGTCTGTCTGATGATTACCGGTTCGTCGGGTGCGGGGCGCGCCCGACCCTGTCGCCGTCCGGGCGCGATACGCGCCGGAAAATGCGAAAACCCCTCGCGCAGGAGGGGTCGCCACGCTGAGGAGCCCGGGATCGGGTCTCTTTCGCTCTCAGCGCGGCCCGGTAAGGAGCAGGCGTACTGCGTGCATGCCCATCAGGTTACCACCGCGTGCGGTCCGTCCCACCGCACATTCGTCCTCGGTGTCACGGCACCTCAGGGCGTCCCACGAGGCTCGCGCCGTGCCTCAGAACGCTCACGCCACCCTTCACAGCACGCGGCGGCTTACGGAAGATAACCTGAATACGATAACGTCCGGGCGACTACTAGGTGTGTCCCCAACACCACCGCCAGGTTGAGGATCAGTGGACGCTCCCCAGTTACCCGATGCCGGGGCTTCGGCGAATCCGGTCGGCGGGCCCCCGCCCGGCCAGGCTTCCGCGTTCCGGCGCGCCCTCGACTCGCAGGTCGAGCCGCCGGAGCCGTCCAAGGCGCTGGTGCCTACCGGTCCGCACGACCTGACCGTCCCGATCGACGTGGACATCGACGTCCTTCGTGCCCTGTTCGCCTCGGGCAAGCCGTCCGCACCGAACGCGCCGCCGACTCCGTTCGCGTCGAACCCGGCGATGCCCGTTCCCGCACCGGCACCGATGGGCGGCGGGATACCGCCGACCGCGCCGCCCGCTCCCCCGCCTCCGGTGTTCCCGCTGCCTACGGCGCAGCCCTCTGCGAGCGGACCGACCGTCGTCATGCCGTCGGTGTCCGTGCCCGCGCTGCGAGCCCCGACCACGATCGCCCAGGCCGCGAACAATGCTCCCGCCGCGCCCGACGCCGCGCCGATAGAGGTGCGTGCCGAGGCCGACGGCAGCAGAGGCGAGCGGTCACCGGCAGCGGAGTCCTCCCCCCGGCACGGCGGCGGGAAGAGCAAGACGTCGAGGCTGTCCACCACGGTCGGTGTCTCCGCCGTGCTCGCCGCGATCGCGGCGGCGGCGCTGGTGCTCCTCGACGTCGGCCGCTCGTCGGATCCGCTGGCCCCGACCGCGATGCCGACCAAGGCCACCACGCACAATCCGACGCCGCATCCCTCGCATCCCGCGGCGCCCCCGCCCAAGGTGGGGCCGTCCCCGTCGCCGATCCACTCCTCCGCCGGCCCGAGCCACAGCCCGTCGCCCTCGGTGACCGTGTCGCCGAGCCGCTCGGCCGGGCCGAGCCCGAGCACGGTACCCAGCTTCTCCACCATCTACTGGACGAGTTCGGTGGATCCCCGGGTCGTGGACATCCAGCGCCGCCTGGACGAGCTGAACTACCTGCGCCGCACCTCGGACGGCGAATACACCGTCACCAGCCGGACGCTCAGCCGCGACCCCGGCAATTGGCGCCCGCCCTCCGACGACCCCGGTTACTACCGCAACGCGACGGACATGGCGATCCGGGCGTTCAAATTCGACTACCTCCAGCACGGCCAGGGCCAGCCGCCGCCCCCCGGCTGCGACACCCGGACCTATCAAGCGCTGGTGAACGCGACCAGCTGACGCCGGGTCGGAAACACTCCGGCAATCGGATCCCGCCGCTAGTCGAACACGGTCGGTTCGTCGAGGATCCACGGCTCGTATCCGAACCGCTCCACGATGCGCACCGCCTCGGCGGCGCCGACCGGCTCTCCGAAGTCGGCGCCGAACAGCACGCTGCGGTCCGGCAGTTCGCTCGGCCGCCAGCCGCCGCCGAACGGCGGCGTGGGCGCACGCAGCACCGCGCCGCGCGGCCGCCCGGAGTTCCACGGCGCGGCCGGCTGGCCCCAGCGGTCATAACGCAGCAGGCTGGCCGGCTGGTCGCCGTCGTGCCGGAAATAGAAACCGCGGCCGTGCCCGTCGAGGTTGAAGGGGATCCGGACCGGCCTGTCCGGATCGCCACCGTGAAAGGTGGCCCAGAACAGGAAGCGGTGTGCCGGCTCGACGGGGTACATCTGTTCATTATGCCGCGAAAGCGACGTCCGAGATCGCACGGCTGATCGCCGAACCGGCCACTCGGCGCGTCGTGCACTACGAGCACAACATGAAAACTTTACGAAAACCGTACCGTTCGGCGCCGCCATGTCTCACCATGGACGCACTTCGAAAATTCGACAGCGTGAGAGGGGGTGCACTCGTGAGCCGCGTCGGTGGCCAACTCGCGACCGCCGTACGCCATGCTCCCGACCGGCTGCATCTCTTCTACATCGACGCCGACGGCGTGTTGCGCTGCTGCGCGCAGGGCAACAACGGCTGGGCACGCGTCATGCTCCCTCAGGCAGACGGCCTGCCCTTCGGCACCGACATGCACCCTGCCGGCGCGCTGACGACCGGTTACCAGGCGAAGGGCACGCAGCTCGACGTGTTCGCCGTTGACCGGGACGGCATGCTGCGCATCTACCTCACGCCTAACGAACGCGCTTGGGAAGCCGATGTCGTGCCTGAGGCGATCGGCATACCGCCTGGTGCATGCCTCGCGACGGGTTACCAGAGCAGCGGTGCGGTACTCGACATCTTCGTCGCCGGGCGGGCCGGCGAGCCGCTGGTGTTCCAGGGCACTGACGACGGCCAGTGGCGCGGACGCCGCATCGCGCTCGGTACGCCGCTGCCGCACGGGGCGAATCTGGTGACCGGATACCAGAACGGCGGCTCCCAGCTGGCCCTCTTCGCCATCGACCGCGACGGCGAGTTGCAGGCGGTGACCGAGACGGCCGACGGCGAGTGGCAGGTCGAGTCGCCGACCGCGCGGCTCTCCCCCGGTATCACGCTGCCGCCCGGCGCGCCGCTGGCCACCGGCTATCCGGGCGGTGGAGGCGGCCTCATGGTCTTCACCGTGGACGTGCAGGGCCGGCTGTGCGCGTTCCGCCGGGAGCGGTTCGGCTGGAACGCGCAGATCCTGCCCGCCGCCGGGCTGCATTCGCCGGCCGCACTGGCGACCGGTTACCACAACGGCGGGCAGCAGCTCCTGGTCTTCGTCGTGGACGCGGACGGCCGGTTGCGGCAGTACGCGCAGGAGCAGGACGGCTCGTGGTCGGTCGGCGTGGTGCCCGGCGGGCTCGGGCTGCCGCCCGGCGCGGCGCTCGCCACCGGGTACCGCGCGAGGGTGAGCAAGCTCGACGTGTTCGTACTCTCCGAGTTCTCCGCGCCACCGATCTACTACACCGTGCAGGACGGTGGCTGGACCGGACCCTATCGGATCTAGCATCCTTGCCGGCATGGCCGTGTCGAATCTAAGCGAATTGTGGCGAGAGATAACGATCGCGCAGCCGAGCCAACCGCGGTGGCTGGTCCTCGCCGCCGCGACCGTGGCGCTGGCGACCGTCGCCTACCGGCCGGCCTGGCGCGTCGCCCGCAACGCGGTGACGATCGCGCACGAGGGCGGTCACGCCATCGCGGCCCTGATCACCGGCCGCAGACTCAGCGGAATTCGCCTGCACGCGGACACCTCCGGCGTCACAGTGTCCTACGGCAAGCCGTACGGATTCGGCATGGTACTGACAGCCGCCTGCGGCTACGTCGCGCCCTCGCTGTTCGGCCTCGGCGGCGCGGCCCTGCTCGGCCGACACCACATCACGGCACTGCTGTGGTGCTGCGTCGGCCTGCTGGCACTCATGCTGATCATGCTGCGCAACTTCTTCGGCCTGCTGTCGGTCCTGGCCACCGGCGTGCTGGCCTTCGTCGTGTCCTGGTACGCCGACGCGCGCATCCAGGCGGCGTTCGCGTACCTGGCGGTGTGGTTCCTGCTGCTAGGCGGAGTACGCCCGGTCTTCGAACTGCAATGGCAGCGCCGCGGCGGCCGTGCCCCGAACTCGGACGCGGACCAATTGGGCAAGCTGACCAGGCTTCCCGCGGGCCTGTGGGTGTTCGTCTTCGTCGTGATCGCCCTGGGCTCGGTGGTACTCGGCGGCCATTGGCTGATCCCGGACGCGTTCCACGGCGTGGGCGTGGGCGCGGATTCGGCATCGGCGGCGACATCGGCGCCAGCGCCGGGGCCGACGCCGGGGACCCGCTAACCGCCGACCGCGCTCGGGAGGGCCGGAAGCAGGCAACAGGCAACAGGAAGGAGGCCGGCCGGTGCGTGGCATAACAAAAAGACTCGCCCCAGCACACCCGGCTGTCGCACCGCCGGTCCCAAGCCTGACAGTCCCAGGCGCGGATCCAACACCCGCGGACCCGACAGCCCCAGACCCAACGGCTCCGGCCCCAGCCCCTCCAGACCCAACAGTCCCAGACCCGCCGACTCCGGCCTCGACCCTTCTGGATCCAACAGCCCCAGACCCAACGCCTTCAGCCCCAACCTCTCCAGACCCGACAGTCCCAGACCCAACGGCTCCGGCCTCCTCAACGCCTCCAGACCCAACAGTCCCGGATCCAACGACTTCGACCTCGGATCCAACAGTTCCAGACCCGCCAACTCCGGTTCCGCCGATCCCCGGTCCGTCGATCCCTGGTCCGTCGATCCCTGGTCCGTCGAATCCAGTTCTGCCGATCCCCGCCCCACCGCACGTTCCCTCGCCGCCCCAGCCCGACCACATCGCCGCGACAATCGCCGACCTGCTATCCCAGGGCCCGACTGACGCTTTCGAGTTCGAACGCACCCTTGCCCACCTCGTGCACGCGGTCCATGCAGACCGCCAGGCAATGAGCGCGGCACTCATGCCCGTCATCGACAAGGGCCTGGCCCCTCAGCTCGGTCGCGGCCAAGTCCTCGACCTGCCGCGAGCGACGCCGCTGCGCCAACTTCACGCACTCGCCGTCAACGCCGCCTGGCTCCCCGCTCCGACGACTCGAAGCCCGAGAAACGTCAGCGAGTTCGAACTCGTCAGGCTCTTCCGGCAGCTCTCGCTGACTCTTGACCGCCCGCCGGGCATGGACCCGTACGCGCTGCGCACCCCGGCAGACATCCTGACCCTGCGTCTAGCCGAACTCACCGCGCGCATCGCCGACCCCGGGCCGGTCCGACTGGTGAGCACGCCGACGGGCGCCAAAGGCTGGATCGACGCGGCAGCACTCGTCGCTCGCATCGCAGAGGCAGAGTCCGCAGGCTGGCAGCCGTGGCCGCTCGACTTCGATCAAGCGCTGCTGCGCCTGCCGGAGTCCCCCGATCCAGCGACGGTGCACGCCGCCCACCGCCTCGTCTCACCCGCCGGCCGCCGCCTCGCGGGCTGGCTGCGCGGCGGCCGCCCCACGCTGCCCGAATCGAACCTCGCCGACCTGGCGCGCATAGCCAACGCGTCCGACGCATCCAACGCGCCCAGCCCAATCCGATCCGACGTGTCCGAACCTAGCCTCGCAGTCGACCGAGAGCACGACACGCACGCCCGATCCCGGTCCCGGTCCCCACGAGTCCACCCCCTGCTAACCCTCCCCGACCAGCCACCACACCCCGCACTCGCAGCCCCCGAAGACCTCTCCGCCCACCCAGGACCACTCGCCCCCAGCACCCTGTTCCACCTGCTGCGACACGGTTGGTATCCGCCCCACCCGATGGCCGATGGCTCCTGCTGGACGGTTTGCTGGCCCGCCCTGCTGCCCAATCGCCCCGACCTCGTCTCCATCGCAGTGGTCTGGCACGCCCGGCATCCGGACGCTCACGGCGGATCGTGCCCGAGCCCAGTGCTGTCGCGCGCGGCGTCCGGCTCCCGCTACGGCCACAGTGACGGCAGCCTGGCAGCCATCGCGCGCGGCATCACGTCCCGCTCGCCGACCAAGCGCGCAGACGCGGCGCAAGCACTCGCCGTCCTCGCCGCATCAGGGCACCTTGACGCCCAGAGCTTCGCCGCCGCCCTCGCCGCCTTCGCGACTCGTACCGATCGCCAGTTCCTACGCAGCGCCGTCCCGGCGTTACGGCACGCCCTGAGCGCCTCGGCCCATCCCATCGCGGCGAACCGCACCGCAGCAACTCACCCCGCCGAGACGAACCGAGCCACAGGAACACGCGCCAACGCAGCGAGTGGCTCCGCAGCGTCCGCGATCGGCGGCGCTATCGTCGGCTGGCTCCCCGCGATCCTCCCGCCGTCCGTGGTCCAGCCGCTCCCCTACACGTCGCACCTGCTGAACCTCGCCGCCGACGCTCTGGCTTCCGCACGACCCGCCGCGCCCGAGCGCTCCCCGAGGTGGCGCAAACCAAAGCCTCCGCCAACGACAGCGGGCGTCCTGAGCGCCACCACGATCGACGCTGCGATCGACGCGCTGACGAGGCTCGTCACCCGCCCGGCCCGCTCCCACGTCTCTGACGCTGCCCAACGCCTGCTCACGGTCATCACGCAGACGTCGTAACCCGCAAATAACCGTCGCAACCCGGCTGCGCGATCGGCGAGCCGTGCTCACGTCTTGCGTTAATCAAGCCGCTCAACGAGAATTCTTACGAGATCTAAGCGCAATCGTCGAAGAATTTACTGATGGAGTGGCCTCATGACGGAGATGAGTGTGATCCTCGACCAGTCGGGTGGACGGCCCGCCGAGTCCGGGGCTCAGCGACTTCCGGCATGGCGGCAGCTCGTCGCAGCGGTAGAGGAACTGCGGACGCTCCAGTCGCCGGACGGCTCGATCGATGGGGCGACGCACGATCTGGCGGACGCGCGGGCGGCCGTCGGCGCGCTGCTCGACGCGCACGCGGCGCTTGCGCCGCTGTTCCCGCACGACGCGGACTATCACGCCGCGCTGCGTAAGGACTTCACGCGGTGGGTGGACGGCGGGTTCGGCGTGCCGGACTTCCTCGACTCGCTGCTCGCCTTCCGGCCCGAGACTCAGCGGGTGGACGGGCTCGAGCACCTCGTCGTGTTCCCGATGTCCACGCAGAACGGCAACCCGGACCGCAACGTCGAGGCCGTGCTAATCCGAGTGGTCTGGCCCGACTGGCTGGCCGAACTGGAACGCACCCGGTACGACAATCCGATGTTCGTGCCGATCGCCTTCAGCGCGTTCACCGCCGGGTACGACACCAACTCGGCCGTGCTGTTCCCGGAGACCGTCGCCGTACGTGAGGTGCCCGTCTACACCTGGGGCGCGATCTTCTGCGACCGCGAGGCGGCGCGCTTCCGCGCGGTCACCGCGGCGGCGGCCGAGACCCTGCGGCTCGAACTGCCCGCCGACGCTGCCGAACTGGTCGCGTCGCAGCAGCTCGCGCAGGACTCCTTCGTCCTCTGGGACATGATCCACGACCGCACGCACAGCCACGGCGACCTGCCGTTCGACCCGTTCATGATCAAGCAGCGGATGCCTTACTGGCTCTACTCCCTCGAGGAACTGCGCTGCGACCTGACCTCTTTCCGCGAGGCGGTCCGACTGGAGGCGCAGGGTCTGGCGCAGGGTCGCCCGATCCAGTACGCGATCCTGTTCGACCGGCTCTTCCGCTTCCCGATCAGCGGCAATCGGATACGCAACTACGACGGCCTCGGCGGGCAGTTGCTGTTCGCGTACCTGCACAAGAACGACGTGCTGCGGTGGACGGACAACCGGCTGACGATCGACTGGGCCAGGGTCGCGCCTGCGGTCATCGCGCTGTGCGAGCGGGTGGAGAAGCTGTACCGCGACGGCATCGACCGCCCGAAGACCGCGCACTGGATCGCCGCGTACGAGCTGATGGCCGAGTACGTCACGCCGAACCCCGCGTCCACCTGGGCGCGCGGCCTGCACGAACCGTGGGCCGACGTGCTGCCGCTCGACGGGCCGCCCAAAGAGCTGGTCAACCGGGTGCTGCCGGACGAGTTTCCGCTCAGTATGTTCTACGAGGCCCTGGAGAAGAAGCTGCGCACAGTCGTGGCCTCGACTCGCGGCATCACCGGCCGAACCGAGCTCGGCAAGTAGGGGGCTACTGGCACGGCAATGCAGTGGCTGTGAAGGCAGTGGCTGTGACTGCGGGCAGCCAGCAGAACGAACGAGCGCGAACGAGAAAAAGAACCGGAGCGGTGAGCAGTTCGATGACGGTCCAGCGACGGCACGACCCGGAGTTCCGGGGCTTCGCCAGCGACAACTACGCCGGCGTACACCCGGAGATCCTCGACGCGATCGCCCTGGCCAACGGCGGCCACCAGACCAGCTACGGCGAGGACGTCTACACGGAGCACCTCCAGGAGGTGTTCCGCGCGCACTTCGGCGCCAGCGCCACCGTGTACCCGGTGTTCAACGGCACCGGCGCGAACGTCGTGGGACTCCAGGCGATGACCGAGCGCTGGGAGTCGGTGATCTGCGCCGAGTCGGCACACATCAACGTTGACGAGTGCGGCGCGCCGGAGAAGATCGCCGGGCTCAAGCTGCTCACGCTCGCCACCCCGAACGGAAAGCTGACCCCCGAGCTGATCTCGCGGCACGCATGGGGCTGGGGCGACGAGCATCGCGCGCAGCCACGGATCGTCTCGATCGCGCAGACCACGGAGTTGGGCACCTGCTACACCCCGGACGAGATCGCCGCGATCAGCGAGCAGGCGCACCGACACGAGATGAAGGTCCACCTCGACGGCGCTCGGCTGGCGAACGCAGCGGCGACGCTGGGGCTGCCGCTGCGTGAGTTCACCACGGACGTAGGCGTTGACGTGCTCTCCTTCGGCGGCACAAAGAGCGGCCTGCTGCTCGGCGAAACGATCGTGGTGCTCAACCCGGACGCCGCGCGCGGCATGCAGTTCCTCCGCAAGGCGGGCATGCAGCTGGCCTCGAAAATGCGGTTCATCTCGGTCCAGTTCGAAGCGTTGCTCGGCGGGGACCTGTGGCTACGCAACGCTTCGCACGCGAACGCGATGGCGCGGCGACTGGCCGACGCGGTACGTGACCTGCCCGGTGTGGAGATCACGCAGGCGGTGGAGTCGAACGCGGTCTTCGCGATCCTGCCCAAAGACGTGACGGAACGTCTACAGAAGCGCTTCCGCTTCTACACCTGGAACGAGCACACCGGCGAAGTGCGCTGGATGGCGTCGTTCGATACGACGGAGGCTGACATCGACTCCTTCGCGGCGGCGGTCGCGGAGGAGTTGCAGGACCTGCGGGGAAACAACTGACAGCTGCCGGCTGACAGCTAACAGCTGACGACAGACAGCTGACAGCTGCGACGCAGTGAAGCGGCGTACGAAAGGCGTCGGGCGATAGCCGACGGCGACGGCGACGGCGACGGCGACGGCGACGGCGACGGCGACGGCGACGGCGACGGCGACGGCGACGGCGACGGCGACGGCGACGGCGACGGCGACGGCGACGGCGACGGCGACGGCGACGGCGACGGCGACGGC
>JBKOWZ010000138.1:0-12116 GCA_046724665.1 Actinomycetota bacterium
CCGGGTGCGCGCGGCGGACGGCTGGACCGACCTGGTCCTCACCCCGCGGCGCGGCGTGCGCGCCGTGGACGGGCTGCTGACCGGCTGGCACGAGCCGCGCGCCTCGCATCTGCTGATGCTCGAGGCCGTCGCGGGCCGTCCGCTGCTCGACCTCTGCTACGCCGAGGCGCTGCGCGAGCGGTACCTCTGGCACGAGTTCGGCGACGTGAACCTGCTGCTGCGCCGCTGACCGGCTCAGCTCGACCCGGTCGAGGCCGAGGCCAGCCCGACGACGATGCTGATGAACACGATGCCGTAGCCCACGGCCAGCCAGGTCGAGCGGTGGCGGCGCACCGTCACCGCCCCGATCGCGGCGACCGCCGCGGCGAGCGGCGAGAGGAACACCGGCAGGGCGAACGAGTACCACGGCCCGTTCGGCGAGCACAGCGCCGAGCCGTTCGGCGTGCAGCCGGTCGCCGTGGACAGCACTCCGGCGAAGAAGCTCAGCAGCGCTCCGGCCACGGCCACCAGCGGGAGCAGCAGCGCGGCGCACCCGATGCCGCCGCTCACCTCCGGCCGCAGCCCTCGACCCGGCGCGGCGCCCTCGGCATCCTCGGCGTCATCGTCGGCACTGCCCGCCTCGTCGCCGCTCCCGGCGCTCTGGGCGACCTCCGTGGTCCGACCGGGTTCGGGTGCGTCGCCGTCCTCAGCTTCCACGCTGGAAACTCCCTCCTTGGAGCTGGCCATTCTAGGCGTCAGTACACCAGTGCAGCGAGCGTTTCGGTGTTGAAGTGCGGGGTTGCGGACCGGGCGGAGCGCCGCGAGGATCAACACCATGAGTATGCGCTCTCCCGTGGCGGTCCTTACCGACGGGTACCTCGGCTGGTACTTCGCCGAGCACCCGGCCTCGGCGCAGCTGCTCGGGGCCGCGGGCCACGACGGCGAACTCGGCGACTACAGCGCCGAGGCGATGCTGCGGCGGGAGCGCGAGGCGGACGGCTGGCTGGAACGCTTCGAGGCGCTCGCGCCCGCGGACGACCTCGACGACGAGATCGACCGCCGGCTCGCGATCGCCCAGCTGCGCGGGCAGCGGCTGCTGGCCGGCTGGCCGAGCTGGCGCCGCGACCCCTCGGTGTACCTGTCCGGCGCGCTCTTCAGCCTGCTGATGCCTTACGTGCACCGGCTGCTGCCCGAGCCGCTCCTCGTCGAGGACACCCTGAGCAAGCTCGCCGACGTGCCCGCCGTCCTGGCCGCGTGCCGGGCGAACCTGGACGCCGATCTGGCCGCGCCGTTGCTCGTCGAGCGCGGGCTCGGCCAGTCCCGCACCGCGCGGGCCTTCCTGACCGGCTCGCTGCCCGCGATGATCGGCGACGAGCGGTCCGCCGCGCGGGTGCGGGACGCCGCCGAGCCGGCCGCCGCGGCGTTCGACGAGCTGACGATGTTTCTGGAGGCCTTCCGCGGCAAGGCGGTCGGCGATTGGCGGATGGGCGAGCCGCTGTACTCCGCGCTGCTGATCGAGCGGGAGCTGCTCGGCTACGGCGCCGAACGGCTGCACGAGATCGGCGAGCGCGCCTACGCCGACCTCGACGCCGAACTACGCGGCCTCGCCCGGAGCATCACCGGCGGCTCAGAGGACTGGCACAGCCTGCTCACCGAGCTCCAGGAGGACCACCCGCCGACCCTCGAGGCGATGCGCGAGGAGTACGAGGCGCAGACCGAGCGGGCCCGCCGCTTCGCCCGCGAGCGCGGCATCGTCGGCTTCGCGGACGGCGAGCAGTGCCGGGTCGTGCCCTCGCCCGAGTTCCAGCGCCCGATCCTCTCGGTGGCCTCATATATGGCGCCGCCGCCGCTGACCGCCTCGCGCCTCGGCCACTTCTTCGTGCCCTACACGCCGGAGGGATTCACCGAGGAGCAGATCCGACAGCGGCTGGCGACCAACGCGCGCGTACAGATCCCGACGATCGCGGTGCACGAGACGTACCCGGGCCACCACTGGCACCTGTCCTGGTCGGCGAACTCGACCCGCACGTTGCGGAAGGTGCACCGCACGCCGTACTTCTCCGAGGGCTGGGCGCTCTACGTCGAGACGGTCATGCGCGAGGAGGGCTACTTCACCGACCCGCGCCACGAACTGGCCCACGTGGAGGCGCGCGCCTTCCGCGCGGCCCGGATCGTCGTGGACACCGCGCTGCACTGCGGGGACATGACGGTCGAGGAGGCTGAAGCTTTCATGGCGGGCAAGTGCGCGCTGTCCGAGGGGACCGCGAGAGGCGAGGTCTCGCGGTACTGCGCCTGGCCGACGCAGGCACCCTCGTATCTGACCGGCTGCCTCGAGATCGAGCGGACCCGGCAGGAGTACCTTGGCCTTGGCCTGGGATCGCGGCGTGACTTCCACGACACGATCGCGGGCTCCGGCAGCCTGCCGCCGGGTCTGGCCAGGGCGGCCGCCCTCGGCCGGATCGACACCGGGTTGAATCAGCACTGACCGGTCGGACCGGTCGTAATCGGTAAAAGGCGGGAACTGGCGGGATAAGCTGGCCGCCGCGTGGGCATCACAGCGAAGATGAGTGGTATGCGACCTCTGATTGGCCTGACGGCCTACCGGACGCATGCGGCCTGGGGTGTGTGGCACACCCCCGCCGCGCTGCTGCCGCACGCCTACGCGGACCACGTGACCGCGGCCGGCGGGGTCCCGGTGCTGCTGCCGATCGGCGCGGACGACGCCGCGTCCGCCGTGGTGGCCCGGCTCGACGGGCTCATTCTCAGCGGCGGCCCGGACATAGAGCCGGTGCGTTACGGCGCGGCCCCCGACCCGTTCGCCGAGCGCTCGCAGGCGGACCGGGACACCTGGGAGTCCGCGCTGCTGATGGCGGCGCTCCAGGCCGACCTGCCGGTGCTCGGGATCTGCCGCGGCCTCCAGCTGATCAACGTCTGCCTCGGCGGCACACTGCACCAGCACCTGCCCGACCTGGCCGGCGGCGAGCGGCACCGCCCGGCGCCCGGGGTCTACGGCACGGTGCGGGTACGCCTGGACACCGCCGCGCTGCCGGGTTCGCTGCTCGGCGAGGGCGTGGACGTGCCCTGCCACCACCATCAGGCGATCGACAAGCTCGGCCACGGCCTGGTGGCCAGCGCCTGGGCGCAGGACGGGACGATCGAGGCCGCGTGGGTGCCGCATCGCAGGTTCCTGCTCGGCGTGCAGTGGCACCCCGAGGTGCGCGACGATCCGGCGCTGTTCACCGCGCTGGTCAAGGCGACCAGCTGACGCGTCAGTGCACGCGGGTGAGCAGGATGCCGGCCTCCGCCGCGGTGTCCACCAGGTGGATCGTGGTGGCCATCGGCCGCGAGTAGGCCAGCGCGCGCAGCAGCGGCCACGCGGGCAGCGTGTTCGTCCAGTGATTGACGCCGACGAGGATCAGCCGCCGCGGCGGCGCGTCCTTCGGCGCGTAGTACGCGGGCGTCGCGGCCTGGAATATCTCCTGGACCGTCCCGGCGGCGCCCGGCAGGAAGACCATGCCCGCGCTGGAGCGGTCGAGCAGCCGGTCCTCGCGCACCGCGTTGGAGAAGTACTTCGCGATGGCGCCGGCGAAGGCGTTGGGCGGCTCGTGGCCGTAGAACCAGGTCGGCACGGACAACGACGCCCCGGAGCGCTCGGGCGAGAACGCGGCGCGCACCGCGAAGGCCGCGCGCGCCCACGCGGTCGCGTCGGGCCGGAAGTCGCGCACGGCGCTGAGCGTGTCCACCGCCTCGTCGAGCGCGTCGTCGCCGAACGGGGCGAGGTAGGCGCCCAGGTTCGCCGCCTCCATCGCGCCGGGGCCGCCGCCGGTGGCCACGGTGAAGCCCGCGCGTGTCAGGGTCCTGCCGAGGTGGGCGGCCGCCTCGTAGCCGGAGGAGTCGCGCGGCACCGCGTGGCCGCCGAGCACGGCCACGGTCCGGCGGCCGGCCAGGAACTCGCCGAGCGCGTCCGTGATCGAGTCGTCGTGCAGCCCGCGCAGCATGATCTCGAGCACGTCCTCGCGGTCGCGCGCGGCGCACTCCCAGGCGTAGGCGAGCGCGTCAGGGGTCTGCTCGTAAGGCTTCTGCATGACGCCGTCGTAGAGCTCCTCGGCGGTGTACAGCGCGGAGCGGTACGGGTCGAACGGCAGGTTGGGCGCCGGCGGGAACACCATCGCGCCGCGCTGGCGCAGATCCGCGGTCACCGAGTCGGTCAGCGCGCAGCCCAGGAACACCGAGTCGGTCACGTCCGCGGTGCGCAGTTCCCAGCCGCGTTCGACGAGATCAACAGCCTGGATCCGGCAGCCGACCAGGTTGCCCCGCGCTGATTTCAAGTGGTTGTCGAAGGCTGCCAGCGACTCGATTTCCATGTCGGGCTAGCCTAGTAGCCGTCCGGTCGCCGCGGGTACCAGACCGCCCAATCGGGCCATCGCAGAGTGCTCGGACGCTCACTCCCCGGTGTCATCCGCCCGCCGCAGCGGCCGGCGCCGCGCTACTCGCCGGTCGCTCCGTCGATCCGCTCGCGCAGGAGGTCGGCGTGGCCGTTGTGCCGGGCGTACTCCTCGATCATGTGAATCAGCACCCAGCGCAGCGAGAAGGCGTACCCCCGGCGCGTGCCCTCGAAATCCAGTTCGTGCGCGGCGGTGATCTCGCGCGAGCGAGCGCAGGCGGACCGCCAGGTCTCGTACACCTCGGCGGGGGAGTGAGTGTCCAGGTCGTCGAAATCGCCGTCCCGGTTGTCCTGCGTGAAATACATCGGTGTCACCGGCTCGCCCGCGATGGTGCTCTCGAACCAGATGCGCTCGACCTCGGTCAGGTGGCGCAGCAGTCCGAGCAACGACAGGCTCGACGGATCGACCGCGCGCAGCTTGAGCTGTTCGTCGGCCAGCCCCGAGCATTTCCAGGCCAGCGTGTCGCGCTGATAGTCCAGGAAAGCGGTCAGCAGGGTGCGCTCGTCGCCGGCCGTCGGCGGATCGGTGCGGGTCTCGGCAGTCATGGTGATGATGGTCATGGGGCCATCCTGGCAGAGCCCGCCGACGGCAGCCTGGTCACGAATCGGTAACTGATCGGCTACGCATCCCGCTCTTGAAATCATTCAAACGTGCGACGAAGCTTGCTTGCCATGGCACGAACATACCTGTCCACGCTCTCGCCGCGACGCCGCTGGGCGATCGCCGGATGTGCCGGCGGCGCCGTGCTGCTGCTCACCGCCGCCATCGGCAACCCGTGGACGTGGTCGACCATATCCGGGCTGGCCGGTCGGCCGGTCGGCCGCAGCGTACCGCTGCTGGCCGACGCGCTCGGCGTCTTCCACTGGACCGCCGGGCCGCACGGCCCGACGGCGCCGGCCGGGGGCGGCACCGGGCACTGGGTCGCAGGGCTCGTACTGGACCTCGGCTGGCCGCTGCTGGTGCTGCTCGGCGCCCGGATGCTGGCCGGCGGCCTGGCGCTGCGCCGGGCCAAGCTCTCCCTGGTGCTCGGCGTGTGGAGCGTGGCCACGCTGACCGCCGCGGCGACCGGCCTGCTGGCCGGGCTGGTGGACCACTCGGTCTCCCCGGGCATGCGGATCTTCGACCTGGAGGTTTCGGCCGCGACGCCGACCGGCGACGTGCTCGCGCTCCAGGCGGCCACGATGGCGCTGCTCGGCGCGGGACTCGGCTGGCTGCCTGGAGTCACCGCCGCGATCGGCTACTCGGTGCGCCGCACGGTCGCGGCGCAGGCCCCCGCCGCCGAAACCGTCCCGGCCCCCCGCAGCGAGCCGGAGCGCGTCGGCTCCGGCGAGACGCGCACGCTCGACCTCGCCGGGCTCGAGTCCCTGCGCCGGGCGCGGCGGCGCGGTCTCGACGGCGGGAACCTGCCCGACGCCGCCACGTCCAGCTTCTTCACCGCGGAGTGATCCGGGCCCGCCCCGCTCCAGGCGTCGCGGCGAGGCGGGCAAGGCCGGAGAAGCGGGCTCAGGTGAACGTGTGCGACGCTGACCTCTGGCCGTATCAATCAATACCCGAACGTGCATTCAATCGGGTGATCGTTTGGTAGGCTCCGACGTCATTTCTGCGCGTGCTGACATCATGCCGCGTTCGAACTCACCCTGTGATGGAGCAATCATGGAACCGATCCTCGTCACCGGTGCCGCGGGCCAGGCCAGAGGGGACGACGGTGCCCCTTTCCGGCGTGTTCAGCAGGGCGCGACCGGCCTGCGCGTGACCCAGGAACTGCTCAAGCAAGGCCATGAGGTGCGCGCGTTCGTGCGCGTTGACGACGATCGGGCCGCGGAGCTGCGCAAGCTCGGCGCCGAGGTGGTCGTGGGCGACCTGCTCAAGATCAGCGACGTGATCCCCGCGCTCAAGGGCGTCAAGCGCGCCTACTTCAACTACCCGGTGAAGGTCGGCATGCTCGAGGCCACCGCGGTGTTCGCCGCCGCGGCCCGGCAGGAGGGCCTTGAGCGGGTCGTGGCCGTCTCGATGTACGGCTCCGGCACCGCCGACGGCATCACCCCGCACATGCAGCGGCACTGGGTCGGCGAGCAGATCCTGACCGCCTCGGTCCCGCAGGCCGTGCACATCGAGGCCACGGTCTTCTACGAGAACATGGCGGTCGCGCTCGGCAACGGCGGCGGCAAGGAGCTCTCGCTGCCGCTCGGCTCGGCCGACACCGAGATCCCGCTGGTCGCCGCCGCGGACGTGGCGCGGGTCGGCCTCAACCAGCTGCTGGCCGACAAGGTCGAGGCCGAGCCGATCCAGCTCGTCGGCGCGGTCCCGACGATCGGCCAGGTCGCCGAGGCGTTCGGCGTGCCCTACGTGGACGCCGACCCCGACGAGTGGCGCGAGAAGGCCCTCGAGCTGTACGCGGGCCCCGCCTCCATCGAGCACCTGACCGGCCTCTGGGCGATGTTCAAGTCGCTCGGCGGCATGCCGGGCCTGTTCCAGCCGACGGACTACGAGAAGGTGAACGGCCAGCCGCCGACGACGCTCCAGGAATTCGCGGCCTCCCTGTAGTTCGCCCCTGGTTCGAAGCCACGGTGAATCGTCACCGGGACCACTGACGACCCACGCGACCGGACGTGCGACGTACGCACGTCCGGTCCCGCGTGCTCATATCGCCTTGCCCGGATTCAGGATCCCGTGCGGATCCAGCGCGCGCTTGATCGCGAGGTTCGCCGCCAGCGTCGGCGCGCCCAACTCCTCGCCGAGCCAGTGCCGCTTCAGCGTGCCGACCCCGTGCTCCCCGGTCAGCGTCCCGCCGAGCGCGAGCGCCGCGCGGAACACCTCGTCGGCCGCCGCCCACACCGCGTCAGGGATCCGCGGCAGCGAGCGGTCGAACACGAAGACCGGGTGCAGGTTGCCGTCCCCGGCGTGCGCCACCGTCGGCACCGCGAGGCCGTGCTTCTCCGCGATGCGCGCGACCGCGTCGAACATCGCAGGCAGCTGCGAACGCGGCACGCACACGTCCTCGATCAGGCACGCGCCGAGCCGCTCGATGGCGTTGAACGCCGTACGCCGCACCGTGAGCAGCTGCACGGCCTCAGCCTCGTCCTGCGAGACCGCGACCACCGACGCCCCGGTCCGCGAGCAGCACTCCGCCATCACCGAGGCCGCGGAGGCGGCGTCGGCGCCGTCGGCCTGAGCCAGCAGCATCGCCCCGGTGGCCGGATCGAGCCCGATGTTGCGCCAGTCGTCGAGCGCCTCGAGCGTCGCGCGGTCCATCAACTCCAGCAGGCTCGGCCCGACCGCCGTGCGCACGATCTCCCAGACCGCCGAGGCGGCCTGCCGCATCGTCGCGAACTCTGCGGCCACAGTCACCGGCGGCTGCTTCGGCGCGGGCCGCAGCCGCAGCGTCGCCTCGGTGACCACGGCCAGCGTGCCCTCGGACCCGACGAGCAGGCTGGTCAGGTCGTACCCGACGACCCCCTTCAGTGTCCGGCGACCGGTGCGGATGACCGTACCGTCGGCCATGACCGCCTCCAGCCCGAGCACCGACTCGCGCGTGACGCCGTACTTCACGCAGCGCAGCCCGCCTGCGTTCGTAGCGATATTGCCGCCGATCGTGCAGGTCTCATAGCTCGAAGGATCGGGTGCGTACATCAGTCCGTGCTTGCGCGCCTGCCTGTCCAACTCGGCGTTGATGACGCCGGGCTCGACGACCGCGATCTCGTCCTCGGCGGACAGCTCGCGGATCGCGGTCATCTTCGCCAGCGACAGCACGAGACAGCCGTCGATCGCCGCCGTGCCGCCGACGATCCCCGTCCCCGCGCCGCGTGGAATGACGGGCACCCGGTTGCGCGAGGCCCATCGCAACGCGGCCACGACGTCGTCACGTTCGTGCGCGACGACCACCGCGCACGGCCGGCCCGGCGTGACGTAGGAGTGCTCGTCGTTGCAGTACGCCGACATCTGATCGGGGTCGGTGATGACGCGTCCGGGCGCGAGATCCTGTTCGAGATCGTCGGTGATCATGTGTACGGGTCTATTCGCGCGTGCGCGTGGTGTCAATCGTGCTCGATATGGATCGTGCGAGCGGGGTGCGGCGCCGGTAGCCGAGCAGCGTGTACGCGAGCGTGACGTAACGCTCCACGAGCGCGTCGAGCGGCACCGGGCCGTCCGGCCGGTACCACTGGGCGACGGCGTTGCACGCCGCGATGATTGTGCGGCGCGCGTCGTTCGGGTACGGCGTGGTGAACATTCCGCTCGCGATGCCGGCGTCGATCGCCGTGCGGAATAGGTCGGTGGCCTGGCGCTGGCGCTCGCGGTAGGCCGCCGCGGTCTCTTCGGGCAGCGCTCTGGCCTCGTTGATCAGGATCAGGCTGGCGACCGAGCGTTCCGCGCGATAGCGCACCGTCGCCCCGACGACGGCCGCCAGGCGTGCCGCCGGGTCGTTTCCGGCCTCGGCCAGGGCCTCTTTGCACAGCGCGAAGTAGGCGTCGAGCCCCTCGTGGAGGAGCGCCGCGAGCAGGGCCTGCTTGCCCGGGTAATAGTGGTAGAGGGCGGACAGGCTCACCCCGGCGCGGGCCGCGATGTCGCGGACGGACGTGGTGTAGTAGCCGCGCTCGGCGAACTCCGCCGAGGCGGCGTCGAGCAGGGCCTGATGCCCGGGGGGACGTCCGGCCATGGCTGCTCCTTCCTCTGGACAGGCCGCGCTACCGACGAGTAGCTTAACGAGCGTTCAACGGCATTCGCGAGGAGGCATACCCCGTGCTCCGCAGCATCTACAACGAGGACCACGAGGCGTTCCGGTCGATGATCCGGGACTTCATCCAGGCCGAGGTCGTCCCGTACCACGCCGACTGGGAGAAGCAGGGCCACGTTCCCCGCGAGTTCTATGTTCGCCTCGGTGAGCTCGGGCTGCTCGGGATCAACGTGCCGGAGGAGTACGGCGGCGCCGGCGAGTCCAGCTACAGGTTCAACATGGTCATCGCCGAGGAGACCGCCCGCGCCGGCGTGACCTTCGGCGCGTACAGCATCCATACCAACCTGGTGCGGCCCTACCTGCTCTCCTTCGCCACCGAGGAGCAGAAGCGGCGCTGGATGCCCGGCTTCGTCTCCGGCGAGATGATGGGCGCGCTGGCGATGACCGAGCCCGGCACCGGCTCCGACCTGGCCGGCATCGCCACCACCGCGAAGCTGTCCGCGGACGGTACGCACTACGTCCTCAACGGTGCCAAGACCTTCATCTCCGGCGGCGTGCTGGCCGACCGGGTGCTGGTGGTCGCGCGCACCGCCCCGGCCACCGCGCAGGACCGGCGCGGCGGCCTGTCGATCCTGTTCGTGGACACCAAGTCCCCGGGCTACACGGTCGGCAAGAAGCTGGACAAGATCGGCCTGAAGACCTCGGACACCGCGGAGCTGGCCTTCCAGGACGTCAAGGTCCCGGTCGAGGACCTGCTCGGCGAGGAGGGCCAGGGCTTCAAGTACCTGACGCACAACCTGGTCGAGGAGCGGCTGGCCATCGTGGTCGGCTCGACCGCCGCCGCGGCGGCCGCGATCCGGTTCGCGGTGGACTACGTCAAGGAGCGCAAGGCCTTCGGCCAGTCGGTCGCCTCGTTCCAGAACACCAAGTTCGTGCTGGCCGACTGCGAGGCCGAGTTCCAGGCGGCGCAGGCGATGACCGACCGCGCGGTGGAGCTGTTCGACGAGGGGAAGCTGAGCCCGGCGGACGCCGCGGCCTGCAAGATCTTCACCACCGAGGCCTCGGGCCGCATCATCGACAAGTGCCTTCAGCTGCACGGCGGCTACGGGTACATCAACGAGTACCCGATCGCGCGCCTGTACGCCGACGCGCGCGTCGCACGGCTGTACGGCGGCACGACGGAGATCATGCGCACGATCGTCGCCAAGTCGCTCGGCCTGTAGGGCACGGGCAACGGCGCGCTGCGTTACGACGCCTGGCCGCCGCGCTCCGCGAGGAGCAGCAGGCCGTACGCGGCCATGGTGGCCTGATCGACGATACGTCCGTCACGCATCATCGCCTCGACCTCGTCGCGGGGGAACCACTTCGCGACGAGGTCGAGCTCTTCCGGATCGGGCGCGGCGGCCTGAGCGTCCCGGCTCAGCTCCGTGGCCAGCCACGTGTTGCACGCTTGGCTGGAGTAACCGTAGGCGTGGAAGAACTGGCCGAGCAGGGTCAGCCGCGCGGCGTGCAGACCGGTCTCCTGCGCCAGCTCATGACGCGCCACGACAGCCGGGTCGCCGTCGGCGCGATCGGGCAGCGTGCCCTGCGGGAACTCCCAGTACCGGCCGCCGATCGTGTAGCGGTACTGCTCGACCAGCCAGAACCCGTCGTGCTCGAACGGCACGATGAGCGCGGACGGCGGCTTATCGACCACGCCGTAGATGCCCCTGCTGCCGTCGGCGCGCACGATGTCGTCCTCGCGCACCGACATCCACGCGTTTTGATAGACGATCCGGCTGGAGGTCCGCTCGATCACGGTTCCACTCTATCGGCGCACAGCGGCACGGGCTGCTGATAGCGTGCCCACGTGGGCGAAACCATGACAGTCGTCAAGGGCCTGTTGAATTTCCGCGACGTCGGCGGCCTGTCGGCCTCGGGCGGTGGCCGCACCAGATTCCGGACCCTGTATCGCTCGCACGCGCCGAGCAGCCTCGGCCCTGAGGGGATGGCGGCGATCCGCGCGCTCGGGCTGCGGTCGGTGCTCGACCTGCGCGACGAGGACGAAGCTGAGCAGTGGCCGTACGACCTCGACGACCCGTCCATCCGGCGGCTCACCGTGCCGGTGCTCGGAAACCTGCCGGTCCCGGCCGATCAGCCGGGGCTCTACCTGCACATGATCGAGGCGTGCGGGGCGGCGTTCACGCAGGCCGTGCGCAGTCTCGCGCGGGCCGATTCGCAGCCGGTGCTGGTGCACTGCGCGGTCGGCAAGGACCGCACCGGCGTGGCCGTCGCACTCGCGCTGAGCGCGGCGGGCGTGACGGACGAGGCGATCGTCACCGACTTCCTGCGCAGCAACCCGGGGCTCGGCATCCCCGAGCCCGACGACGGCGACGGGCCCGACGACCGTTACCAGACGCACCACTACGTCCGGGCCGCGCTGATCGAGAGCGCGCTGGCCGCGGCGCGCCGGCTCGGCGGCGACGTGCCCGGCTACCTCGCCAGGCACGGCATGGCCGACGGCGAGCTCGACGCCCTGCGCGCCTGCCTGATCGAGGCGGCGCGGCCGTAACCCCCTGCGCTGGGCATACGGCGTCCGGGACGCGATACTGAGTGCAAAGGTCCGATGGATGGACGGGAGTGTCAGTTGGCGGTCACCGATGAGGCGATCGAGAAGATCAAGGGCATGATCGTGACCGGGGCGCTGCGTCCCGGCGACCGGCTGCCCAAGGAGGCCGACCTCGCCGACCGCCTCGGCCTGTCGCGAAACTCGCTGCGCGAGGCCGTGAAGGCGCTGTCGCTGATCCACGTGCTCGACGTTCGCCAGGGCGACGGCACCTACGTGACCAGCCTCGAACCGCGCCTGCTGCTCGACGCGATGACGTTCGTGGTGGACTTCCACCGGGACGACACGGTGCTGGAGTTCCTTGAGGTCCGGCGCATCCTGGAGCCGGCCGCCACCGCGATGGCCGCGCTGGCCATGACCGAGCAGCAGGTCGCCGAGCTGCGCGCGGTCCTCGACGAGCTGGACGACGACCCGA
>JBKOWZ010000134.1:0-6701 GCA_046724665.1 Actinomycetota bacterium
CCCCCGGCGCGGCCCGCCGCGAGCGCGTGGCCCGGCGGGTGCGTACGGCGGCCCGCTGGTCCCATCCGGTGCGCGCGCTCGCGTACGCCGCGCAGTACGGTGTCGAGCGCGAATCAGCTCTCGCCGACCGTGCCAGCGATCTGCTGCACGAGCGGCTCGGCGCGTACCGGGCGCTCGCGCTCGGCCTGCCGCTGTTCGGCGTGGCCCTCGGCGGCGGCGGGCGGGACGGGTCGGGCGGGGCGGCGTACGCGCCGAGCGCGCCGGGGCTCGAGTTCGTCCGGATCGGCCGCAACCTGGTCGCGCTCAGCCCCGCCGGCTCGTACCTGCTCGCCGCCGGGGCCTGCCGGCAGGAGTGGCTCGACCAGGCCGCGGCCGGGATCCGTTGAGACACACGAGGATCGGGTGGAAGTGGACACGGTACCTGCGGTCGAGACCGACCTGCTGCGGCGGGTCTACCGGGAGCGGCGCGGCCGGCAGATCGTCGCGCTCGACGGGGTCTCGCTGCGCATCGAGCAGGGCGAGATCCACGGGCTGCTCGGCCCCAACGGCGCGGGTAAGAGCACCCTGATGAAGATCCTGTCCACCGTCCTGCTGCCCACCTCGGGGGTTGCCAGGGTGCTGGGACACGACGTCGCCACGCAGTACCGCGCGGTGCGCCCGACGTTGGGCATCGTCTTCGGTGGCGATCGCGGGCTCTATCCGAGGCTGACCGCCCGGCAGAACCTGCGCTACTGGGCCGCGCTCTACCACCTCGGCGCGGCCGCGGGGCGCGCCCGCGCGGACGAGCTGCTGGACGAGTTCGGGCTCACCGACCGCGCCGACGACAAGGTCGAGACGTACTCGGTCGGCATGCGCCAGCGGCTGCACCTGGCCAGGGGCCTGATCCACGAACCCAGGGTGCTGCTGCTCGACGAGCCGACCAACGGCCTCGACCCGCTGGCCGCGCGGCAGCTGCGCGAGTCCATCAGGGCCCTGGCCCGCCAGGGGCGCACCATCCTGCTGGCCACGCACGACATGGTCGAGGCCGAGGCGGTGTGCGACCGGGTCACCCTGGTCAACCACGGCCGGATCGTGGCGACCGAGGCCCCGAAGACGCTGGCGCGGTGGATCTCCCGCTACGAGCGGCTGCGCCTGGAAGGCGTCGATGCGGAACTGGGTGAACGTATCCGTCAGCTGCCGGGCGTCACCGCGGTGGACGGCGCGCCGGACGGTGCGACGCTGGTGTCGCTGGACAGCCGCGAGGCCGCCGGCCGTGTGCTGGCGTTCGTGGTCGAGGCCGGTGTGACGTCCGTGCGTACCGAGCTGCCGGGCTTGGAAGAGGTCTACCTCAAGCTCGTGCACAGCGACTATGCGAGCGGCAACCACGCGAGCGGTGACCTCGCGAGCGGCCCGGCCCGATGACGCAGAGTTCGATGACGCTGCTCGGCGCCACGTTCCGGATGCAGGGCCGGATGATGCTCTCCAGCCGCGACTACTGGATCGACCTGGTGCGCGCGCCGCTGCTCGCAGTGGTCTTCCTCGCCCTGGTGCGCCACTCCGGCCGCGCCGACCTGATCGCCAACGGCCTGCTCGCGCCGGTGCTGATGGCCGTGTGGAGCATGGCGCTGCTGATCTCCGGCGAGATCATCGACGCGGACCGGTGGCTTGGCACGCTCGAACCGCTGGTCGCCGCGCCCGCCTCGTTCGCCCGGGTGGTCGGCGGCAGGGTGCTGTTCACCACCGCGGTCAGCCTGGTCACCGCGCTGGAGGTGTGGCTGGTCGCGCGGCTGGGCTTCGGGATCTCCCCGCACGTGCACCACCCGGCGGTGTTCGCCCTCGGCCTGCTGGCGACCGCCGCGGCGACCGCCGAGGCCGCCTCGCTGATGGCGGCGCTGTTCGTGGCCACCCGAACCGCGCGCACCTTCCAGAACTCGCTGAGCTACCCGTTCCTGCTGCTCGGCGGCGTCTTCGTGCCGGTCGGCTCGCTGCCAGCCTGGACGCACCCGCCGGCCCGGCTGATCTACCTGTCGTGGAGCTCCGACCTGCTGCGCGACTCGCTGGGCCCGGCGGCGGTCACCGGCGTGGCCTGGCGGCTGTGCGTGATCGTCGGCCTCGGCGCGGTGCTGCTCGTGCTCGGCCAGCTCACCCTTCGCAGAGTCCTGCGCCTGGTGCGCGAGGCCGGAACCCTGGGGCTGCGATGAGCGCGCAGGCGGTAGGCAGGCCCGGTCAGTCCGCCGAGTCCCCCGGCGAGCGGCTGCGCAACGGTTTCAACGTCCTGGTATGGGCGGCGCGTGCCGGAATGGCCGACCACGCGGTGATGTTCACGCTGCGCACCTGGATCCTCGGCTGGTTCATGCGGATGCTCGCGCAGGTGCTGTTCTTCCTGACCATCGGCAACCTGCTCGGCCCCGGCCAGGCGCGCTACCTGCTGGTCGGCAACGCGGTCCTGATGGTCACGCTGCACGGCCTCAACGCCACCGCGTCAACCACCTGGGAGCTGGAGAACGGCACGCTCGGCCTCCTGGTCGCCTCGCCGAGCAGCCCGAGCGCCGTACTCGCCGGACGCAGCCTGTTCTGGCTGCCGGACGGCCTGGCCTGCGGGATCGGCGCGATCGTGATCCTCGCCCCGGTGGCCGGCCTGGAGCTGACGGTGGGCCGGGTGCTCGTGGTCACCGCCGTGATGACCGTGACCGCGCTGAGCAGCTACTGCCTCGGCCTGTTCCTCGGTGCGCTGGTGCTCACCGCCGAGGACCTGCGCAACGTGGTGTCGAACGGGACGCTCACCCTGATGATGGCGCTGTGCGGCCCCGAGTTCCCGCCGTCCTCGCTCGGCCCGTTCTTCGGCCGCGTCGGCGACTTCCTGCCGCTCACCCACGGCCTGCGCGCGGTACGCGGCCTCTTCGACGCGGCGGGCGCCGGGCGGATCGCGCAGTTGACCGCGCAGGAGGCCGGGATCGGCTGCTGCTGGCTGGCCGTGGCGCTGACCGTCCTCGGCCTGCGCGCACGCCGCAGCCGCCACGAGGGCGCCGCCCTGTTCCTGAACTGACTGATCAACCGAGTGAACTGAGCAAGTGACCGTACTCAGCAGGTGTACCGGGCGACCTGTACTGGGTAACTGACCGCACTGAGCAACCCGTACTGGGTAGCTGACCGCACTGGGCAACCTGTACCGGGCGGCCTGTGCAGGGCGACCGGCCGCACTGAGCAACCTGTATTGGGTAACTCACCCCACTGAGCAACCTGTGCTCGGCAACTGAGTGAACCGCGCCGAACCGTTCCAACCAGTCCCGCTCAGTTAACAGGCCCAACCGGCGCGGAGCGCGGCGGTGAGTCCGCTGCTGAGTCCGCCACTTGGTTGAGTCCATCACCGGGTTGACTCCTCCACTGGGTTGGGTCCGCCACTGACTCCGATGCGTTCTGCGAAGCCCGTCGGTCCCTCGGCACCACGTCGCCACGATCGCTGTTAACAGGCCCAACCGGCGCGGAGCGCGGGGGTGCGGGGCGGGAACGGGGGTGGGTGGGGGGTGGGCGGGGCGTGCGCGGTGGTCTCGCTGGCAAGTGCGCGTCACTAATGCGGCTCCGACCTTGACAGTCTTCGAACACTGTCTTAGCGTCCGAAATACCGCGTGACCCCTGGGCGACGTCCACCGGAACTTCAGGTGCTCGCGCCTACACGCGTATCCCCGCGCAGCCGACCCCTGCCCGCATTCGGATGGAGTGTGGAGCCCCATGTCCTCGAAGATCGAAGCGCCCGTGCGTCGCGACACCGCGACGGCCCCCGTGATGCTGGTCCCCGAGTTCGTCGAGCGCATGATCGCCGCCCGCCAGGCCGCGCAGCTGGTGAAGTTCCGTACCACGTGCACCGACTGCGTGCCCAACTGGTGATCAGCGACAGGCGGTCGCCGCGTCCCGGCCGCGCCGAGTAATCGGTGACGATCACTGCGGCCGGTCTGCGCGGCGTTCCCGCCTGCGTCGAACGGTGTCTGGCCCCGCACCTCGCGGAGCCGCGAGCCGACGGCACACGCCCGGGAGGCAGGCCTTCACCCGCCCGGCTCCCGGGTGTGGTCGTGCTCGCCCTCGACGGGCTGGCGTTCCACGTCGCCGCCGAGGCCCTGGCCCACGCCGAGCTCGCCGCCATGCGATCCACTTTCCCCAGCACCTCGGCCACCGCCTGGCTCACCTCGGTCACCGGGATCGAGGCGGGTGAGCACGGTGCCGTGGGCACCGTCTGCCGCGTGCCCGGCACGGACCGGCTGGTGAACGTCATCACGGGCACCGGTGCGGGCGATGTGGAGATCGGCGCGGATCCGGTTGTGGTCGCGAGCCCGACCGTGTTCGACGCGGCACGTGTGCTCGGCGCCGAGCCGATAGTGCTCGGCCACGAACTTGCCGCGCTCCGTGGCCCGTGGGTCAGCGCCCTGCTGCACGGCGCGACACTGCGGACAGCGGACGGCGACGCCGTGGACAACGAACCACCTGTCCGGACCGTCTCAGGGATCGTGGAGCGAACTGTGCGCGAGGTCGATGCCGTCGTCGCGCAGCCGCACGCTGATCCGCTGCTGCTGTGGGTGTACGTCAATCTGGACGACCACATCCATCGCAGCGGGTACGACGCGCCGCTGCGTGCGGCCGTGCGCGCCCTGGACGAGGCGGCCTGCCGTTGGGCGGATCGCGGCTGGACAGTGCTCGCTCACGCCGACCACGGCCAGGTACCGGTGTCGTCGGACGAACGGCTCGCAGCGCGCTGGCAGACCCTTGACAACCCTCGCTACTGCCGCGCCCCGAGCGGCGGCGCCGGCCGTGTCCGGTGGCTGCACCCGCTGCCCGGACGCGAGCAGTGGCTCGCCGACGAACTTCGTTCGGCGCTCGGCGAGGATGCGTTCGTATTCACGCCCGACGAGCTCGACGAGCGCGGCCTGATGAACGTCTCGCCAATCGTCAGGGCACGCATCGGCGAGGTCGTCGCGGTCGCCGCCTCGCCCCGGTTCCCGTTGCCAGACCCCTCGCTCGTCTACGAGCACGGTTCGATCACCGAGGACGAGATGCTGGTGCCGTTCGCCGCCTGGGGAGCGCCCGCGTCACGGCTCGCCGCGACCGAAACGACCGTGCCCGCAAACACCTCGGTCCGTCTACCCGCCTGAAACGGAGCAGCCACCATGGCAGCCAGCGTCGTGTTCCGCAACAAGACCGGCGGCTCGGAGACCCTGGCCGTGACCCCGGGCCAGCCGCTCGAGGACGTCCTGCGGGCCAACGGCATCCCGGTCAACGCGGTGCTGGCCTACCGCGACGGGAAGGTGATCCCGGAGAGCACCACCGTCGTCGGGCCCGACGACGTGATCGAGCTGCGCCAGGTGCGTCACTACGACCTGGACGTGCTGCGCAACCCGAAGACGCACACCTACGGCGCGCCCGACCCCGTGTATGTCAAGAACGTGCTCTTCGACCACGGCGGCACCCTCGAGCGGCGCGCCGAGCAACTCGGCGCCGACGCCTTCGTCGAGTACGTCGAGAAGACCTTCGTGCAGAGCGTCGCGTTCGGCGAGACGATGCGCCACGGCGACCGCGTGGTGATCGGCCTCTCGGGCGGCCGGGACAGCGTCGCTTATCTCAAGCTGCTGGAACGCACCCGTGGCCAGTGGCCACAGGTCGAGATGACCGCGGTCACCATCACCGGCCTGCCCGACTGGGAGGAGCCGGCCACCTTCCAGGCCGCGCTCGACGCCTGCGAAGGCCTCGGCGTCGATCACGTCATCGTCACCGCCGACGAGGTCGCGGACGTGTTCAAGCTGCGCATGCCGTTCGTGGACGTGATGAGCCGGCTGGTCGCGGGGGAGCACCGCAACCTGAACATGGTGATCGGGCACCAGGTGCTGCGCCGGATGCTCGAGCGCGAGGCGACCCGGCGCGGCGCCCCGGTGGTCGCCTTCGGCTTCAACGCGGACGACCTGGTCGCCAGCATGGTCACCTGGTTCACCGCCGGATACCGGATGGGCGGCATCCCGACCCGCGAGCTCGGCGAGTTCCGGTATGTGTTCCCGCTCTACCGGATCACCAAGAAGGAGCTGACCCTCTACCTCGAGCTGGTCGCGCCGGAGCTGAACCGGCAGGGCGCGCCGGGGCGCTTCGCCACCGGCCCGGACGAGCGCTCCATGGCGTACGGGATCGCCGACCACCTCTACGACCTGTGGCCCGGCATCGACTACTACCTGTTCAGCGCGTTCGAGAACGTGCAGCGCTCGCTGCTGCCGATCGTCGATGACCTCTGCCGCGTCTGCGGGGGCCGCTACCTGTGCCAGGAGGGCGTGCGCAACCCGGCCGGGCTGTGCGACGTATGCGGGTTCTTCCAACGCCAGGAGGTCCTGCGAGCGGATGTCGCATGACCGCTCGCACCACCGGCCGCGCGAGCGGCCGTACGACCCGGCCCTGGTACGAGGACTACTTCAGTTCCGCGTTCTGGGCCGTCGCCGAGCACGAATACACGGCCGAGCGCACCGGCCGCGAGGTCGAGTACCTCGCCTCCGTGCTCGGCCGGCACGCCCCGGGGCGGCGCGTGCTTGACCTGGGCTGCGGCACCGGCCGGCACGCGATCGGCCTCGCCGCCCGCGGCCACGAGGTCGTCGGCCTCGACGTGAGCGAGTGGGCGCTCGACCGCGCGGCCGAGGCGGCGCGTGCGGCCGGAGTCGAGGCGCGGTGGGTGCGCTGCGATCTGCTGCGCGCGAGGC
>JBKOWZ010000009.1:0-26365 GCA_046724665.1 Actinomycetota bacterium
GCCGTCGCCGCGGTGGCCGCGGTGGCGGAGCGCACCGGGCCGGACACCCTTCCGGTGCGTCCGGGCGAGGACCCGTGGGCGGCGGACGAGGTGGCCGAGGTGGTCGGCGACCTGCGGGCGGAGGTCGAGCGGCTGCGCGCCGACGTGGCCTCGGCCGACAACGCGCTGGCCGACCTGCTGCGCGACGCCAGCGACGGCGCGGGCGACGACCAGGCGGACGCCGGGTCGAAGAACTTCGAGCGCGAGCACGAGATGTCCATCGCGGCCAACGCGCGCGAGATGCTGGTGCAGTCGGAGCGCGCGCTGGCACGCATCGCCGCAGGCACCTACGGCGCCTGCGAGAGCTGCGGCGAGCCGATCGGCAAGGCGCGGCTTCAGGTCTTCCCGCGCGCGACGCTGTGCATGAGCTGCAAGCAGAAGCAGGAGCGCCGGTAGGCGTGCGAAGCACACCGTCCGACCAGGTAAGGTCGCGGCGTGGAACGTATGGACACCGCGAACGGACGGAACGCCGCGTCGGCGGCTGAATCCGGCCGCCGAACGGTCCGTGACCAGGCGCAGCCTCCCGGGACCGGCGAGCGCGACGAGCGAGGCGAGAACGCCGAGGCCGACGTTCCAGCCGCCGCCGGCCCGGCCGGGAGCGGACCGGGAGGCGAGCGGGTGCGCCGGGTGGGGGTGCTGGTGGCGGTCGCCACGGCCGCCTTCGCGCTGGACGTCGCCAGCAAGGTCCTGGTGGTGGCGACGATGCACTACGGGGAGCCGATCCGGCTGCTCGGCCCGGCGCTTCAGCTGGACTACACGCGCAACCCGGGCGCCGCGTTCTCCATCGGCGAGGCCTACACGATCATCTTCACGGCGATCGCCGTCGGCGTGATCGCGATGATCCTGCGGCTCTCGCGCAGCCTGTTCAGCCTGCCCTGGGCGATCGCCCTCGGCCTGCTGCTCGGCGGCGCGCTCGGCAACCTGACGGACCGGATCATCCGCGCGCCGGGAGTCCTGCGCGGCTGGGTGGTGGACTTCATCCACGTCCCGCACTGGCCCATCTTCAACCTCGCCGACTCGGCCATCGTGGTCGGCGGGGCGCTGATGGTGCTGCTCGCCTTCCGCGGCCTGCACCCGGACGGCACCGACGAACGCAGCACCGAGCGCGGCCGGGGCGAGGACGGCGCGGATGCGAAGACCGGAGCCGCCTCATGAGCCCGGCCGGCAGCCTGCGCTCCCTGCCGGTGCCCGAGGGCCTCGACGGCGAGCGGGTGGACGCGGCGCTGTCGCGCATGTTCGGCCTGTCGCGCACGAAGGCGGCGGAGCTGGCCGGGGACGGCCGGGTCGCCATCGACGGCTCGACCGTCGGCAAGTCCGACAAGGTGCGCGGCGGCGCCTGGCTCGAGGTGGAACTGCCGCCGCCCCCGGTCCCGCTGGAGCAGACGGCACCGGAACCGGCGCCCGGCATGCGGATCGTGCACGACGACGAGCACATCGTGGTCGTGGACAAGCCGGTCGGCGTCGCCGCGCATCCGAGCCCCGGCTGGTTGGGCCCGACCGTGATCGGCGGCCTGGCCGCGACCGGCTACCGCGTCTCCACCTCCGGCGCGGCGGAACGCCAGGGCGTCGTGCACCGCCTGGACGTCGGCACCTCGGGGCTGATGGTGGTGGCCAAGTCGGAGCTCGCGTACACGGTGCTCAAGCAGGCCTTCCGCGACCGCGAGGTCGATAAGACCTACCACGCGCTGGTCCAGGGGCACCCGGACCCGATGACCGGCACCATCGACGCGCCGATCGGCCGGCACCCCAAGCTCGACTACAAGTGGGCGATCACCGCCGACGGCAAGGACTCGGTCACCCACTACGACACGATCGAGGCGTACCACCACGCCACCCTGCTCGACATCAAGCTGGAGACCGGCCGCACGCACCAGATCAGGGTCCACATGTCCGCGCTGCGCCACCCCTGCGTGGGCGACCTGACCTACGGCGCCGACCCGACGCTGACCAAGCGGCTCGGCCTGGCGCGGCAGTGGCTGCACGCCGTGCGGCTCGGCTTCGACCACCCCGGTAGCGGGGAGCGGGTCGAGTTCGAGTCTCCGTACCCCGACGATCTGCGCGGCGCCCTCGACATCATCGCCGCGGAGAGCTGATCCGTCCGGTTCGGGACGATCCGATATAGTGGCTTTTCCGGCGGAGGGGCTCGCCGTCAATCGCCGCGGCGCTCGTCCGCGGCCAACGGTCCCTACTCGAACGATGGTCATCCGAGTAGGAGAGGTACGTCCCGATGGCTCGAGACAGCCACACCGAGGCCGCGATCGGCGGCAGCCATGAACTGCCGATCGACCCGGATACCGGGATCGAATCGGCGGAAGGCAGCCGGCAGGCCACAGGCGGCAACGGCGTCGGCATCGACCGCAGCCGCCATCTGCGCGTCCTCGGCGCGATCGCGATCGGCGGATTCGCCGGCGGCCTGGTCCGCTACGGGATCGGGCTCGCCGCGCCCACGCCGCACGGCGGCTTTCCGGCCGCCACCTTCGGCGTCAACGTCGCCGGCTCGTTCATCCTCGCCCTGCTCGTCGTCTTCGTGCTGGACATCCTGCCGCCGACGGTGTACCTGCGGCCGCTGGTCGGCGTCGGCTTCTGCGGCGCGCTGACCACCTTCTCGACCTGGATGCTCGACACCGACCGGCTGTTGGGCGCGGGTCGCTACGGCACGGCCGCCGCCGACCTGCTCGGGTCGCTGGGCGCCGGGCTCGCCGCCACCAGCCTCGGCCTGACCGTCGGCCGCGCAATCGTCGCCCACCGCGCTCGCTCCCGCGCGGACGGCGAGGCCGAGCGCGAACTGGCGGTGGACGCCGCATGATGCTCGCGCCGGCCGTGGGTCTGGGCGCCGCGATCGGCGCGGTCGCCCGCTATCTGATCGACCAGGCGGTCACCCGCCGGCGCCCCGGCGGGGTGTTCCCGGCGGGCACCTGGATCATCAACGTCAGCGGCTCCCTCGTGCTCGGCCTGCTCGCCGGCCTGGCCACGCACCACGGCTTGGCCACGGACGCGGTCGCGGTCGTCGGGACCGGTGTGTGCGGCGGCTACACAACCTTCTCGACGCTCAGCTACGAGACGGTGCGGCTGATGGAGGAGGGCTCGGGCCTGGTCGCGCTCGCCAACCTGGCCGGCAGCCTGGCCGCCGGGCTGGCCGCGGCAGCGCTCGGCCTTGGCCTCGGGCTGCTGTAACCCGCGCGCTCGACGTAGCCGAACACTGCGACGCGGCGTCGATTGACAAAGGTCTAAACCAGTCGCATCGTGATTGCGGGGATGGGTCCACGCCCACATGACTGGAGACGTATATGCAAATGCGCATGTTGATGCGCAGATTCACGCTTCCCGCGGCCGCCCTGCTGTCGGCCGCCGCGGCGGTCGTGTTGCCCGCGGTGTCCGCCTCCGGCAGCCAGGCCGCGCCGCCCGCCGCTACCGCCGCGGCCGGCACGCCGATCCAGATCTACGGGGCCTGGCATTGCAGCAACGACGCCTGCCTGTGGGGCACCGTGCGCTCGGTCGCCGACTTCGACGCCAACAACCACTGGCTGATCGACCGCGGCGACGGCAGGCCCTCGGTCAACCTGGTCGTGCTCAGCTTCGTGAACCCGCTCAAGCTGCTGAACGGGACCACGGACGGTGGCGACGCCAACGGCGTGCCGGTCGGCATGACCTCGACCATCGTGAACTACTTCACCAGCCACGGCGTCCGGGTCATGCTCTCCATCGGCGGCATCACCTACGTCGGCGACTGGGACAGCGCGCTCTCGCAGAACGCGACGCTGCTCGGGCAGAAGGCCGCCGCGCTGGCCACGCAGCTCGGCGTGGGCATCGAGATCGACTACGAGAACGCTTCGAGCCCGAATCTCAGCGGCCTGCAAGCGTTCGTCAACGCCTACCGCGCGGCGCACCCGTACAACGCGGCGGGCACCGACCCGACCGCCCGGCTGACGATCGACGTGGCGGCGGGGGACCGCTGGCTTATCGCGCTCGACCAGTACGCCACCGCGAACTGGCTGACCACCGCCAACCCGGTGCTCGACTACGCCAACGCGATGGTGCCGTCGAGGCAGCCCTCGACGAGCTCGGCCGAGTCCAGCTGGCTCGAGCACGTGGTCGGCAAGCCGAACTACTCCCCGCCGATCCCGCCGCTCGCCCCGGCCAAGTTCACCGGCTCGCTCTACATCGCGGGCAGCACGAAGGTGCTGCCGGAGTGCAACAACTTCGGCGCCTCGCTACAGAACTCGACCAGCTCATGGGTCCAGACGGTGGCCCCGGCGGGCGCCGGCACCACGCCCGGGATGCTCGGCTACATGTTCTGGGCCGCCGACAGCCCGTCGAGCCGCGGTGTGACCACCACCCCGCCGAACACCTGCGAGGGCGGCGTGGGCGCGGGAGCCACCGCGCTGAACGTGCCGATCCCGATGCCGGCGCTGCGCCAGCAGTGAGCTGACACGCTCGGCAGGACGCCGGGCCGGGGCCCTCGACTCACCGCCGGGCGCTCGGCGAGTCGAGGGCCTGGGCCACGCCTCGGCGGTCCATGCGCTGCCAGCGCAGCCGCGTTCCGACGACCGCCGTGACCACGGACTGGATCAGCACCAGATACATCAGCTGCCGGTACACGAACTGTTGCAGCGGCAGGCTCCACAGCACGCGGTGCCGCTCGCGGTCGAGGGTGAAGGCGTACCAGCCGGCGGCGGTCTGCACGACCAGGAAGCCAAGCCAGACCGCCGCCATCCGCGCCGCGTCGCCGAAGAGCAGCCCGTAGAGCGCGAACACATCGACCAGCGGGGCGAGCAGCGGCAGCACGATCTGGAACAGCAGCAGATACGGCAGACCGCGGCGACCGAGCCGCCCGGAGCCGCCGGTCTCGAACACGCTGCCGCGGTGCTTCCACATCGCCTGCATGGTGCCGTACGACCAGCGGTAGCGCTGCTTCCACAGCTGCCCGAGGCTGGCCGGGGCCTCGGTCCACGCGATCGCGTCCTGCTGGTAGACCACGCGCCAGCCCGCGCGCACGATCGCCATCGTCAGGTCGGTGTCCTCGGCGAGCGTCTCGTCGCTCAGCCCGCCGACGTCCGCGAGCGCCTCGCGGCGGAACGCGCCGATCGCGCCGGGCACGGTCGGCATGCAGCCGGCCAGGTCGTAGAACCGGCGGTCGAGGTTGAATCCGACCACGTACTCGATGTGCTGCCAGCGGCCGAGCAGCCCGGTGCGGTTGGCGACCTTCGCGTTGCCGGAGACCGCGCCGACCCCGGGGTCCGCGAAGGGCTGCACCAGGCGGCCGACCGCGTCCGGAGCGAAGACCGTGTCGCCGTCCATCAGGACCAGGATGCGGCTGCGGGCGCGGGCGATCCCGGCGTTGAGGGCGGCCGGCTTGCCCGCGTTGGCCTGGCGGACCAGCCGCACGCCGGCGCCGGCGTAGCGTTCGACGATGGCGGCGGTGCCGTCGGTCGAGCCGTCATCGACCACGATGATCTCGCACGGATACCGCGAGGCGAGCAGCGAGCGCAGCGTCGCCTCGATCCCGGCCTCCTCGTTGTAGGCGGGGACGATCACCGACACCGGTTCCCGGACCGGCGGGCCCCAGGAGGCGCGTGCGCGGCGGGCGTGCCGGCGTGCCGTGCCGAGCAGCAGGAGCAGTCGCAGCACACTGAGCGCGCCGGCGGTCAGGATCGTCCAGCCGAGCGCGGCCACCACGAAGTCAGAGCCCTGCACCGCCAGGATCAGGACCCGTCCGCGCCACTGCTCACCCGCCCCCGCGGGCACCGGCCGGGAGGGCGCGCCGATCAGGCCGGTGACGGTGGTGAAGGTGTATCCGCGCGCTTTGAGCAGCGGGATGAGCCGGTCGAGCGCGGCGACGGTCTGCGAGCGGTCGCCACCTGCGTCGTGCATCATCACCAGCAGCCCGGGCGTCGCGCGCTGCGGCAGCACGTTCGCGACGATCCGCGCGACGCCGGGCCGCCGCCAGTCCTCGCTGTCCCGGTTGGCCAGCACGACCAGGTAGCCGTGCGCGCCCGCGTCGCGCACCGCGGACCAGCCCGCGTCGTCGAGCGTGTCGGGCCCGGCGCTGTACGGCGGGCGCAGCAGCGGCGTGGACACCCCGGCGGCCGCGTCGATCACGGACTGGGTGAGTGAGTACTCGAAGGTGCGCCGCCACGCGCCGGCCGTGGCCATGTCGTCGTGAGTGAAGGTGTGGATGCCCAGCTCGTGGCCGGCCGCGACCTCGGCGCGGGCCAGGTCGGGGCGCTGTGCCACCCGGCCGCCGACCAGGAAGAAGGTCGCGGGCACGCGGTACTTCGCCAGCACGGCCAGGACCTTCGGCGTCCAGTCCGGATCCGGGCCGTCGTCGAAGGTGAGCGCGACGTGTCCGGCCAGCGCCGGGTAAGAGCGCTGAGCGCCGCCGCGGGTGTCGATCACCGGCCCGCCGTGCGTGACCGCGGTGGGGACCTGGTCGGCCGCGACCTGCGCGTGCGGACCACCGGAACCCTCACTGCCGACCTCGTGATGTACGAGGCCATAGGTCAACAGCATGCCGGCCAGGGTGAGTAGCGAGAACGCGAACAGCACCCAATGCGCGCGAGGTGCCACGCCCCTCGTCGCGCGTCGTCTGCCCGCCATTGGCAGCTGCCACCGATCGTTGTCATCTACGTATTAACACCCTGAAGGGCGGGCCTGCGGCGCTCTGGGGATGGGGGGTCGCAGCGCCGCAGGCCCTTAGGAGACGAGGCACGGATGCCGGGGGGGAAGGAAGCCGCGCGCGGTCGTCTCGACGGATACAGGCGCTTGGCAAGCTCCCCGCGTTACTCCGCCGGGGTCGCGGTTCCGGTCACCGTCACCGCGATGGTGTAACTGGTGCCGCGCGGCGTCGGCGTGGGCGGATGGCCGGTGCGTGCGTCGCCGCGTGTCGGTGTGGCAATGATGTTCGCCGGCAAGGACGGCGGGCCGTTGGTCGCCTCGGGCGACGGCGTCGCGCTCTCGTGCGAACTCGCCTTCGCGTCCGGCGTCGCGCTGGGACCCTGGCCGGAGCCCTGGCCTTGGCCCGCGCCGGCGCCCCCGGCATGGAGGAGACCGTCGCAGTACTGGTTGACCTTCTGCCCGTTCCCCGCCGCCGCGATCAGCGTCGCCTGCTCCGCGGCGCTGAGATGGGTACGCCAGTCGCTGCCGCCCTCGTCGGTGATCCGTCGGCAGAGCGCGATCAGAGCACTCGTAGGCACGGCGCCGTTCTTCTGCGGCCGCGTCGCCTGGCCACTGGTGGCCGGCGTTCTACTCGCGGAGGTACTCGACGATGGGGCCTGGGTGGACGGCGCGGGGTCGCTCCCGACGCCGAGGTAGTCGTGCGCCATCCGCTGCATCCCGTCCGGCAGCACGCCCACGCTCGCGGCCGCGGTACCGGCGCCGAGCACGAGGAGCACCGCGGCGGCGAACCGCAGCACGAGCGAACCCGCTGCGGGTCGGTCGCGGGTGGCGGTTCCGGCGGCTGAGGGCGAGGGCGGCGCGGCGGCGGACTCGCGGAACGCCGTGAGCAGCGCCTCGGGGTGCGCGACGGGACCGGAGTCCGGTGCCGCCGCCAGGGCGATGAGCGTCCGCAGCGGCTCCGCGCCGGGCCCGGTGTCCCGGCCGTTCAGCAGGCGGTTGGCCGTAAGCCAGCCGATCCGCCCGGCTGCGGCGTCCCGCTGCCTCGGCCTCGCAGCGTCGGGCGAACCGCCCGGGTACTCGGTGCCGCTCACGACGCCACCTCATCGACTCGATCGACTCGGCCCTTGCGGGACGTGACGTTCTCAAGGCCGACGCCCTGCTCATGTCCGTCCGGCCGGCGCGGCTCCGGCACGCCGTCGGCCAGGAACCCCGACAGGTTGCGCAGTCCGCGCATCGCGGCTATTCGGACCGCGCCCGACCGCTTGCCCAGCACCTGCGCGCTCTGCTGCGCGTCCATCCCGATGATGACGCGCAGCATCACCGCCTCGGCCTGGTTCTTCGGCAGCCGTGCTATCAGGTTCAGCGCGCGTTCGGTGGACAGCCGTTCCACCGCCTCGGCGGCGGTGTCGTTCGGCGCGGGCCGCGCGCGCGGCGCCTGCGGCGAGTCGCCGGGCAGGCCCACCGGGTCCTCCAGCCGGCGGCCGGAGCGCCGCAGCTCGTCAAGTCCGCGGTTGCGCGCCACCCGGAACAGCCACACCCGGAACCCGGCGCCGTCGCCCCGGAACGCGCGCACGTCGCGGGCCGCCTGGAGCCACGTCTCCGAGGCCACGTCCTCGGCCGCCTGGCCGACCAGCACGCGCAGATAACGCATGATCAGCGGGTTGAGGAACGTCCACAGCTCGGCGAAGCCGTGCTCCTCGCCGCGTCGAGCCGCGTCGAGCGCGTCGTCCAAGCCGGCGACGTCCACGCCACGTTCCTCGCTTTCGGCGCCCGGACTTCCCATGCGCGCGCGGCGACCGACGCCGCGCGAACCCGGCCACACACGATACCCAGCCGTCAGCGTCCCCGTGCCGCGCCCCCGGACTGTCGCGCCGGCCGCCGCCTGATCGATCGCCATCGCCCGCGTCAGCCGCCGTTGCCGGGCAGGCTGGCGAACAGCCGCCGCAGCTCGCCGTTCAGCAGGTTCGCCGCGGACGCCGAGATCCGGCCCGCCGAAGCGTCGCCGGAGATCTGCCGCTCGATGTCCGAGATCGTGTTGTCCACGGTGCGCCACTGCCTCTTTCCGCCGTTGTCCTGCGCAGCCGCGATGGCGTGCTGAAGGTCGCCGAGCGAGCTGATCAGGTCCTGCCCGGCGCTCGCCCGCAACGTCTCGGGGCCCTGTGCGATCAACGCCTGGACCTGGCCGGAGAGCGCTTGCACGTAGCCGATCAGGTTGCCGGCCGGATTCGGCAGCGACGGGATCCCGGTCGTCGTCGCGGATCGGCTCGGCGACGCGGCCGACGCGGCGGCCGACGTGCTCGGCAACGTGACGACGTCCACGCCGGACGTCGCGGAGGCCGTCGCCGTGCCGGTGCCCGTGCTCGAACTCGTGGCCGTGCTCTGCGCGGTGGACGTGCCGCCGCCGCTCGTCGCGTGAGCCAGTCCCAGGATCAGCAGCACGATGGCGACCAGCGCGGCCAGCAGCAGCCCGATGGGAAGCAGCCTGCGCCGATCGATCCCGCTGCTGACACCCGCGTGCCGCCCGGCGGAGCGAGGCGTACTGGCGGCTGCTGTGGTGGCGGCGTCGGGAGCGTCGGTGTCCGCGGGTTCGGGGTCCGAAACGTCGAACAGCGGCAGCATCTGCGTCGTGTTGCCGTCTTGCAGCACTTCGTCCGCGAGCGTGGGCACGGGTGCGGTCTCGCGCACGGGCTTGGCAATGTACGGCGCGAGCGTTTCGGCGGCCTGCGCGGCGGTGGGGCGCTGAGCCGGATCCTTCGACAGGCAGGCGAGGTAGAACGCGCTGATGTCCCGCGGCAGCCCTTGAACCTCGAGCGGGGGAGGCGCGGCGTGCAGGTGGGCGTGGCTGAGCCAGGTGACGTCCCTGTCCCGGTACGGCGGCTGGCCGGTCAAGCACCAGTGCAGTACACACCCGAGCGCGTATACGTCCGACGCGGGCAGCGCGCCGTCTCCGGCCAGCTGCTCGGGCGCCATGCACACCGGAGTGCCGACGGTCTGGCCGTCTACGGTGCCCTCCTCCAACGCGGCCTGGGCGATCCCGAAATCCAGCAGCTTGGCGCCGAGGTCGGTGAGCATCACGTTGGCCGGGGTCACGTCCCGGTGCACGATGCCGGCCCGATGCGCGGCGGTCAGCGCGTCGGCGAGCTGCCCGCACACCGAAAGCGCTTCGGGCCAGTCCAGCGGGCCCTCGACCAGCCGTGCCGCCAGGCTGACGCCGTCCAGCAGTTCCGTGATCAGCACCGGCTGGACCGTTCCGTCAAGGCCCGGCGTCTCCAGGAAGTCGAACACGACGATGATGTGCGGATGGGCCAGAGCGGCCAGCGCGCGTGCCTCCCGCCTCAGCTGTTCGCGCTCACCCAGATCGATCGCCGCGGGACCCGACAGCACCTTGAGCGCGACCTGTCGGCCCAGCGTCTCGTCGGCCGCGGCCCACACCGTCGCACTCGCCCCCGAGCCGAGCGGGTGCAACAGGCGGTACCGCTCGGCGATGAGCCCGTCCGGCGCGACCACTGTCACCACGACATCACCCGCGGTGACAGTGGTGCTATTCGCTGGGGTGTTATTCGCTGGGCCGCCGCTCGCCGACTGATGGTGCCTATCTGTGGACGCTGGTGCATGACGAGAGAGTCGTTACAGGCTCCGTGTGTGTTACCTCTTGAGGTGGCGCGGCGCCTGCGTAATCGGCGGTTGCTGGTTGCGCTAGTTCGCGCCCTGAAGCGCGGTCACTCCGGCGGAGATGTTCCGGCGCCACTGCTCGAAGGCCGGGACGTCGCCGACGGCGGCGGTCGAGGCGGGACGGGCCTTGCTGAAGACCTCCCTGGCCTGCTCCGGGGTCGCCCCGACCAGCACCTTGGTCGCCAGCCCGGTGTGCGCGGTGACCAGGCCGGTCTCCACGCGGGCCGAAGCGGCGAAGACGCTGCCCTGCGCCACCTGGGGGGCGTACTCGCCGGCCCGGCGGATGAAGGTCTGCAATTCCGCCTCGTCCACCGAGCCGGCGTAGGTCGAGGCCAGGCCGGAGCCGGCGTACAGGTCGGCGCGCCGCGACTCGGGGAACTTCTCGATCATGTCCGCGACCAGGTCGGGGTCGGCGCCGCCGACGAACCACATGGCCCGCCCGATGCCCTGGTCGATCGCGCGGTCGGCGAACCAGGAGGGGCCCTCGCCCGGCCACGGGAAGTTCTTCTCGCGGTACTGCTGGTGCACGTACTTGTCGGTCTTGAAGTAGGCCTGGTGGAAGCCGTACCCGTCGAGGACGAGCCAGCGGAAGATCGGATCTGGTACGCCGGCGTCCAGCACCTTCCAGCGGAAGCGCGGCAGCCGGGCCATCGCCCAGCCGACCCCGACGTAGATCATGTAGACGTGGCCGTCGGTCCGTCCGTCGAGGAAGTCGGCGACATGGTGGGTGTGGCCGAACGGCATCCCGTCGCGAATCGCGAAGGCCATCCCCGCGCCCTCGTACGCGAAGCCGCGGAACTGCCACGGCAGCTGCGCGATCCCCTCCTGCGCCTCGGCGGCGTCGCGGGCCGCGGCGGCGCGCGCGTAGCCCTGCATGAACATCTTGCCGGTGTTCTCCAGCAGCTCACGGGCCTGCGGGCTCTTCACATGGAAGCCGCGCTTCGCGAAGCTCCCGGACGACTCGCTCGGCGTGATCATTCGGCCCCTGAGGGCTCCCCACGTGCTGGGCAAGGTAGCTGTCCTTTCGGCGTGCCTGAACGCTCAGGGCAGGGCTTCGCGGTGCAGCGCACCGCGCTCTACTCTCGCCGGGGGTTGAAGATTCGACAAGACGGAAATAGCTCGATTACTATCGAGAAAATCTCACGGACGCGGTGCTCGACGGACGCTGACCAATGGACCCAGTGAGTCAATGGACACTGTGAGCAGGCTGATACGGCTGGCCCGGCCCCAGGGCAGCGTCGATGTGCGCTGCCTGCTGGCGGGCCAGATCGTGCGGGACCATCCGGCCCGGCGTCCCGGGAAGCCGGAGTTCCACCTGCTGTTGCGGGGGCGGTGCACCATCGAGTACCGCGACCGCAGGATCCTGATGCGTGCCGGGGACGTCGTGCTGTTCCCGCACGGCGGGGCGCACAAGGTCCGGGTCGAGTACGGCGACGTGCCGGTCGAGGCGGTCGAGAAGCCCGGGGCCGCGTTTCCGACGCTGCGCTCGGTGGCGGGCGAGACCGAGGTCGATCTGTTCTGCGGGCACTTCACGCTCGCGCCCGGCGCGGGGGAGCTGCTGTTCCGGACGCTGCCCGAACCGCTGCACGTCTCCTTCGGCACCAGTGCGGACAACCCGGTCCGGATGCTCAGTGAGCTGATGCGGCAGGAGGCCCAGGCCGACGGGCCCGGTGCCGCGGCCGTCGTGTCGTCCCTCTGCGACGCTCTGCTGGCGATGGTGCTGCGCAGCTCGCCGGGCCGGCGGGTCTCGGACGACGTGCTGTGGACCGCGGTGGACGACGAGGCGGTCATCGACGTGATCGACGCGGTGCTGCGCGAGCCGGGGCGGGACTGGAGCATCGCGGACTTCGCCAGCCGCGCCGCGATGTCGCGCGCCACGTTCATCCGCCGGTTCAGCGGCGCCACCGGCATGGCCGTCGGGGAGTTCATGACCGGGCTGCGCATGGCCATCGCCGCCGACATGCTCGCCGACGGCGACCGCTCGGTCAGCGCCGTCGCCGCCGCGGTCGGCTACCGCTCCGAGTCCGCCTTCGGCCGGGCGTTCCGCCTGGCGACCGCGACGACACCGGCCCGGTTCCGGGCCAGCGCGCGCCCCGCCGCCCCGCAGCGGCGGCCGCGCAACAGCCAGGCCGTGGACTAGAGCGGAGCACTAGATACTGCGACGGTCTGCGCCGGACTGAAACTTTCGACATGGCAACGCCTCAGGCTGCGTGGACACGGCGGCCTGTCAGCCTTCGTTGACGCCCTGGCGCCCTCGCAGCATGCTGCCGTGCGCAAGGCTCTGCTCAAACCTGCCGCGCCGCTTTGGCAGGCGGCGCCACATCGTTCGAGTCCAAGGGCACCTGGACTGGCGAGTTCGCGACAGCGGTAACCGTCGCTCCACGCCATCTTCACATGGAGATTCTCAGGTGCACCCACAACGGAATCAGCAGCGCGTACGCAGAGGCCTGATCGCCGCGGCCACGGCCGCCGGCCTCGTCGGCACCACGGCAGTCACCATGGCCTCCGGGCACGCGGCCACCGTCGGCTGTCAGGTGGCCTACACCGTCGGCTCGCAGTGGGCCGGCGGCTTCGGCGCCAACGTGAACATCACGAACCTCGGCGCGCCGATCAACGGCTGGACCCTGCGATGGAGCTTCGGCGCAGGGCAGACGGTCACCCAGCTGTGGAACGGCAGCTACACGCAGTCCGGCGCGCAGGTCACGGTGACCAACGCCGCCTACAACGCCTCGCTGGCCACCGGCGGCAGCGCCGCCTTCGGGTTCAACGGCACGTGGGGCTCCAGCAACCCGTCGCCGACCGGCTTCACCCTCAACGGCGCCGCCTGCACCGGCACCGTCTCGACCGGTTCCGGCACGCCGTCACCGTCGCCGACCAGGTCGTCCGCGTCACCCTCGCCGTCGGCCTCCGCTTCGCCGTCGCCGTCACCGAGCGCCACGCCGACCTCCGGCTCGCCGCCGTCGCGCACGGTGCGCGTCTTCTGGCTCAAGCCCAACGACAAGGCGTACGACCCCGCGTACCCCAACGGGATCACCAGCGTCATGCTGGAGGCTCAGCGCTTCTTCAAGCAGCAGCTCGGCAAGACGTTCACGCTCAACGACCCGACCGTCGAAGTGGTCAACGGACTGCACGACACCAACTGGTACATCACCAACAACTGCACCGGCACCGACCACTACTGGTGCGTGGTGTTCAACATGCAGGCCGAGTTGCAGCAGCGCTTCGGCCTTAAGGCGCCGGACAGCCGATGGCTCAACGTCGGCGAGATCAGCGCCGAGGAGGTCGGGCAGTCCGGTGGTGGCGGTGGTGGCGGCTCGGTGATCCTGAGCGGTCACGACGCCGACGGCGCGGCCGGCAAGAACGGGCCGATGAACCGCTGGTACGGCGGGATGGTGCACGAACTCGGGCACGCATTCGGCTTGCCGGACGCCAGCTCCACCGACGGCACCTGCATGTCGGCCTCGCTCTACGACTACCCGAACTGCGTCTTCAACTAGACGCAGAAGAACGGGATGCTCAACGGCCCGTACGGCAGCTTCCTGTCCTGAGGCGGGTACGGCAGAAACTTTCGCTGCGAATCCGAGAAGTTCGGTGCGCATCGACCGCTCTTTTCGAAGCGCTCGACGAGGCAAGCCGACCACGTCACGGCCGTCGTCGTGCCTTGCGTGGCACGGCGCGGCTCGACGTGGCGAACGGTGAGGCCGGGGAGGGCGATGCGTGCCACCCTTGTTCGCGTGCGTAGTCGTCTGGACACTGCGCCTGTCGCCGCAGCGTGCTTCCGGCGCCTCCCGCCGGCCGCACGTGCGCGTGGCGGCGTGCCACCGGGTGCGCCGAGTTGAGTGCCAGCAGCATTGTTAGCGCTCACAGTTTCGGTGCTTCCGGTGGCCCGGGCATCAACTCCATCTGTTGACGGCAGAGAAGGATTCGGGCATGCGTACACAGAGACGATGGCTGGCCGGCGTGCTGGCCCCGACGCTCGCGATCGGAGTCGTGGCGGCGGGCGCCGCGCTGCGCACGAGCGTGGCCAGCGCGGAGTCCAACGGCGGGGTGAAGGTGATGCCGCTGGGCGACTCGATCACCGACGGCCTGACGGTCCCGGGCGGTTACCGCATCGGGCTGTGGCAGCGCTTCGTCACCAACAACTACAAGGTCGATTTCGTCGGCTCGCTGTTCAACGGGCCGTCGAACCTCGGCGACCACGACCACGAGGGCCACTCCGGCTGGCGCATCGACCAGATCGACGCCAACATCGTCGGCTGGCTGGGCACCTACCAGCCGCACACGGTGCTGCTGCACATCGGCACCAACGACATCTCGCAGAACTACGACCTGGCCAACGCGCCGAACCGGCTGTCCGCGCTGATCGACCACATCACCGCCAAGGTGCCCACAGCGGAGGTGTTCGTCGCACAGATCATCCCGCTCGGCTACGACGCCGCCCAGGTGCGCACGTTCAACGCCGCGATCCCCGGCATCGTGCAGAACAAGGTCGCCGCCGGCAAGCACGTGCACCTGGTTGACCTGTACGACGCGCTGACCACCGCCGACCTGGCCGACGGGGTCCACCCCAACGCCGGCGGCTACGACAAGATGGCAGCCGTCTGGTACAGCGCCCTGCTCTCGGTGTCCGGCAGCATCGGCACCCCTGGCCAGGGCACCGGCTCGCCGTCGGCGAGCGCGTCACGGTCGGCCAGCGCCTCACCGTCGCCGTCGCCGTCCGCGTCGCCCACCGGCCCGGCGGGCGCATGCAAGGTCTCTAACACGATCAGCGCGTGGAACACCGGCCTGACCGACAACCTCACCATCACCAACACCAGCACCACCGCGGTCAACGGCTGGAAGCTGACGTTCACCCTCGCCTCCGGCCAGGCGATCACCAACGCGTGGAACGCGACGATCAGCCCGTCCAGCGGTGCGGTGACCGCCACGAACATGAGCTACAACGCCGCGATCCCGCCCGGCGGCAACACCAGTTTCGGCTTCCAGGCCAACCACATCGGCAACACCGCGGCACCGACCGGCTTCGCCCTCAACGGCGTCGCCTGCACCACCGGCTGACCCCGACCTGCCGGGCGTTCGGACACGCCGACGCGACGCACGAGTGCCCGATCCCCACGCGAGAGGGATCGGGCACTCGTGTCGGTGGGACGCGATAGCGTTGCAAGCGTTCAAACGGACACCGGCGGATCAGCGGAAGGCCTCGGCGTGACCACAGAACAGTTCGTTCACCTGCACGTTCACACCGAGTACTCGATGCTCGACGGGGCCGCGCGGCTGAAGGACATGTTCAAACGGGCCGCCGAGCTCGGCATGCCGGCGGTCGCGATGACCGACCACGGGAACCTGCACGGAGCGCACGACTTCTTCAAGCAGGCCGAGGGCGCCGGGGTCAAGCCGATCATCGGGATCGAGGCGTACGTCGCCCCGGAGGCCCGGCAGACCACCAAGCAGATCTTCTGGGGTCAGCCCAGCCAGAAGTCCGACGACGTGTCGGGTTCCGGGTCGTACACGCACATGACGATCTGGTCGGCCAACGCGCGCGGGCTGTCCAACCTGGTCAAGCTCTCCTCCCGCTCGTACACCGAGGGCTTTCACCGCAAGTGGCCGCGGATGGACCGGGAGATCCTGGCCGAGCACCACGAGGGGCTGATGGCCACCACCGGCTGCCCCTCCGGCGAGGTGCAGACCCGGCTGCGGCTCGGCCAGTACGACAAGGCGCTGGAAGCCGCCGCGACCTACCAGGAGATCTTCGGCAGGGACAACTACTACCTGGAGCTGATGTCGCACGGCCTGGACATCGAGACCCGGGTGCGCGAGGACCTGCTGCGGATCGGCCGCGAGCTCGGCATCCCGCCGGTGGTCACGAACGATTCGCACTACACGTACCGCGAGGAGTCCGTCTCGCACGACGTGCTGCTGTGCATCCAGACCGCCGCGAACATCGACGATCCGAACCGGTTCCGCTTCGGCGGCGACGGCTACTACCTCAAGAGCGCGGACGAGATGCGCGCGGTCGAGTCGGGCGACGTGTGGCTCGAGGGCTGCCGCAACACCCTGGTGATCGCCGAGAAGGTGGACACCTCCGGCATGTTCGAGTTCAAGAACCTGATGCCGCGGCTGCCTCCGCCGGACGGGATGAACGAGGACGAGTGGTTCCGCAAGCTCGCCTACGACGGCATGGACCGGCGTTACCCCGGCGGCTACCCGGACCCCGACGTCTACAAGCAGCGGCTCGAGTACGAGCTCGGCATCATCATCCAGATGGGGTTCCCCAGCTACTTCATCGTGGTCGCGGACTTCATCAACTGGGCCAAGGACAACGGGATCCCGGTCGGCCCGGGCCGCGGCTCGGCGGCCGGCTCGCTGGTCGCCTACGCGCTCGGCATCACCGACCTCGACCCGATCCCGTACAACCTGCTGTTCGAGCGGTTCCTCAACCCCGACCGCGTCTCGATGCCCGACATCGACGTCGACTTCGACGACCGCCGCCGCGGCGACGTGATCCGCTACGTCACCGAGAAGTACGGCGAGGACAAGGTCGCCCAGATCGCCACCTTCGGCACCATCAAGGCGAAGGCGGCCGTGAAGGACTCCTCGCGGGTCCTCGGCTACCCGTTCGCGATGGGCGACCGGATCACCAAGGCGATGCCCCCGGCGGTGATGGGCAAGGACATCCCGCTGTCCGGCATCTTCGACCCGGAGCACAAGCGCTACAACGAGGCCGGCGAATTCCGCGCGCTCTACGAGAGCGACGCCGACGTACGCAAGGTCGTTGACACCGCGAAGGGTATCGAGGGCCTGATCCGCCAGCCGGGCGTGCACGCGGCCGGCGTCATCATCTCCGCCGAGCCGATCACCGACTACGTGCCGGTGATGATGCGCCCGGCCGACGGCGTGATCATCACGCAGTTCGACTACCCGACCTGCGAAGCGCTCGGCCTGATCAAGATGGACTTCCTCGGGCTGCGCAACCTGACCATCCTCGACGACGCGGTGCGCAACATCGAGCAGTCCACCGGCACCAGGGTCGATCTGCTGAAGATCCCGCTGGATGACAAGCCCACCTACGAGCTGATGAGCCGCGGCGACACGCTCGGCGTGTTCCAGCTCGACGGCGGCCCGCTGCGTTCGCTGCTGCGGCAGATGCGCCCGGACAACTTCGAGGACGTATCCGCCGTCATCGCGCTGTACCGGCCCGGCCCGATGGGTGCGAACTCGCACATCAACTACGCCGAGCGCAAGAACGGCCGCCAGCCGATCACCCCGATCCACCCGGAGTTGGCCGAACCGCTGCGCGAGGTGCTCGACGTCTCCTACGGCCTGATCATCTATCAGGAGCAGGTCATGGCCGCCGCGCAGGTGCTCGCCGGGTACTCGCTCGGCAAGGCCGACCTGCTGCGCCGGGCGATGGGCAAGAAGAAGAAGGAGGTCCTGGACAAGGAGTTCGTGCCCTTCTCCGAGGGCATGAAGGCGAACGGCTACTCCGCCGAGGCGGTCAAGACCATCTGGGACATCCTGGTCCCGTTCGCCGACTACGCCTTCAACAAGGCGCACTCGGCCGGCTACGGCCTCGTCGCGTACTGGACCGCGTACCTCAAGGCCAACTACCCGGCCGAGTACATGGCCGCGCTGCTCACCAGCGTGAAGGACGACAAGGACAAGTCGGCGATCTACCTCGGCGAGTGCCGGCGGATGGGTATCAAGGTGCTGCCGCCGGACGTGAACGACTCGGACGCCGACTTCACCCCGCGTGGCAGCGAGATCCGCTTCGGCCTGTCCGCGATCCGCAACGTCGGCGCGAACGTGGTCGAGTCGATCCGCGCCGCGCGGCGTAGCAAGGGGCGCTTCGCCTCGTTCCAGGACTTCCTCAACAAGGTGGACGCGGTCGTCTGCAACAAGCGCACCATCGAGTCGTTGATCAAGGCTGGCGCCTTCGACTCGCTCGGCCACACCCGCCGCGGCCTGCTGGACCAGCACGAGCGCGCGGTCGATTCGGTGGTCGAGATCAAGAAGCAGGAGGCGATCGGCCAGGACTCGCTGTTCGGCGCGCTGTTCGACGAGCAGGAGTCGGCCGTCGCGGCGCCCGGCCTCGAGCTGGACTTCTCCGCCACCGAGTGGGACAAGCGGGTGCGGCTCGGCTACGAGCGGGAGATGCTCGGCCTGTACGTCTCCGACCATCCGCTCTCCGGCGTCGAGCACTTCCTGTCCGCGAAGACCGACGCGTCGATCGCCACGCTCAACGCCGAGGCGCAGATGTACCCGGACGGGGCGACCGCGACCGTCGGCGGGATCATCAGCGGCCTCCAGCGCAAGCTGACCAAGCAGGGCAACCAGTGGGCCATCGCGACGATCGAGGACCTCGAGGGCTCGATCGACGTGATGTTCTTCCCGAACAGCTACCAGCTCTACGCGACCGCGCTGTCCGAGGACGCGGTGGTGCTGGTCAAGGGCAAGGTGGAGCGGCGCGAGGACGTGCCGCGGCTGATGGCGATCGAGCTGACCGTGCCGGACCTGGCGCAGGCCGAGGCCAACGCGCCGCTGATCCTGCACGTGCACGACTCGAAGATCACCCCGCAGTCGGCACCCAGGCTGCGCGAGGTGCTGGCCAGCCATCCCGGGATGACCGAGGTCAGGGTACGGATGCGCGGCCGGACCTCGACCACGGTGCTCAAGGTCGGCGACCACCTGCGGGTGACCCCGTCCCCGGCCCTGATGGGCGACCTGAAGGCACTACTCGGCCCATCCTGCCTGGGCTGACCCGCCCTAGAGCCTGTTTCAAAAGTAGCGTCGGGTAGGGCGTCGTGTCTGGTGCGTGCGGTCGCAAGGCGGGGGTGTGGCCTCATACCGGGGTGTGGGGGCGTGCCGACAACGCGGCGAGCGTGCGTGACAGGCGACACGACCCCGGCGGGACTTTTGAAACAGGCTCTAGGAGACGATCAGCGCGGTGTCGTCGAGGACGAAGGAGGGCAGCCGCAGTCCGGTGGTGGTGGAGTTGAACTTCACGGTGATGGTCTGCCCCAGGTAGGCCTGGACGTTGTACGAGAACTGTGCATAGCCGGAGGAGTTGCTCGCCACGAACGTGGCGAGCGTGGCCAGGACAGTGCCGCCGGAGTTGAGTACCTGCACGGTCATCATGCCGTTGCCGGAACCGCCTTTGAATTCGGTGTGCATGTAGAAGGACAGCGTCGCCGCCGAGCAGCCGGTGGGCAGTGTGACGGTCTGGCTCAGCATTTCCGGGACTGTCGGGGTAGGGGCGAGCCAGGCGTCCCACAGGCCGGTGTGTGAGGCTTGGGTGAGCTGGTTGTTGATCTCGGTGGGCAGGGTCACGGTCCAGGGGGCGGCGGTGCCTGTCTCGAAGCCGGGGTTGCCGAGCTTCTGCCCCGCGCCGGTGCACCACGCGGTGCTGGCGTCCCATTTGTTCGTGCTGATGGCGGTTTTCGCGGCGAAGGCGGCGTCGGCCGCGGGCAGCGTGATGAAGAGCGCTCTCGCGCTGATGAGGAGCGCGACGGTTGCGGCGCGGCGCGTTCGCGGAAGCCGGATCACGCTGTTTCACCTCGGCGGGAGGGGTGCACGTAAGCGTGGTCGTGCCTGGTCGGCGATGCACAGTACGGCGCAGAGGGTGACGGCCAGGGCGGCGTAGTCGTGCTGACGGCGCCACAGGGCCGGCAGTCCGATCCAGGGCACGCGCAACCTGGCGTACCCGACGTAGAAGGGAGGGCGGACCGCAGCGCTGTCCGCAGTGGGATTGGCGTCTCCCTGGGTGATCAGTGTGCCGTCCGACTTGACGGTGCGAATGCGGTGGCTGATCAGCCGGGAGGGATTGTTCGGGTCGCGGAAGAGCACGACCTGGTTCTTGCGGGGATGCCCGCCGTGCTCGTACACCACGACGTCGCCCGGCATCAGGTGGGGCGCCATGGAGCCGGTCGAGACCAGGGTCGGCGACCAGCCGAGCAGCATCGGGATCTGCGTCCACACCAACAACCCGACCGCCGCGGTCAGCACGGTGCGCGCGACGCCGGTAAGGACGGGTCGCACCCACGCCGGCAGGGCGGTGCGGAGCGGACGAAGAAGACGTCCGCCCCGCAGGCGTTGCAGGAACCGGGGCATGGCAGATCTCGGGGGACCGCTCGTCACAGAGCGATCTTCGCGATCTCGTCCCTTCCGTTCAAGGTCATCCACAGGTTGCCGTCCGAGCCGGTGACCAGGTCCAGTGGGTTGGCAGCCCGCTGGGACAGGTCGAAGTCGCCGGTGTCGGTGCCGGTGGTGTCGATACTGCGCAGCTGGTTGGTGCCGGCGTCGGCGAACCACAGCTGCCCGTCCGGGCCGGTCGTGATGCCCCACGGATAGGAGGACACTCCGGAGACCGCGTGTTCGGCGAGGACGCCGGCGGTGGTGATCTCGCCGATGTAGCCGGCGCCGTCGGTGAACCAGAGCTTGCCGTCGGGGCCGTTGGTCATCATGATCGGCAGTGATCCCGTGGCGGTGGTCGGGAACTCGGTGAACACGCCGCCGGTGGTGACGCGCCCGATCTTCCCGGCGAACGGCTCGGTGAACCACATGGCGCCGTCCGGGCCTGCGACGATCGAGACGGAGTACGCGTTCGAGGTCGGGATGGAGTACTCGCTGATCGTCCCGGAGGTGGTGATGCGGCCGATGACGTTGCTGTCGGTGGTCGTGTACCACAGCGCCCCGTCCGGGCCCGCGGTGATGCCCCACACGCCCTCCGCGGAATTGGGCAGCGGGTACTCGGTGACGGAACCGTCGGTGTCGATGCGGCCGATGTTGTTGCCCGCGTTCTCCGCGAACCACAGGGCGCCGTCCGAGCCGACGGTGATCTCGGCGGGTTGCGCGTTCGAGGTCGGGAGTGAGTACTCGGTGATCGTGCCGTCGGTCGCGGCCCGGCCGATCGCGGAGTCGGAGTTCTCGGTGAACCACAGTGCGTCATCCGGCCCGGCCACGATGCCGACGGGGCCCGAAGGAGTGGTCGGGGTGTCGTACAGCGTGAATGTCGGGTCCTGCATGGGGAGCAGCGAACCCGAGCGCGTGCGGCCGCGGTGGTGACCCAAGTTGCACTTGAGCTGCGGGCGCTTGAAGTGGCTCTTGGCGCAGAACACCTGCCACGGACGCAGGTTGTGCGAGCTGCCGTGGTCCGGTGAGGCGGCCGAGGCGAGCGCGGGGACGGGAGCCGCGCACGCCACGGCTGCGAGCAGGGTTGCCGACACCCGCATCAGCGCGCGCGGGCCGGGAAGGAGAGGCATTCGATTCCTTTGACTATCGGTGCGCGCGTCGGTCACGCCGCGCTGTCAGGTGTTCTGGGCTTCCCAGGTCAGGGTGACGTTCGGAGTGGAACCGCCCTGGGCGGAGTTCGGCGCCGAAGAGGAGAACGTCCAGCTGATCTGGTAGGTCAGCGACTCCGGAAGACCGGTGCCGGTCAGCGATCCGGCCGACACTCCGTTGGCGTAGCTGGTCGCCGCCGTGGTCAGCGCGGCGAGCGTGCCGGTGAACTCGGTCGCCGTCGAGCTGAAGCTGGAGCAGCTGGCGTACGTACCGCCGGTCCCCAGCTGGATCGTGAGGTTGATGTACGCACTGATGTCGTTGGTCACCGCCGTGCCCAGCGAGGTGTACAACTTCACCGTCGAGGGCACCGTGCCGGTCGAGCTGACCTTCAGGCACTTGGACCCGGTCGCGCCCGGCACGAGGTTCGTCAGGGCGAACATCGGCCCGGTGCTGTCGTTGGTCAGCCCCAGGCTCGAGGCGTTCCACGTGTTCGGACCGTTGCTCGTGGTGGCCGAGAAGGCCGCGTACGAGGCCTGCCACACCACCATTGCGCTCAGGGCCAGGCCGAGGGGCACGGGCAGCAGCCGCGCGGTCCACCGCAGCGCCGCTTTCATCAGATCGCCCCCGCGTGAAGCGCGGACTCGGATCGCACCGGCAGCGCCGGTCGTGTTATCGCATCCATTCCCCGCTACCTCCAGCCATTCGATCGCCTGCCTGCAGCGTGCATTACCCACATTCACCGGGTAAAGCGGGCAGCGCCACTTGAGTCGAAGATTTCCACTGATTGGGTCAGTCCCAGCGACCGGACGACAGTTACGCGGGATTGCCGGCGATATCTGCCCGCGTCACGTAGGTGCGCAGCGTCATCTTTGCGGAAAGGCTCACACGCGGGAGGTGTTGCCGCAGTTCACTGGCCATCCATGGAAGGCTGCTGTACAAGAAACCATCGATACGGGCGCCTTTTCCAGAGGCGCCGGTCGTAAATGTTCCAGCGAACGCGCGGTCGCATAGAATGTAATTCTCGGCCGATGATTCTTCTGAATGAACTTATTCAGAATTACCGTGCCGGAAATTCTGGTGCGCGGCGAATCCGCCGCCGGCGATGAGGCGCGCGTCAGTGCAGCGTCTCGCCGCGCTCGAGCATCGCGACGAACTTCGCGATCCGGTCGGCGCGGGTCTGCGGCCGCTTGGCCTCGTGGATGCGGTAGAGCACCGAGTACCGGTTCGCCCCGGTGAGCGTGGCGAAGAAGGCCGCGGCCTTCGGGTTCGCGTCGAGCGCCGCCTGTAGGTCCGGCGGCACCTGGGCGGCGGCCTGGCTCTCGTACGCGCGCTCCCATCGGCCGTCCGCCTGTGCCGCCTCGACCTCGCGCAGCCCCGGCGGCTGCATCCGGCCCTGCGCGACCAGCGCGAGCGCCTTCTGCGTGTTCACCTTCGACCAACGGCTCCCCGGCCGGCGCGGGGTGAACCGTTGCAGCCACCAGGCCTCGTCCACGCCGCTCTTCTGCCCGTCGATCCAGCCGTAGCACAGCGCCTCTTCGAGCGCTTCCGCGTAGGTCACGGTCGGGATGCCGGACTCCTTCTTCGCGATCTTCAGCCAGAGGCCGTCCGGCGTGTCGGCGTGGTGCGCGGCCAGCCAGGCCGCCCACTGCCGCGCGGAGGCGAAGGAGAGCACGAGTCGTTCCATGCCGTTCATCGAATCACCAGGCGCCGACAACGCACCCCGCTCCGGCCGCGCACACCCCGCCCCCCGCGCGACAAGCTCGGGAACACGTGAAAAGCTGTGCGCGATGAGCACTGAGACGCCTTGGCCGACACCGCTGCCGTCGCCGCAGCACGACGAGAATCCGCCGCACTCCGTCCATCTGCTCTGGCGCGCGCTGCGCTCGGACGCCATCGCTTTGGCCGTGGTCGGCGCGGCCAGCGTGGCGGCGGGTTTCCCGGTCGGCGCGCTGTGGCGGTGGAGCGCGCCGGCGGTGCTCGGCGTCGTCAACCAAGGGCTCGTGTATCCCGCGGCGCCGGAGAGTGAGACCGCCGTAGCGCGCGACGGCTGGTTCGTGCTGTACGCGTGTGTCGCGGCGGTGCTGCTGGCGCTGTTCGCCTTCCTGCGCTACCGCCGCGAGGCCGGCATGGGCGCGGCGCTAGGGCTCGTGGCCGGCGGCATCGCGGGCGGGTATCTCGCGGCCTGGTTCGGCCACGTCATCGGGCCCGGACACGGCTCGCTCGTCCGGGCCGCGCAGGCGGCGGCGAACGGGACGAGCTTCGAACTGCCGCTCAGCGTGCGCGCGGTCGGGGCGGTCTGGCTGTGGCCCGCGGTCGCCGCCGGCCTGTTCTTCTTCCTGATGCTGCTGTTCGGGCCCGCGCAGCCGGAACTTGAGCACGAGCCGTTCCCCACGTGGGGCGAGTTCCACCCGGAGACGGACACGAGCCGGGCCGCGCGCAACGGATTCGGCGAGCCCTCGGACGGCCGGACCGATCCGCCGCATCCCCCGGCCGCGTCAGCGCCCTGAGCCGCCGCGCGGACCGGTGGACCGGCGTGTGGCCTGCCACCGCTCCAGCAGGCCCGGCATCTCGCCGCGTAGGAAGTCGAAGAAGTCCCGCATCTCGACGACGCGTGAGCCCGCGGGGGTGCCCGGTCCGCCCAGGCCATCGACCGCGTCATCGACTGCTGAGATGATCGTGTCGTAGAACCGCGCTTTGGTCGCCGCGGTCGCGTACCACGTGTCGTCGGGCAGCCGATAGCGGTCGCGCCGCGACCCGGGAACGGCCTCGCGCCAGACGAGTTCGAGCTGGGTCAGATACCGGACGGCGCCCGAGATCGCGGCCGCACTCGCGTCGAGCCGGGTCGCCAGTTCGGTCGCGGTCAGGCCGGGCTCGTCGGCGGCCATCAGCGCGAACAGTACCCGCCCCGCCATCCGCGGAAAGCCCCAGTCGGCGAAGATCAGCGCGAGCCGCTCGACGAGGCGGCGCACCGCCTCCTCGTCCCGAGCGCCGTGGAAGGACCGCTCGTCCTCCTCGTCTGCGGCACTGCGGACGATCTCCTCATCCGGGCGGCCGACCTTGTCCGGGACCGCCATCGACTGCGTGTCCAGCGCCGCCGCCTCCTCACCATCACCGTCACCAGTGGTCAACTCAAGGCGCCATTTTATCTGCTTCATAGATTTCACAAAGTTGTGAAATCAGTGTAGCTTGCCGCCCATGGAGACGACAGCTGTGTCCGCGGCGGCAATCGGCACTCCCGCGATCGAGATCGCCGGTCTGCGCAAGGACTTCGGGCGCACCCGCGCCCTCGACGGCCTGGACCTGCGGGTCGCGCCCGGCGAGGTGCACGGCTTCCTCGGCCCCAACGGCGCGGGCAAGTCCACCACCATCCGCGTCCTGCTCGGCCTGCTGCGTGCCGACGCCGGGACGGTCCGGCTGCTCGGCGGCGACCCGTGGCGTGACGCGGTGCGCCTGCACCGCCGCCTCGCCTACGTGCCCGGCGACGTGACGCTGTGGCCGAACCTGAGCGGGGGAGAGGCGATCGACCTGCTCGGCGAGCTGCGCGGGGGCTACTCGCCCGGCCGGCGCGACGAGCTGATCGCACGGTTCGAGCTCGACCCGCGAAAGAAGGGCCGCGCCTACTCGAAGGGCAACCGGCAGAAGGTGGCGCTGATCGCCGCGTTCGCCGGGGAGCCGGAACTGCTCATCCTCGACGAGCCGACCTCGGGCCTCGACCCGCTGATGGAGGCGGTCTTCCGGCAGTGCGTCGCCGAGGCGCGCGGGCGCGGGGCGACCATCCTGCTCTCCAGCCACATCCTGTCCGAGGTGGAAGAACTCTGCGACCGAGTTTCGATCATCCGGTCCGGCCGCACCGTGGACACCGGCAGCCTCGCCGAACTGCGGCACCTGGCGCGCACGACGATCACCGCCGAACTTGACCGCCCCGTCCGCGGCCTCAACGGCGTTCCCGGCGTGCACGGCCTCGCCGTCGAGGACTCGACGCTGCACTGCCAGGCCGACCCCGAGGCGCTCGAAGCCGTGCTGCGCGCGCTCACCGAGGCCGGAGTGCGTGCCCTGACAAGTCGGCCGCCGACGCTCGAAGAACTCTTCATCAGGTACTACTCGTCCTCGCACGACGACGAGGCGGTGCCCGTCCGATGAGCGCGTCAAGCAGCCAGTCGCACGCGCTCGCGGGCACGCGAGTCCTGCTCCGCCTCGCCTCGCGCCGCGACCGGATCATGCTGCCGGTGTGGGTCTACGTGCTGATCGCGGCCTCGGCCTCGACCGCGTACAGCTTCAAGGGCCTGTATCCGACCGAATCCTCGCGCGCGCAGTTCGCCGCGACCATCAACGCGACGCCGTCCACGCTAGCTGTCTACGGTCCCGTACACGCCACCTCGCTCGGCGGGATCACCGCGTGGCGTATCGCGGTGCTGACGGCCACGCTCGCCGGGGTCATGTCGATCCTCCTGGTGGTGCGGCACACTCGGGCCGAGGAACAGACGGGGCGTCAGGAACTGCTCGGCGCCGCATCGGTCGGCCACCGGGCTCCGCTCGCGGCGGCGCTCGGCATCGCGCTGCTCGCGAACGCCGGCGTGGCGCTGGGAACCTGCGTGGTCCTGCCCTTCCTCGGCTGCGGCTTCGCCGGCGCACTCGCGCTCGGGCTCGCGGTCGGCGCGTCCGGCTGCTTCTTCGCGGGCCTGGCCGCCGCCTCGGCGCAGATCGCGCAGGCCTCGCGTGCCGCCAACGGCCTGGCCACCGCGGTGCTCGGCGCGAGCTACCT
>JBKOWZ010000087.1:0-9193 GCA_046724665.1 Actinomycetota bacterium
CCCAGCCACAGTTCCGCCCCCAGTTCCGGAACCAGTTTCGCCTCCGCCTTCGGCCCCGGCTCCGGCCTCAGCCCCGCCATCCGGCGCCTCATCGGCGTTGGGCCTGTTAATAATCTCACCGCTCACCATGCCGCCGAGCGCCTCAGCCACCGCGCGCTCGATCATCGCGCGCGGCACCGGGTTGATCGCCGGGCCGCCGACCTCCAGCCCGAGACCGGGCTTCGTCACCACGCCGACGCCCTCGCCGCCCTCGAGTTCGATCCCTGCGCCACCGCCGCCACCCGCGCCGCCTTCCCCCCTTGCTCCGCCCCCGCCGCGCGCCTCACGCCACGAGACCGTCGCGGTCAGGTGCGCTCCGTGCGTGACGTCGGGGTCGTCGCCCGCGTCCTTGACGACGACGGCCTGCCAGATTCCCGGCTTCAGCTCCTCGCAGCGCTCGACGGGAAAGGTGACACGCTGTGCCCAGCGGCCGTCCTTGCCGGGCAGCGCCACCTCGACCCGCTCGACCGGCTCCCCCGCGACCAGCGCGAGCACCGCCGCCTTCGCCGCCGCCGCCGAGCAGGTTCCGGTGGTCCATCCGGAGCGCAGCGCCTTGCCGCCGCGCTCCTTCATGGTGCGCGGCAGGTCGGGTTCGCGAAGTTCGCCCACGCCAGGACCCTACTTCGGCTCCCGCGCGGCGGCCTGCCGGGCGTCGGCGTCGCGCAGCGCGGCGCGCGCGGCCCGGTCGGCGCGGCGGTGGCCGTGGAAGTGCCCGGGGTGGTAGAGGTGCGAGCGGGTGCCGTGCGCGCCGAGCGCCGGGCCGATCAGGAACAGCGTGTGCTTCCAGAGCTTGCGCGCCTTGACGGTCTCCTCGAGCGTGCCCACGGTGCAGTGCGCCAGTTCCTCGTCCGGCCAGGTCGCGCGGGACGCGACGATCACCGGCGTGTCCGGCGCGTACCCGCCGGCGAGCAGTTCCGCGGCCAGTTGGCCGGACCTTGCGGCGGACAGGAAGACGGCCATGGTCGTGCCGTGCGCGGCAAAGGCGCGGATCGACTCGCCGGGCGGCATCGGGGTCTTGCCGCCTTCCAGCCGGGTGAGGATGACGGACTGGGCGACCTCGGGAATGGTCAGCTCGCGCTGGGCGAGCGCGGCGACGGCCGAGAACGCGGAGACCCCGGGGACGATCTCGACCTCGAGGCCGAGCGCGCGGGCGCGCTCGAGCTGTTCCTGCACGGCGCCCCAGAGCGCCGGGTCGCCGGAGTGCACGCGCGCGACGTGCAAGCCTTCGGCGGCGGCCCGCTCGTAGTACGGCAGCACGCCCTCGATCGGCAGCGCGGCGGAATCGACGATCAGCGCGTCCGGGCGGGCGTGCTCCAGGATCTCCTCCTGGACGAGGCTGGAGGCCCAGATGACGATGTCCGCGGCACCGAGCGCGCGGGCGCCGCGCAGGGTGATCAGGTCGGCCGCGCCGGGGCCCGCGCCGACGAACGTCACCTTTCCGGAGGCGACCGCAGATATAGATGCAGTGGTCACAGGGCGCCTCCGCGTTGCCCGCGTGCCGGCGGCGCGATCAGGGTCGTGAAGTACGGCGCGGCCTCGCCGTGCGGATGGTCGCCGAGTCGGCCGATGCGCTCGGTCGGCAGGCCGAGGTCGGTGCCGAGGACCGCGCCGCCGGCTCGTCCGGAGCGTTCGACGGCCTCGGTCAGGGCGTCCAGCCGGCGGCCGCCCTTGTAGACGACGACCGTGCCCGGACCGGCGAGCGCCGCGCGGATCGCTTCAAGCGCGCGGCCCTCGTCGGGCGCGACGGCGGGCAGCAGGGTGAGCGGTTCGCCGCCTTCGGCCAGCGGCAGCGCGACGCGCGCGGCCAGATCCTGCATGGCGGTGATGCCCGGCACGGTCTGCACGCGCACGCGCGGCTCGGCATCGGCGACGGTGCGCGCGAGGTAGGCGAAGGTCGAGTAGACGTTGGGGTCGCCGAGTGTCGCGAACGCGATATGCCGGGCGCCGAGACTCGAGCCGAACGCCTCCAGCACCGTTCTCGCGGCCTCATCCCAGGCGGCGGTGCGTGCCTCGGTCAGTCCGCCGGTGTCATCGAGGGCGAAGACGAGGCGGCGCACGTCCACGCCCACGGACTCGCGCACGATCCGCTCCGCGCGCGACGGCTTGTCCGGCGCAGTAGTCGGTACGAATACGGCGTCGGCTTCGCGCAGCACCCGCACGGCCTTGAGCGTCAGCAGCTCGGGGTCGCCGGGGCCGACGCCGACGCCGGTCAGCCGCCAGTCCGGCGCCGCCGCCTCGGCGACCGCGGACGTGATCGCCGGGTCGATGCCTACGGCGTCCACGCGGCCGCCTCCACGATCCGGCGCGGGATCGACGGCGTGCCGGCCCAGTGCAGGTGCAGGTACGAGGCGTGGATGCGGCCCTCGACGAAGCCCTCCGCGGTCCCCTGGCCGGGATGCGCCTCGGACGCCCACAGCCACGCGGCCGACCGGCTGGCGGCCGGACGGATCGCGGTGCGGTGGAATTCGTGCCCCGCGACGCGCGTCCCGGCGTCGCACAGCACGCTGTCCATCGGCGCGACCGCTTCCCGGTAGCCGAGGGTCAGCTGCGTGGTCATCTCGGCCACGGCCGGCAGCAGGCCGCACATCGCCGCGCCGTCGAGCGATTCGGCCAGGTAGAGCAGGCCCGCGCACTCGGCCGCGATCGTGCCGCCGTCGCGTGCGAGGTTGCGCACTGCCTCGCGCAGCGACCGGTTCGCGGACAGCTCCGGCGCGTAGATCTCGGGGAAGCCGCCGCCGATGACCAGGGCCCTGGTTCCGTCGGGCAGCTTCTCGTCGCGCAAGGGGTCGAACGGCGCGACCTGCGCCCCGGCCGCCGCGAGCAGCTCGGCGTGTTCGGCGTAGGAGAAGGTGAACGCGGCGCCCGACGCGATCGCGACGACCGGCGCGCTGCCGCCGGTGGCGACTTCGCCGATCGCCCGCTGCGGGCTCCAGTCGCGCGGTGCGAGCGGCGCGGCGCCGCGCGCGATGCGTTCGACGGCGCCCACGTCGATGGACCGCGCGACCAGGTCGGCGAGGGCGTCCACGACGGCGGTGGATTCGGGTGCGCGCTCGGCGACCGGGACCAGGCCGAGGTGGCGCGAGGGCGCGGCGACGGCGTCGCTGCGGTGCAGGCTGCCGAGCACCGGCACGCCGATGCCGTCGAGCGCCTCGGTGAGGATCGTGCGGTGCCGCTCGGAGCCGACCTGGTTGAGGATCACCCCGGCCAGGCGCAGCGTCGGGTCGAAGGAGCGGAAGCCGTGCACGAGCGCCGCGACGGAGCGGCCCTGCGCGGTGGCGTCCACGACGAGGACGACCGGCGCGCCGATGAGGCGGGCGACGTGCGCGGTGGAAGCGAAGTCGCCGCGCCCGACGGCCCCGTCGTACAGGCCCATGACGCCCTCGACCACGGCCAGCTCGGCGCCGCGCGTCCCGTGCGCGAACAGGTCGCGCACCCGCTCCTCGCCGACGAGGAAGGGGTCGAGGTTGCGGCCGGCTGTCGCGGCGGTGTGCGGGCCGGAGGCGGCCAGGGCGTGGTAACCGGGGTCGATGTAGTCCGGCCCGACCTTGAACGGCGCGACCCGGCGCCCGGCGCGCGTGAACGCGGCGATCAGGCCGGTGGCGACGGTCGTCTTGCCGTGGCCCGACGCGGGCGCGGCGATCACGACGCGCGGGATGGAGCTCCCGGTCCCGGTACTGGTCACCACTCGATCCCCCGCTGGCCCTTCTGCCCGACGTCCATCGGGTGCTTGACCTTGGTCATCTCGGTGACCAGGTCGGCGGCGTCGAGCAGTTCGGGGGCGGCGTCGCGGCCGGTGATGACCACGTGCTGGCTGCCGGGGCGGTCGGCGAGCACCTCGACGACTTCCTTGACGTCGATCCAGCCCCACTTGAGCGGGTACGTGAACTCGTCGAGCAGGTAGAGCCGGTACGTCTGCGCGGCGAGGTCCTGCTTGATCCGCTCCCACCCGGCGCGCGCGTTCTCCGCCTGCATCCCAGGGTCCGAATGCAGGTCTGCCTGGATCCAGGACCAGCCCTCGCCCATCTTGTGCCAGGCGACCGGCGCGCCCTGGCCGGTCTGCTCGTGCAGCGCGCCGAGGGTCCGGAACACCGGCTCCTCGCCGATCTTCCACTTGGCGGACTTGACGAACTGGAAGACCCCGATCGGCCAGCCGGCGTTCCACGCGCGCAGGGCCAGCCCGAAGGCGGCGGTGGTCTTGCCCTTGCCGTGCCCGGTGTGCACGATCAGCAGCGGCTGATTGCGCCGCTGACGCGTGGTCAAGCCATCGTCGGGTACGTAAAGCGGCTGTCCTTGAGGCACGTCATGCCGCCCTTCGCAGTGAATTGTGCGCATCATGCGGTTGCCACACCGGGCCGAGGGTCGAGCGCACGGTCGCCGCGAGCTCGGTCATCGGCACGTACTGACCGTCGAGCGCGACGGCCAACTCGGCGGCCAGGCCGAGCCGTATCGGTCCGGCCTCACAGTCCACGACGATCGACGCGACACCAGCAAGAGCGAAGTGCCCGGCGATCCGGTGCACCTCGGCCTGAACGGCGCGCACCGTAGATCCACGTGCACCCGTCGCGCGGCCGTCCGTGACGACAACGAGCAGCGGACGCCGACGCGGATCACGCAGCCGTTCGCGGCGTAGGACGTCGGCGGCTGCGGTAAGCCCGGCGGCCAGCGGTGTGCGACCCCCGGTAGGCAGCGCGCTCAACCGTGCGGCCGCGGCCTCGACCGAGCCGGTCGGCGGCAGCGCGACCTCGGCGCCATCGCCACGGAACGTGACCATGCCCACCTTGTCGCGGCGCTGATACGCGTCAAGCAGTAGCGAGAGCACGGCCCCCTTCACGGCCGCCATGCGTGCGCGTGCGGCCATGGAGCCGGAGGCATCGACGACGAAGAGCACGAGGTTGCCCTCACGATCGCGCCGAATCGGCGTACGCAGGTCCTCGCTGCGTAGCAGCAGCGGGCCGGTAACGCGTCCACGTTCGGTCTGATGCGCGGCGGCGGCGCGTACCGTCGCCGGGACGTGCAGCGACGTCGCGCCGCCGGACTGGCCAACCTGGGGCACCTCAGCGCCGACGGTGCGCCCGCGCCCGAGCGACCGTCCGGCGGACCTGCGTCCGGGCACACCCTTGCCGACGCCGGGAACGGCATAGAGCTTCGTGCGATAGGGCTCACCCGCCGCGACGGCGGCCTGCGTGCCACCTACTCGTGCCCGCCCCTGCGGCTGCTCATCCGCAGATTTCTCCCCCGCATTGGACGCCCGAGGCTTGAAATCCCCCCTCGATCCCTCACGACTCGCCCCCTCGTCCCTCGATCCCTCGCGCCCCGATGCCTCATGACTCGAGCCTTCATGACTCGAGCCATCATGTGCCGTCGCCGCCGACCCGTCTCCACCTTCGATGGGCCTGTTAATTTCCTGCCCGCCACCGTTCGGCCCGCCATCCGGACCACCGTCGTCCGGCCCCTGATCGCCATCCTCACCCTGCCCAGGCTGCTCACCCGCATCCGCCTGATCAGCGAGCGACTCGTCGAGTTTGCTCTCGTCGAGCCCCGGCGCGTCAAAGGGGTTACGCCGCCGCCGATGCGGTAACGCGAGCCGCGCGGCGTCACGCACCTCGGCCGCCGTTACGGCGGGCAGCGCGCGCCACGCCGCCAGTGCCACGGCCGCGCGCGCGGTGACCAGATCGGCGCGCATGCCGTCCACTTCGAATGCCGCGCACACTCGCGCGATCCGCTCCAGTTCCGCGTCGGGCAGCAGCACCGATCCAAGCGCCGCGCGCGCCGCGGCGATCCGCTCCCCCACCGCTTGGTCCGCAGCAGCCCACTTGGCAGCGAACGCGGCCGGGTCGGCTTCGTACGCGAGCCTGCGGCGCACGACCTCGGCGCGCTGCTTGGGATCGCGGCTCGCGGCGACCTCGACGGTGAGCCCGAACCGGTCGAGCAGCTGCGGGCGCAGTTCGCCCTCTTCCGGGTTCATCGTGCCGACCAGGATGAAGCGCGCCGCGTGCCGCACCGACACCCCGTCCCGCTCGACGTGCGCGACACCCATCGCGGCGGCGTCCAGCAGCACATCGACCAAGTGGTCCGGCAACAGGTTGACTTCGTCTACGTAGAGCATTCCGCGGTGCGCCGCGGCCAGCAGCCCAGGCTGGAACGCGGCGACCCCACGGGTGAGCGCACGCTCCAAATCGAGCGAGCCGGTCAGACGATCCTCCGAGGCGCCCACCGGCAACTCGACCAACCGCGCGCGCCGCACGTCCGCCCGCGTGTCCGGCGCCGGTGGATGCGGGCCGTCCGGGCAGCCCGGGTCGGGGGCGGCCGGATCGCAGGCGAAGCGGCACCCGGCAACCGCCGCGACCCACGGCAGCACGGCGGCCAGTGCGCGGACGAGGGTGGACTTGGCGGTGCCCTTCTCCCCGCGGGCGAGCACCCCGCCCACGCCGGGATGGATTGCGTTGAGGATCAGCGCGAGCCGCAGGTCATCCTGGCCGAGTACGGCGGAGAACGGGAAGTGCGGATCCGCCGCGTGAGCGGAACCGGAAACCGCCGCGGTCGGTGCGGCTACGGCCACAGTGAGGTGCCTCCTTCTCGCGGGAACCCACGCCCGATCGAACAGGTAACAACGGACGGCCGGGAGTTCCTGACTCGCGAGACGCGCGCGCCGGCCGACCGCACCGAGCCGGGTGAACCAGCCCAGATGGCCTACGACGCGCGGCTTCGCCCACAGTGGCGGGACCGCTCCGGACTGGGCCGATACGCGCGCCGCCACCTCACCTCGTCACCGCAGCACGCGACCAACCGGCACCGGATTCCTCCATGACCGTCGCCTAGAGCATGCCATACGCCCCGCGCATGAACGCAATGACCTCCTCGGGAGGTAGGCCGATACTCTCCGCACGGTTCACGGCCATGAGAAGGAACTGAGCGATCAGCCTCGTGCGCATCCCGGTGTCGCCGTACCACTCGTAGAGCCTCTCCCACCCCACATCACAGAAGTCGCTCCCGAACCCACGCTGACGCAATTCAGCGACAAGCCCGCTGATCGCGTCGAGCAATGTCGCACCCGGCCGTAGGCAGACCAGCGCGGGGTAGCCCCAACCCTTGCCCCACTGGCACCCGCTGGGAGGGTTGACGGCCAACTCAGCGTATTCATCTGCCTCTGCGTCCTTTGGACCCCCAACCGGGCAAGCGATCAGCGGGAAAGTAAACAGACGCCGACCGGTCACATCGACGAGCTGGACCCCGATGGCATCGCGCGCCGCCCAGGTTTCGGCGCCGACGTGCTCGCTGACCAGCCAGCGTGCCGCATCCTCGAGCTCGAGGGTGTTATTCACCGTGGATTCGCCGATATTCGGAACGGTGACGAGCCATGCTTCGCCACCGTCCCCATTCGCTGCCGGTTGAACAGTCGCGGTGAAAACTCGTGATTCGATCATGCAATGCAGCATGCAGCGCATGTCTGACAGACTCAGCGCCGCGACAGCTGAGCCGTTCGAGACTTCATCAGATCAGGTGAAGGTCGCGTGATTGCGTCATTGGATCACTCGCCCTCCAGGTCGCCCTCGAGTTCCAGGTAGACCTCGCGCAGGCGGTCCAGGGTGTCGGCCTCGGGCTCGGACCAGAGCTTGCGGTCGGCCGCCTCGAGGAGGCGCTCGGCGATGCCGCGCAGGGCCCAGGGGTTTGAGCGGCGCATGAACTCGGCGTTGGTCTCGTCGAAGACGTAGGCGGCGGCGAGTTTCTCGTACATCCAGTCGTCCACGACGCCCGCCGTCGCGTCGTAGCCGAACAGGTAATCGACCGTCGCGGCCAGTTCGAATGCTCCCTTGTAGCCGTGGCGCTGCATCGCCGCGATCCACTTGGGGTTGACCACGCGGGAGCGGAAGACGCGGTGGGTTTCCTCGGCGAGGGTGCGGGTCTTGACCGTGTCGGGCACGGCCGAGTCGCCGACGTAAGCCGCCGGCGACGTTCCGGTCAGCGCGCGGACGTAGGCGACCATGCCGCCGTGGTACTGGAAGTAGTCGTCCGAATCGACGATGTCGTGCTCGCGGGTGTCCTGGTTCTTCGCGGCGGCCTCGATGCGGCGGAACGCGGCGTCCATGTCGGCGCGCGCCTCGCGGCCGTCGAGTCCGCGGCCGTAGGCGTAGCCGCCCCACACGGCGAAGACCTCGGCGAGGTCGGCGTCGCTGTTCCAGTTGCGCGCGTCGATCAGCGGGAGCAGGCCGGCGCCGTACGCTCCGGGCTTTGAGCCGAAGATGCGTGTCGTGGCGCGGCGACGGTCGCCGTGGACGGCATGGTCGGCGTCGGTGTGGGCCCTGAGATAGTTGACCTCCGCTGGTTCGTCGAGTTCTGCGACGGCTCGGATCGCGTCGTCCACGAGGGAGACGACGTGCGGGAACGCGTCGCGGAAGAAGCCTGAGATGCGCACGGTCACGTCCACGCGCGGCCGGCCGAGGCGGTCGGCCGGGATGATCTGGAAGCCGGTGACGCGGCGCGACGCGTCGTCCCAGACCGGCTCGACGCCCAGCAGCGCGAGGATTTCGGCGATGTCGTCGCCCTGGGTGCGCATGGCGCTGGTGCCCCACACGGTGATGCCCACGGACCGCGGGTAGTCGCCGGTGTCGGCCAAGTGCCGCGCGAGCAGCGACTCGGCGAGGGCACGGCCGACGTCGTAGGCGTTGCGCGACGGGATCGCCTTCGGGTCCACGGAGTAGAAGTTGCGGCCGGTCGGCAGCACGCTGACCAGCCCGCGCGTCGGCGAGCCGGACGGCCCGGCCGGGACGTAACGGCCGTCGAGCGCGCGCAGGACGTTCCCGATCTCGTCGGTGGTCCGGCGCAACCGTGGGACCACCTCGAGGGCGGCGAAGCGGAGGATAGCGGCGATGTCGGGAGTGATCACGCCGGGGGCCGGGACGGCGGCGCGGGTGGGAGTGGGAACTGCGGCACCGGGAACGGCAGAGGTGGCACCGGGAACGGTGGGGGTGGCGAAAGGGGCGACCTGACGGTCGTTGGGCCTGTTATCTAGGGAGATGTCGGAGGTGGCAGGAGAGGTGAGAGGGGCGGGAGGGTCGAGAGAGGTGGAGGTGTCAGGGATGGGGGCAGTGGGATGGACCTGTCTCTTATACACATCTCCGAGCCCACGAGACCCGCGGTTCTATCTCGTATGCCG
>JBKOWZ010000309.1:0-6072 GCA_046724665.1 Actinomycetota bacterium
GGCGCTGCGCGGCGTGCGCGGCGACGAAGCGGCGGCGGTCCGCCTCGTACCGGAGCTTGTCGGCGCGGCCGCGCTCCGCGTCATCGAGCACGGACACGAACTCTTCGAGCGGCGCGCCCGGCGGCAGGTCGTCCCGGATCAGCCAGACCCGGACCTCGTGCGCACCGTCAGCCACCCCGGCTCTCCTCCGGCCGACCGCAGCGCTTCATATTCGAGAACGTATAGCCTCGCCGTCCGCGCGACAACCGCCGGGCGCGCGGGAGACACGACCGGCTCGTGATCACGGACGACGGCACGCGAACGGCCGAGGCGGACTACCCGCGTACCGCCGAGGCCGCCGACCCGTACTGCCTGCGCCCCGGGGAGGCGGCGGCGCTGCTGGCCGGGCACCCGTGGCGGCGGTTCGTTGTGCTCGGCGACAGCATCGCGGAGGGGGTCGGCGACCCGGTACCCGGCTACCACCGGCTGCCGCTGGCCGACCGGGTCGCGGCCGAGCTGGCGGAGGCGCGGCCCGGCCTGGCGTACCTCAACCTGGGCGTGCGCGGCCTGCGGGTACGCGAGGTGCGCGCCCGCCAGCTGGACCCCGCGCTCGCCTTCGAGCCCGACCTGGCCCTCGTCGTCTGCGGGGCCAACGACGCGCTGCGCCCCGGCTACGAGTCGCGCGCCGACGCCGTGGACCGCGAGTACGCCGCGATCGTCCAAGCGCTGCAACAGGCCGGCGCGCTCACGGTCACCGTGTCGCTGTTCATCTGGCCCAGCTTCCCGAATCTGCCGATCTGGCTGACACCGCCGCCTGCCGAGCGGATGGCGACGCTGGCCCGCCGCACGGCGGCCCTCGCCGCCGCGCTCGGGACGGTCCACGTCGATCTGGCCGCTCATCCGGCCGCCGCCGACCCCCGCACGGTCAGCGCCGACGGCCTGCACACCAACGCGCGCGGACAGGCGATCGCCGCCGCGCAGACCATCCGGTGCCTAGGCGCCAGGCTGGAGGGGTCATGAGTACCACGAGCGCAGCATCATCGAACAGCGTGTCTTCAAGGAACGCTGCGCCTTCAAAGGACACCGTGTCGCTGCGGGATCTGCTCGACGAGGAACTACGCCACGATCCGTACCCCTTCTACGCCAGGCTTCATGAACGCGGGCAGGCCGTACGCCTCAGCCCGCAGGACAAGTACGCCGCCGCCGTCTTCGGGCACCAGGCCGTCGATCGTGTGCTGCGCGACCCCGCCTTCGTCGTGCTCGAAGCCGAGACCGCGGACCGCGCCGGGACGCGCTGGCGCGACCACCCCGTGCTCCAGGCGCTGCAAACCTCGATGTTCAACGCCGGCGGTGACGACCTGGCGCGGCTGCGCCGCCTGTTCGGCCAGATGTTCAGCGCCCGCCGGGTGGCGGCGATGCAGCCGTCGATCGACCAGGCCACCGACCGCGCCCTCGACCGGCTGGCGGCGACCGCGGCGGCCGCGGACGGCGCCCCGGTCGATTTCGTCGCCGAGTTCGCGGTGCCGCTTCCGGCGGACGTCATCGGCGAGGTGGTCGGGGTACCGGGCGACGACCGGGCGTGGCTGCCGCCCCGGGCACGCACCTTCGACGCGGTGCTCGAGCTCTTCGAGCGCCGGTACCGGGTGCTGGTCGCCGCGGACGGCGCCGCGCGCGAGCTGATCGGCTACTTCACCGACCTGCTCGCGGCGCGGCGAGCGGACCCGCGCGGCGACCTGGTCTCCTCGCTCGCGCAGACACAGGCGCAGCATCCGGGCGAGCTCGACGACTTCGAGCTGGTGGCCAACCTGATCGTCGTGTTCAACGCCGGCTTCCGCACCACCGCGAGCGTGCTCGGCAGCGGCCTGACTCTCCTGCTCGACCACCCCGACGCCCTCGCGGCGCTGCGTGCCGATCCGTCGCTGAGCCCCGCGTACGTGGAGGAGATGCTGCGCTACGAGCCGCCGGTGCAGTTCAAGACGATCTACGCGGCCGAGGACACCGAGGTCGATGGCGTGCCCGTGCGCAAGGGGGAGGCCGTCGTCGTGCTGACCGGCGCGGCCAACCGCGATCCACGCCAGTTCGCCGATCCCGACGCCTTCGACCCCGGCCGGGCCGACAACCGCCATCTGGCGTTCAGCGCCGGGCCGCACTACTGCCTCGGCGCCACGCTCGGCCGGATGGAGCTCGAACTCGCCTTCCCGCGCCTGCTCGAGCGCTTCCCCACGATCGAGCTGGCGGGTGAGCCGCGCGGGCGGCGCTACTTCTTCATGCGCGGCTACGAGTATCTGCCGGTGCGGCTGGGCTGAACCGCAGGTGCGTACGGGCGATTCTCAGCACGTATGGGCGTATGAGGCGTCACCCGTTCAGCCAACCAGGGTGCGCGACCGCCGGGCAGGTGTTGGTCTGTCTACATAGATCATCTTCTTGCTATCCCCTGGGAGCGCACATGCGCAGTGACTTCGCGCCGTCCCCGTCCAGCGACGCATGGCCGCTCACCGACCGGTTGCGGCACTGGGCCGTCGAGCGTGCGCACCAGAGGGCACTGACTTTTGTCGACTTTCCCGAGCACGACTCGGTCGGACGCCACCGCAGTCTGACGTGGAGCCAGTTGTGGTCGCAGGCCGCGGCGACGGCGGCGCGCGTGTCCGAGGCGGCGCGGCCGGGCGACCGGGCGGCGTTGCTGCTGCCGCAGGGTACGGATTACGTGGCGGCGTTCCTCGGCTGCCTCATGGCACGCGTGGTGGCCGTGCCGCTGTTCTCCCCCGACCTGCCGGGGCACGAAGGCCGGATCGCGGCAGTGCTCGAAGACTGTGAACCCGCCTGCGCACTCGTGACGCCGCAGGGCGCGCGGGCCGCTCAGGCGTCCGAGTCGGCGGCGCAGTTGTCCCGTGTGCGACTCGTGACGATCGACGGACGCGAGGGCCTCGAGCAGTCGGATCCGGACGCGGTGACGATGCCGCTGGCGCTGCCGTCGAACTCCGTATCCGCGGACACCGACCCGGACGAGATCGCTTACCTCCAGTACACGTCGGGTTCCACGCGCACTCCGGCCGGAGTGATGATCAGTCACCGCAACATGGTCGCCAACGCGCTGCAAGCGTTCGAGGCCTTCGGCATGGCGGACGGTCCGACGACGTCGGTCGGCTGGCTGCCGCTGTTCCACGACATGGGGCTGGCACTGAGCATCGTTATGCCGCTCACGGCCGGATTCCCGTCGGTGCTGATGGATCCGGCGGCGTTCCTCGAGCGGCCGGAGCGCTGGCTGCGGCTGCTCGGCCAGCACCCGGGAGCGCTCTCAGCGGCGCCGAACTTCGCATACGACTACTGCGTCGCGAGGACGGATCCCGGGCAGCTGGCCGACCTGCGCCTCGACCGGGTACGAGCACTGGTCAACGGCAGCGAGCCGGTACAGATCGACACCGTACGCCGATTCCACCAGGCCTTTGCCGGGACCGGGCTGCGTCTCGAGTCACTGTGCCCGTCGTACGGCCTGGCCGAGGCGACGGTGTTCGTGACGACGGACGGGCCCGGCGACGCTCCGCGCGAGGTCGTCTGCCGTCGCGACGCGTTGGCCGGTGGCCACATCACGGCGGCACCGGCCGAGGTTGATCAGGAAGCCGACCGGGAGCCTGACCGCGATGGCGCGTTCACGTCGCTGGTCAGCTGTGGAGTCCCGGCCGGCCAAGAGGTGCGGATCGTCGATCCGGCGAGCGGCGCGCTGCTCACGGACGACATGATCGGCGAGATCCTGGTCCGCGGGCGCAATGTCGGCCTGGGCTACTGGAAGCGGCCGGAGCAGAGCGCTGAGACCTTCGGCGCACGGCTCGCCGACACCGGCGAGCAGCCGTGGCTGCGTACCGGGGACCTCGGCGCGATTCACCAGGGCCGCCTGCTGGTGACCGGGCGCATCAAGGATCTGATTATCGCCGACGGCCGCAACCACTACCCGCAGGACGTCGAGCAGTGCCTGCAAGAGGCGCTGGACTGCGTGCGCAAGGGGTACGTGGCGGTGTTCGCCGTGCCGGGCGAGGAAGGCGAACTGGTCGTCGCGGTCGCCGAGCACCGCAGGGACCTGCGACCAGACGCGGCGATGCGCGACGAGGCGGACCGCACCGCCCGCGCACGGATCTCGGCCGCGCACGGGCTGCGGCTCGAGCGGCTGGTGCTGGTGCCGCCCGGCAGCGTGCCGCGCACGGCGAGCGGCAAGGTCTCGCGCAGTGCCTGCCGCGCCGCGTTCCTGCGCGGCGAGTACGAAGCGGGCGGCGAGAACGGCGAGCGGCGGGATCCGCCGGCGCGGTCGCTGGAGCGTGTCTGACGGTCCCGACCGAGGTGGGCCGCTCCATCCGCCGACTCGTGATCAATCGCCTGCGCACCTGAGCCGAGCAGAGGCGGCCTGCAACACGCTGTGCCTGGGCACCGCCGGTCACCGCCCCCGTTTGCGCCCCACACATGACGGGCAGCAGGGAAGACGCGAGAGGTGAGGCGGCTTGGAGCGAACGGTGTCAAAGATCCCGAGGAGGCGCCAGTTGCGCCTGCCGCCGGAGATCACCGCACCGCGCCAGGCCCGCGAGTTCGTCGCCGAAGCCTGCGCGGACTGGCACAGCGAGAGGTACTGCGAGCTCGGCCAGCTGGTGGTCAGCGAGTTGGTGAGCAACGCGGTCCTGCACTCCGGCACCATGATCGAGGTGGAGGTGCGGCTCGGCACGGACCGGCTGTGGGTGCGCGTGCACGACGACGGCGACGGGGTGCCCGCGATCGTGCCGCCGGACCGGCGCACGATCGGCGGGGTCGGGCTGGACCTGGTGTCGAAGGTGGCGCGGTCCTGGGGCGTGACGCTCGATCCGCACGGCGGCAAGGACGTGTGGTGCGAGTTGTCGGCCGACGGAACCGGTCCGTCGGCGGCCGGTGCCGGTGCCGGTGGTACGGCGTCGGCACGCCTACCCTCAATCGGCCGCTGACCAGCGGCTACGCCCTCGCGAACATAAGGTCGAATATCTCGCGCCCGGCGGCCAGCGCCCGGCGCTCGAACTTGGTCACCGGCCGCGACGCGGGGCGCGGCGCGTAGCCGTCGTGCAGGTTGCGCAGGCTCGGCTCGGCGCTCAGCACGTCCAGCATCTGCTCGGCGTACGGCGCCCAGTCGGTCGCGCAGTGCAGGAGCCCGCCCGGCGCGAGCCGCTCGGATATCAGCGCCACGACGTCGGGCCGCACGATGCGGCGCTTGTGGTGCTTGGCCTTGGGCCAGGGATCGGGGAAGAAGATGTGCACCGCGTCGAGCGAGCCGGGCTTGAGCAGGTCCCTGAGCAGCTCGACCGCGTCGCCGCGGGCGGCCCGCACGTTGCCGAGCCCGTCCCGCTCGGCCAGCGCCAGCAGATTGGCGAGCCCAGGAGTGTGCACGTCCACGGCGAGGTAGTCGCGGCCCGGGTCGGCGGCGGCCATCTGCGCGGCTGCCTCCCCCATCCCGCAGCCGATCTCCAGCACGAGTGGGGCCTCACGGCCGAAGAGCGCGACCGGGTCGAAACCCTCGCTTCCCTTGGCGTCGCTCGTGGTGCCGCTGTCGCCGCCGATGTCGTAGCCGTATCGGGGCCACAGGCGCGCGAGGGCGTCCGCGCGGGTCACGCCGATCCGGCCGCGGCGCGGATGGAACGTGCGTATGTGCGCCACGACCTGAGGCGGGGACTCCTGCGTGATCACCAATCCAGGGTAGTCGGGCGCGGAGCTTGAAGTCACCGCGGCGCGAAGCCGACCGCCCTTCATGACGCCGTCACTCCACACTTGCATCGCGATAGTTAGCGATATATCGTTAACGCATCGGGTAAGACGCCCGATAGTTGAGAACTAGCGACGACTAGCAAGAACTACCGAGGAGATGACGATGACTTTCGCTACCTTCCCCAAGGACGACCCCTCGCGCCGGCGGCGCGGCCGTGACCAGCGCGACCGCGTTGACCAGGGCGGCTTCGAGCAGCGCCGGGCCCGCTGGGAGCACGGCGAGCACCACAAGGAACCGCACGAACACCGCGGCAGGGGCCGCGGCGGCTTCGGTCCGGTGCCGGGACCGTTCGGCTTCCCTGGCCCGGGCGACGAGTTCTGGGG
>JBKOWZ010000218.1:0-19005 GCA_046724665.1 Actinomycetota bacterium
CCGCACCAAGCTCAGCCGCCGACAAACCCGGCCGCTCCCGCAACGCGTCAACAATCCCCAACTCGAAACACGAGAGCAGATTCATAAACCGCGTCGGCCCCACCATGTACTCACGCATCCGCGCAAGCGCAGCGTCCGGCGTCATTGATCCTTCTCCTCGATAGGTGAGCTCGCGGAGCCGACGGATCGCCCGACCCGCCGCGCCTTCGTCATGGCCGCACTAGCCTCGGCGGCCTAGGCACCAGCCGATCCTTCGGCCCCTGCCACAGCCGCGTACATCAGTATCAGCATCCACGCTGCGACTTGGCCGGGACTTCTCGGCGAGTTGGCGCCGACTTGGCGGCGCCTTGGCGGCTGATCAGTCGAGGACGGTCAAGTCCAGCCGGGCCAGGCGCTCCGGGTCGGCCATCACGTCGATACGCACGATCAGACCGCCCGAGACGGTGAATCCCATGACCGAGACCGCACGCCCGTCCACGGTCACGACCACGCCCGCGGCCCCGTTGACCAGCGCCGGACGCACCAGCGCGGCGGGCCGCTCGAACAGGACCGCCCGGCGGGCGACCGCCGTCGCGCCGTGGACCACCACGGAGGCCTCCGGGCGCGCCGTCCCCTCGTCGGCCCGCAGCACGACGTCGGGATCGAGGACCGCCACGAGCGCATCGAGGTCGCCGCTGCGCGCCGCCGCGAAGAAGGCGTTGACGGCCTCTCGCTGCCTGGCCGGATCCGGATCGGGCACCGGGACCCCGTTCCCGCGCACCCGGCGCCTGGCTCGGCTGGCCAGCTGCCTGGCCATCGCCGGGGAGCGGTCCACCATGGGGGCGATCTGCTCGAAGGGCAGGTCGAACATGTCGTGCAGCACGAAGGCCAGCCGCTCGGCGGGGGCCAGCGTCCCGAGCACGACCTGGAGCGCGAGCCCGACCGAGTCCGCCAGCAGCGCCGCGTCCTCGGGACTGGCTCCTGCCGGGTGGCTGATGATCGGGTCGGGCACGTGCACGCCGAAGAAGTCCTCTCGCCGCGTATTGCGCGAGCGCAGCACGTTCAGGCACACCCGGACGGTGATCGTGGTGAGCCAGGCGTCCAGGTTGCCGATTTCACTGGTGTCGGCGCGGCTCACGCGCAGCCAGGCGTCCTGAACGGCGTCGTCGGCCTCGGCGAGCGAGCCGAGCATCCGGTAGGCCACCGCCCGCAGGCGGGTCCGGCTCCTCTCGAAGCCCTCGACCAGCCAGGTGGATTCAGTCATCTGTGTCACCGGTGTCATATCGGCCGAGGGCTTGCGGCGTTGTCCGTGCGGCCGTGCGCGTACAGGGACGCCAACAGCCGCAGTTCCATGGCCGCCTGCGAGTCGGCGGCCGCGCTGTAGGTGACGATCATCTGGTCGGGGTCACCCGGAAGGCTTAGGGCTTCGTAGGACAGGTCCATCACGCCGACCATCGGGTGGCGCAGCTTGACGCTCGCGTGGCCCTTGCCCTGCACGGGATGCTGCGCCCACAGCCGCCGGAACAGATCGCTGCGTACGGACAGGTCGCCGACCAGTTCGGCCAGCGCCGGGTCGTCGGGGTGGCGCCCGGCATCGACGCGCAGGAACGCGACCAGGTCACGCGCCTTGGCCGGCCAGTCCACGAACACCGCCTGCGCTCCGTCCTCGTCGCCGAACAACAGGCGGGCGAAGTTGCGCTGTCGGGCGGGTAGTGCGTCGAAGTCGGCGATCAGCGCGGCGCCGAGGTGGTTCCAGGCGAGCACGTCGGTGCGGCGGCCCACCACGAACGCGACGGCATCTGTCATCGCGTCCAGCAGGTGGCGTACCTGGGGTCGCACCCGCTGCGCAGCGGTGGACCGACGCGGCGCTCGGGCGGGTCGTGCCAGCCGGTGCAGGTGGGTGCGTTCCTCCTCGTCCAGGCGCAGGACGCGGGCCACCGCATCGACCACCGCCTCGGAGACGTTGGCGGTGCGGCCCTGCTCCAGACGGACGTAGTAGTCCACGCTGACGCCGGCCAGCTGCGCCACCTCTTCGCGCCGCAGCCCGCTGACCCGGCGCCGTCCGTGGTACGGACCCACGCCGGCGGCCTCCGGGGTGATCCGGGCCCGGCGGGAGCGCAGAAACTCGGTCAGCTCGCTGCGGCGATCCATGGCCCCAGTATCTCGCGCGGGGCCGGTGCCAACCTGGTTCTGGCAGACCCAGGATGCGCATGACCAGGGTCGCGCAGAGTACTGGGCCGCGATCCGCGGCGACGTGAGAGTGGAGCACAGCAGCACCCCACATCGTGTTCCGAGGAGACTGGCATGGATGTCAACGGCAGTGCAGCGGTAGTCACCGGCGCGAACCGCGGGATCGGCCGCGCGCTCGTCGAGGCATTGCTGGCTCGCGGCGCCGCGACGGTATACGCGGCGGCCCGCCGACCTGAGAGCGTCAAGGATCTGGCCGAACGCGACGGCCGGGTCCGACCGCTGCGGGTCGATCTGACCGACCCCGAGCAGATCGCGCAGGCGGCCGGGCTCGCCTCCGACGCGACGCTGCTGATCAACAACGCCGGCTCGCTCACCCTCGCCGACCCGCTCACCGGCGACCCGGCCGCGATCGAGTCGGACCTGCGCACCAACTTCTTCGGCACGCTGTCGATGACCCGGGCGTTCGTCCCCGTCATCGAGCGCAACGGCGGCGGCGCCCTGGTCAACGTCCTCAGCCTGGTCGTCTTCGGCCCGGTGCCGGCCATGGGCGGATACAGCGCGTCCAAAGCGGCGGCGGCGTCGGCGACCCAGGCACTGCGCGCCCAACTGCGTGACCGGAACATCAGCGTGCACGGCGTCTTCCCGGGCGCGGTGGACACGGATATGACCCGCGGTCTGGAGATGCCGAAGGCCGGCCCGGCCGACGTGGCGAGCGCCATCCTCGACGCGCTCGCGGCGAACGAGGCGGACATCTTCCCCGACGCGATGTCTCGAGCCGGATACCAGGCATGGCGCGAGGACCCGTCAGCGTTCGAGCGTCAGATGGCGTCCATTTGATCCGCGATCCGACGCGCCGGGCATGACGTTGGGCCGGCCGACCCTCGTTCAGGGTCGGCCGGCCCAATCGGCTTGTCCGCCAGGGTCAGCTGGCTGCGATGCCTTCCATGCCGTGGCCGTTGAAGGCGGGCAGGCCGGTCACGGTGGTCACCAGCGTCAGGCTGCTGTCCGGGTTCACGCGGTAGCCGGTGACGGTGCCCACGCCTGAGTTCTGCACGTACAGGTAGCCGCCGGACTCGGCCATGTCGATCGGACCGGCGCCGGTCTCGGCGGCGGTCGCGTTGACCAGGGCGACCTTCCCATCGGCGGCGACGGTGAAGGCGCTGACCGATCCGGATCCGGTGTTCGTGCCGTAGAAGTAACCGCCGACGGGCTGGACCCAGCACAGCGCGGACTGGCCGTCCGAGACCGAGCCGCGCGCGGTCAGCGAGCCGTCGGCCGCGAACCGGTAGTCGGTCAGCGAGGAGTTGCCCGCCTCGGTGACCACCAGGTCGCCGCCGCGGGTGAACACGGCGGCGAACGGCACCGGGTTCGCGGCGGGGCTGGCCTTCGGGCCGGAGGCGATGCGCCCGGTGCGGTCCAGGGCGAAGGCGAGGATGGTGCCGTGGCTCTTCGTGGTCACCACCAGATGCCGCCCGTCGGGGCTGATCGCGGCCTGGGCGGGGGCGTCGATGAACTCCGGCGGGGTGGCGTTGCCGAGGCCCAGCGAGCGCACGCTGCCCGGCAGCGGCACGAGCCCCAGCGGGGTCAGCCGGAATCCGGCCACCGCGCCGTCGCCGCCGGCGTTGAGCACGTACGCCGTGCTGCCGTGCACGGCGATGCTGGTCGGGAACGCGCCGCCCGATCCGATCACCTGGAGGCGCACCAGCCGGTCGCCGGCCACGGCGAACACGGTGACGGTGTTGCTTCCGGCGTTGACGGCCAGCAGGAGCCGGTGGTCGGCGTCGTAGACCAGCGAGGACTGCGACGCCAGGGCATCGACCGGCGCGTCGGCCTCGGTGCCGCCGAGGCCGCCGGTGTTGTACAGACCCGCGGCGTGCAGCGTGCCGTCGTCGGCGCGGTCGAAGACCCGTACCGAGTTTCCGGTCGGATCGTTGGTCTGGACGAACACCGCGTGCCGGGCACCAGGGAGCAGGTCGGCGTGCGCAGGTGTCGCGGTGAACGCGAACGCTGCGGAGGCCACGCCTCCGGCCAGGGCCGCAGATGTGAACAATCGACGCATCAGGAATCCCATTCCGTATTCGCCCTCGTTCTCGTACGAGGGCTCGCGTCGTGTCAGTCCTCGACGGCGTGGGCCGCGTTTCGCCGTCGGCGGCGCGTGTAAGCATTCGGTAAGGCTCCCGAGCTCGGTATGCCCACGACCACGGCACATGCGCGGGCTAGAGTTCCCGCTGTGGATCTCCCCCGCGATGAGGTCATCGTGGCGAGGTTGCGTGCACACGACGAGACCATGTTCGCTGCGCTGCTCAACGCGTGGTCGCCGGGCATGCTGCGTACTGCGCGCGGCTACGTCGCCGACGAACACGCCGCGCAGGACGTGGTGCAGGAGGCGTGGCTCGGCGTGCTGCGGGGGATCGACGTCTTCGAGTACCGCTCCTCGCTGCGTACGTGGGCGTATCGGATTCTCGTCAACCGGGCGATCTCGCGCGGCAGCAACGATGCCCGGACCGTCCCGATCTCCAGCCTCGCCCCGACGGCGCGGGACGACGCGCCGAGCGTCGATCCGGCGCGTTTCCAGGGAACCGCCGAGGCGCATCCTGGCCATTGGCGAAGCTACCCCGACGCGTGGCCCACACCGGAGGCCGAGGCGCTCGCCGCGGAGACCCGCCGGTACCTCGCCGCCGCGCTGGCGCGGCTGCCGGCCCGGCAGCGGATCGTGGTTACGCTACGGGACGTGCAGGGCTACGACAGCGACGAAGTGTGCGAAATCCTCGATATCAGCCCGGCCGGCCAACGGCTGCTGCTGCACCGCGGCCGGGCCGCGCTGCGTGCCGCACTGGAGGAGCGTTTCGCCAAGGAGGCGTCGGCATGACCTGCGCCGAGTTCGTCGAACTGGTCACCGCATACCTCGATGACGCCCTCGACCCGGCCACCGCGCACCGGTTCGCCGAGCACCTGGCCGAATGCGAGGGCTGCGAACGGTACCTGGAGCAGGTCCGCCGCACCGTCACCGAATTGGGCCGCCTGCCCGAGGACGCATTGAACGGGCAGGCACGCGAGCAGCTGCTCGCGGCGTTCCGCGACTGGCCCACGGATCGGCTTCAGACGGACTGACAGCCGCGCCGTAGTCGGCCCTCGGGTCAGCCGACGCGGTAGCGCTCCACGTGGGCGATGGCCATGTCGAGCGCCAGCTCGAGCGGCCGGGCGTCCCTAGTCGTCTGCGCGAGCAGCAGCCCGCCCTGAAGCGCGGTCATCACCGTCACGGCGAGTTCGGCCGGATCCGTCTCGGGCGAGATCAGGCCACCCTCGCGCATCGCGGTGAAGCCGGCCACGAGGTACGCCTCCCACTCGGCGAAGCAGGCGGCCAGCGCCGCGCGGGCCGACTCCGACTGGTCGGCGAGCTCGCCGACCAGCGAGCCGAGCGGACACCCGCCGACGCCGTTGGTCGCCCGGGTGCCCTCGACCAGATGGTCGCGCCAACGCCGCAGCCCCTCCCACGTGCGCAGGCCCCGCAGCTCGGTCTCCTGCCCGGCGACGATCTGGCCGAGCTGGCACCGGATCACCTCGAGGATGAGCGCGTCCTTGTCGGCGAAGTAGTGGTAGAGCTGCGACTTGCTGGTTCCGGTCGCGGCCATGATGTCGTCGAGGCTGGTGCCGGCCACTCCGTGCTCGTAGATGAGCGCGGCCGCTCCGGCGACGATGCGCTCACGGGTCGCCGCGCCGCGCGAGGTCAGGCGCGGCCGTGTCGTAGAGCTCATGCCCGGATGGTAAGCGGTTCTGGACTTGATAGTCCAATTTAAGCTGGGCATGGTGGACCGGTCAGTCCACTCCAGTGAGGGAAGTCCCGTGCCACGTCTCCAGAACGGACAGCAGTTCCCTGCGCTCTCGGTGCCCGCCGTCGGCGGCGGCGTCATCTCGCTCCCGGACGATCTCACCGGCTCCCATGGCGTCGTGCTGATATATCGCGGCTCGTGGTGCGCCTACTGCAACGCCCAGCTCGCGTCCTTCGCCCGGGCCGCCCAGAGGCTGGACGAACTGGGCGTGAAGGTCGTCGCCCTGTCCGTGGACGATGAGGCGACCAGCGCCGAGTTCGTCGCGAAGCACAAGCTCGCCTTCCCGGTCGGGCACAGCGCCGATGCCCAGACGGTCGCCGCCGCGACCGGCGCCTATGTCAACCACGACCTACGCCATCTCCAGTCAACCGGGTTCGTGCTCGCGCCGGACGGCACCGTGCTCACCGCCGTGTACTCCAGCGCCGCGATCGGCCGATTGGTCGCCGACGACGTGGTCGGATTCGTCCGGTACACGAAGTCGCGAGCAGCCTGAGATGGGAACCGGCGGGCAACGCCGCGCCCTTCTGCTCGTCGCGCTGGCCGCCGTCCTGGCCAATGCGTCGTGGTTCAGCGCGACCGCGATCGCGCCGGCCCTGGAGCGGGACTGGCACCTGACGTCGGCCGGCGCGGCGTGGCTGGTGATCATGGTGCAGATCGGCTTCGTCGTCGGCAGCGCGGGCGCGGCGCTGCTCAACCTCCCGGACCGGATCGAGCCCCGGCTGCTGATCGCGGGCTCGGCGCTCGCGGCCGGGGCGGCGAACCTGGGGCTGCTGGCGGCCACGGGGCTCGCACTCGCCCTGCCGGTGCGCTTCCTCGTGGGCGTCGCGCTTGCCGGAGTCTACGCACCGGCGGTGCGGCTGGTCGCGACGCACCACGAACGCGCACGCGGCGTGGCCACCGGCGTCGTGGTCGGCGCGCTGACCCTCGGGTCGGGAAGCCCGCATCTGGTGCGCGGGCTCGGGAACGTCCCATGGCAGGCGACGATCGCCATGACCTCGGCGATGGCCGTCCTGGCTGCCGCATCCGTGTGGACGGTGCGCAACGGCCCGGCCGCAGTCCCCGCGCCGCCCCTGGACGTGACCGCCGCCGCACGCGCGCTCGCCCGGTGTCGGCCGCTGCGTCTGGCCACCCTCGGCTATCTCGGACACATGTGGGAGCTCTACGCGTTGTGGAGCTGGCTGGCAGTGTTCTTCGCCGCCGCCCGCGAGGCGCACCGACCGGGCATGGCCGAGACCGGGACGGTCGCCTTCCTCGCCATCGGAGTGGCCGGCCTGCTGGGCGCGGTCGCGGCCGGGCGCCTCGCCGATCGCCTGGGCCGCACCGCGATCACCAGCGCCGCGATGCTGCTGAGCGCCGCATGCTGCCTGGCCAGCCCGCTGGCGTTCGGTACCCCGCTGCCGGTGCTGGTGACCGTGCTGCTGCTCTGGGGCGCCTCGGTGATCGCCGACTCCGCCCAGTTTTCGGCCGCGGTGACCGAACTGGCCGAACCACGCTTCGCCGGTTCCGTGCTGGCCCTGCAACTCGCCCTCGGATTCACGCTGACCATCGCGAGCATCCGCCTGGTCCCCCTGACCGCCGCCCTCGTGGGCTGGCGATACGCCCTGCTGCCACTGGCCGTCGGCCCGCTCCTGGGAACAGCCGCGATGCTGCGACTACGTGCCCTGCCGGAGGCGCTGCGCCTCGCCAACGGGAGGCGGTAGCGGGAAGGCGGTGTAACCGCCGTCCGGTATAAGGTGGTTCGATGGTGGGGAACCTGGACACGGATGACACGCGCCTGCTCGTTGACCTGGTCAACACGCGCTATCTCGGCGATCAGAGCGACGTCCTCGCAGGTCCGGATGCCGGGACGTGGCTGGGTGAACGTCTTGGGTGGCAGGGTCACCTTCCCTCCACAGGGGCGCTGGCGCCGCTTCGCGACGTGCGCGAGGGGTTGCGGCAACTGGCCATCGCCAACAACCAAGGGTCCTCGGATGCCGCCGCCGTCGATCGCGCCAACAAGGTGTTGAGGCACGTGCCGCTCGTGGTGCGGTTGGACGGCTCCGACGTCTCAGCGGATTTTAATTCGCCCGAGCCCGAGGACTCGGCGGAGCGGATCGTGGCGGCGGTGGCGAGGGCGTATGTGACGACGCGCGCCGCCGGTGCCTGGCCAAGGGTCAAGGCCTGCGCCGAGCCGGAATGCAGGTGGGCGTTCCTCGACCTGTCCCGCAACGGGTCAAGGCGCTGGTGCTTCATGAGCAAGTGCGGAAACCGCGCCAAGGGCCGAGCCTGGCGCGCCCGCCACGCGGACGATTAGCTCTCCGCGATCGTAACCACCATATTCGTTTGACCGGTTAGTAGCGCAAGACTAGCCTGCGTGACGGCGCATGGAGCCATCGCACAAGGAGCCCTGATGTCGCGTCAGTCCGCACAGACCCACTCGCCGGCCGTGGCCGTCGGCCGAGTGCCGCTGTTCTGCGATGCGGATCTGGCCGCGCGCATCGAGCGTGTCGAAGCCCAGCTGATCGCCGAGGCCACCGAGGCCGCCCTCCGTCGGCAGCCGCGAGACACCGGCTTCGTCATCGCCGTCGCCGGCGGTGTGGCGGCCTTCGCTGAGGCGGGCTCCCCGTACAACAAGGTCGCCGGTCTGGGCTTCGGCGGGCTGCCCGACCCGGCCGCACTCGACGAGATCGAAGCAGCCTTCGCCGACCGCGAGGCTCCAACGCAGATCGAGCTGGCTCACCTGGCGGACCCGGCACTGATCGACCAGCTCACCGGGCGCGGCTACCGGCTGACGTCCTTCGAGAACGTGCTCGGTCGCCGCCTCACCGCGACGTCCGATTCGGTCGCCCCGCCGCAGATCGAGGTGCGGCGCAGCGGCCCCGACGAGCTCGACGTTTTCATCGACCTGGTGACAGAAGCAGCGCTGCACCCTGACACGCAGGGTCTTCCCATGGAGGAATTCCCGCGCGACGTGTTGGAACGGGCCGAACGCGACTCGGCCGAGATCGAGGGAATCCGGCGCTACGTCGCGCTGCGCCTCGGCCGGCTCGCCGGCGGCGCGAGCTTCCGCATCGCCGAGGGCATCGCACAGCTCACCGGGGCGGGGACGGTACCCGCGCACCGCCGCAACGGCGTGCAATCCGCGCTCCTGACGACGCGGCTCGCCGACGCCGCGGCCGCCGGATGCGACCTCGCCGTCGTCACGACCCAGCCGGGATCCAAGTCACAGCAGAACGCGCAACGCCACGGCTTCGATCTGCTCTACACCCGCGCCGTGCTGCTGAAGCAGCCCTGATACACGCGCGAGTGCCGAAGCAAGGGACTGCGGTGCACTGAGCGGGCACAAGCGGACAACAGTGGCCCGGCTCCTGGATCGACGGAGCCGGGCCACCGTACTGAACCGATCAAGACGTCCAGGTCAGATCAGGACGCCCGAGATCAGGAGTGATGTCAGGCGGTCGAGCCGGTGACCGTGGTTCCCGACTTCGTGACGGTGTACGTCGTCTTGGCGCCGCTCCAGTAGTAGAAGGTGAGCGTCACCGGCGCGTTGTCATTGATCGCCTTGAGGAAGTCGGGCGTCATGGTGATGGTGTTACCTGCGGCGTTCGGCACGTAGGAGTACTCGAACTCCTGGTACGTCGTCCAGGACGCCGGGCCGGCGGCGCTGCCGTCGGCGTACTTGGCCTCCATCTGCGCCAGCACGTCACCGTTGAACTGCGTCGGGATGACCAGGCCGCTGGTGGTGTCTCCGGTCGCGCTCGCCTGAGTCACCGGACCATACGTGATCACGTTGATCTTCCACGGCACTCCCAGGGAGAACTGCACGGCCAGCGTCGCGTCGGTGCCATACGCCCGGCTGCCCACCAACCGGGTGACCGTGGCAGCGGTCAGCGTCACCTTGTCGCCGCTGATGGTGTAGTCCTTGCCCTTGACCAGGGTCCAGTTGCCCGCGCTCAGGCCGCAGAAGCTCAGGCCGTTGAGATTAAGGCTGATCACCTGCGCCGTGATCGTGCCGTTCTTCGGAACGAACAGCTGGTCCGAGGCCGCGGTGCCCGAGCGCGTCGTCCAGCCCGCCTGGATCAGCGCGAACAGGTCCGGGATCCGGATCTGGAACGTGTTGCGGTCGATGAACAGGCCGGTGTCCCACAGCGCGGTGGTCACGTGATGGATCCGCGCCTCGTATTCGAACATCTCGTAGAACTTCTTGCCCTCGCCCGGCTCGATGGGGTTGCAGTTGCAGTAGCCCGGGTACTTGAACGTGGCCCACTCGCCCATGTACATCGGGATGCCTTTGGCGACAAAGGTGTTGTAGATGCGGTCATAGAGATCGAGCAGGTCCTGCTGCGTCTGGTCGTTGAAGGTGTCGAACCCGGCGATGTTCACGGTGAACGGCCAGAAGCCGTAGTTGTGCACCGTGGCGACCAGGTTCGAGTCGTGCAGCGAGGCCATCTCGGCGGACAGGCCGTCCAGCGCGGTCTGCCGGTCGCCGCCGCTGATCGACAGGACGAGCAGGCGGGTGCCGTCGCGGCCGCCGGAGTGGCGCACGATGTCGAAGAACGACGTGTTCAGCTCGTTGAGGAGCTGCTGGCTCTGCGCGTCGGTCGTGTTGGAGAACTGCGGCTCGTTGACGGCCTCGAACAGCAGCTTGTCCGGCTCGTCCTTGAAGGTGGCCGCGATCTGCGTCCACGTCGCGTTGAAGCGTGCCAGCACGTTGTCGTGGTCGGCGGCCATGTTGGCGATCCACTGCCACGAGTCGTGATGGACGTTCAGGACGACGTAGAGACCGTCCGAGAGCGCCCAATCGACCACCTGCTTGACGCGGGCCATCCACGTCGGGTCGATGGTGTACGGCGCGGTGGTGGACTGGTGGCCGCTCCAGGTCACCGGAATACGGACGCTGTGGAAGCCCTGCGCCTTGACAGTGTCGAACAGCTGCTTCGTGACCAGCGGGTTGCCCCATGAGGTCTCGGTCGGTATGGCGTCCAGCGTGTTGCCCAGGTTCCAGCCGGGCTGCATCGCAGCGACCGCGTCCATCGCCGGGTTGCTGGGTGCGGGAAGGGTTACGTGGCCGCCGGCGGACGCGGCCCGGGCGCTGGCGGGAACCGCACCCGCGCCGAGGACGGCGCCGGTCAGGAGCGTGAGACTGGCTGCGACGGCGGCGAGCCGCCATCTGGTCGTTCGTCGTTGAACGTGCCGCACGATTCCTCCATGGGAAAGGTCCGCGCCTTCGCGGACGGGTGTGTGGTGTTCAGCCTTTGACGGCGCCGGTGAGCATGCCTCTGGGGGCGACACCCGTGTGGGTACCGCCAGAGCAGACCTGATCGGTGACGGTGTGCGGGTGAGGGCGGCGGAGTTCGGCATTGAACTCTCCAGTCGACGAAGTGCCCGGCGGACCGGCCCGCGGATTGCGTGGCGCGGGCGTCCTGTTGATCGGTGCGATCGGTGCGGCCGAACCGCGGCCGCAGTGACTGTCGAAGCGCTTCAATATGGCGTTGAGATTAGGACTGGCCTACCGGTCGCGCAAGGCCGAGTGGTCACATTTCAGTATCTGCGGTGGCATCGACATCCCACCTATGAGGCCAAGCGCTCCGCTGCCCCGATGCGGCTTGACCAGCCGTGAGAGCGATGGGCAGCTAAGATGCGCCACCCCGCAGGCATATAGCCATCAAGTGGTTTTGATATCGCTCGATGGAGATGGGACTTTCGACGGCTATTCGAAGCGCTTCGACTAACTGTCGCACGCAGCTCATCGCGAAGCCCTCGACGTTACCCTCAGCGTTCTGCGGCCGATCGATCCGCGAGACGGTCAGTAGATGCGCACCGTGCCGAGTCGTGAGCCGACGCGCACGAACACCGGGATGCGCTCGATCGGCGCGGGGGCATCGATGGTCTGGCCGCCTTCGTGCAGTTCTCCGGTCGCGGCGTCGGTCCAATGCACGCCACGCGGTAGATACACCGCGCGGCTGCGGGCACCGGCCTCGGCGACCGGGGCGACCAGCAGGTCGGGTCCGAGCAGGAACTGATCGTCCACAGCCCACGCGGCCTCGTCCTCGGGGAACTCGAAGAAGAGCGGCCGCATCGGCGGTGCGCCGGTCCGGTGCGCAGCCTCGGCGAGTTCGTGCACGTACGGCCGCAGCCGTTCGCGCAGCAGCAGATGCTCGCGCAGGATCGCGTACGCCTCCTCGCCGTAGGACCAGACCTCGTTCGGCCCTCCGCTCATGTGCGTGCTGAACGGCTGGTTCGGCTCCCGGTCCCCGTGCAGGCGCATGATCGGCTGAAAGGTGCCGTACTGGAACCAGCGCACCATCACCTCGCGGTAGGCCGGATCGTCCGGGTTGCCGCCCAGGAAGCCGCCGATGTCGGTGTTCCACCAGGGAATCCCGCTCATCGCGACGTTCAGCCCGGCGCGGATCTGCACGCGCAGCGAGGCGAAGGTCGGGTCGATGTCGCCGGACCACAGCGCCGCGCCGTACCGCTGGCTGCCGGCCCAGGCCGAGCGGATCAGGCTGAACGGCCGGTCGTCGCCGACGTCGCGCAGCCCGTCCGCGACGACGCGGGCGCTCAGCAGGCCGTATGCGTTGCCGACCTGCGTCCCCGGTCCCGCCTGATAGACCGCCCGCCGCGCCAGCTGCGGCGGCACGTCCGGCTCGCAGGCGTCAAGCCAGAACGCTGCGACGCCGATCCGGTGATAGCTGGTGCGCAGCCGCTCCCACAGCAGTCGGCGCGCTCGGGGGTTGGTGGGGTCGTAGTAGGCCATCGGCGCGTACGGGTCGTTCTCTCCCCGCGCCGGCCAGTGGTTGAACAGCAGGCCGCCGTGGCTGTCCCGGACGAGGCCGTCGGCCGAGCGCAGCGCCTCGAAGTTGGCGCTGTCGGATTCAAGGGTCGGCCATACCGAAACCGCCAGCTTGACGCCCAGCGACTCCAGTTCCTCGACCATCGCGCCCGGGTCTGGCCATTCCCGGCGCTCGAAGTCCCAGTCCCCCATCTTGGGCCAGTGGAAGAAGTCGCACAGCATCCCGGACAGCGGCAGCTCGCGGCGCTTGTACTCGCGCGCCACCGCGAGCAGTTCCTCCTGGGTGCGGTAGCGCAACTTGGACTGCCAGAAGCCGCTGGCCCACTCGGGTAGCAGCGGCGGATGGCCGGTGGCGTCGGCATACGCGGCCATGACCTCGGCGGGGGTGTCACCCGCGGTGATCCAGTAGTCGATCTGGCGGCCCTGCTCGGCGACCCAGCGTGTCGCGTCCGCGCCGAGCTCCACTCTGCCCATCGCGGGGTTGTTCCACAGCAGCCCGTAACCGCGCGAGGAGTACAGGAACGGGATCGAGACGACCGTGTTGCCCTGCACCAGATCGATGACGCTGCCCTTCTGGTCGAGCCGCCCGTGCAGGTGCTGGCCCAGCCCGAAGACACGCTCGCCGTCGTAGGACTCGAATGTCTGCTCTAGCCAGTAGGTGCCGTCACCGCGCGAGGAGTGAACGCGCGGACCGGGGCCGGCCGTATAGGGACGCTTGTCTGCCAACAGCTCACGCGCGGACCCGGTCGCCGGATCCTCGCCCTGCGCGCCGTCATCGTTCGCGCTGCGCAAGAAGCGCAGCCGACCGCGCGCATCGGCCTCGACGGTGATCCGGCCGTTGACGAGGCGTGCCGTACCGTCTTCATGGACGGTGATGCGTGCTGAGGACGCCTGAACGGGAAGATCCAACGCCCAGGCGTGGTCTTGATCGATCGCATCGGCCGCCGCACGAACCCTCACGGCATTCGGGCCCCAGGGCTCGATGCGAAGGACTTCGTCTTGCGCGCGCCGTTCCAGCGCGGTGCCGATCTGCTGGTACATCGGTTGCGAGTTCCTTCTGTTAGCGGGAAGCCGTCGGGGCGGGCGCCGGACCGTCCCGGCCGGCGCCCGCCCCGACGGCTGAGCTCACTGGCAGGTGATCTGCGCGCCTGCCCAGTCGCCGTGGTCGTGGGAGTTGCCGTCGCCGCCGTCCGCGACCACAAGGTCGAGGACTTGGGCTCCGGTGACGTCGACGGTCAGGCTGGTGGCTGTCTGACGACCGCGAATGACGGGCGTCGTGGTCAGCGTATTGCCGTCGGCCAGCACGCTGAAGGTGACGCTGCCCGTTGCGTTGGTCTCGTCGTCCACACCTACCGAGGCGGTGAAGGTGGTGCAGTGACCGCCGAGGTAGAGCTTCACGTCACCGTTCGCGTGTACGCCGAGGCCCTTGGCGTAGGTGGTTCCGTTGATGGTGATGGTGCGGCCGTCGCCGGCTGCCTGTTCTCCGTTGCTCATATCGCGTTCGACCGGTCCCCAGCCGTTGGTGGCGGAGAGGAACGGCAGGCTGCTGACATAGTCCTGGCCTGCCGGGGGCGGCACGTAGTAGCCGACGATGCGTTCGTCGTTCGCCGTCCCGGGCTTGTCGGACTGCGTGTAGCCGACGGTCGCGGTGAGTGCCGCCGCCGAGGGCTGCGTGGCGGACGAGGGTTGCACGGTCCAGCTGAACGTGGCCGACCTACCCGGTGTCAGCGCGTCGATCGACGCCGGGCTGGGCGCGCCCGCGGTCCATCCGGCGGGGAGTTGCAGGGACGGGGTGAGGTTGGTGGCGCGTGCGCGATCCGCCGGGACTTGGACGGTCGCGGTGGCGGTGAAAGACGTTCGGGGCTGAGCGGTGTCAGGCACCTGAAGGTTCACGGTCACGCCGGGGGCCGCGGGCATCGCGTACTTGGCCGGGTCGTAGCGGGTGCCGGCGACCGGCTGCACAGCGAGCGACGAGGCGTAGCTTCCGTAGTTGGTCAGCGCGACGGAGCCGAGACCGCCGGTGCTGCCGTCGAGGTTCCACACCGCGATCGCGATCGTGTTGCTTCCGTTCGCCTTCAGGATGCCGTTGGGCACCGGGAAGCTGTGCTGCGGACCGAGGTAGTTCACGTAGTAGCCGATCATCCAGCCATTGACGTACAGCTCGGCGCGGTACTTCTTCGACGGGTCGTCGGTGATCGTGAGGCCGAGCGAGGTGTCCTGACCCTTCGGCAGGTCCAGGTCCACGGTCGTGCGGTACCAGGCGACGCCCGCGGTCGTGTCGCTGGTCGGCAGGCTCACCGGCTTCCACGCCGAGTCGTCGAAGCCTGGCAGCGGCCAGCCGGCGCGCTCGCCGAACAGGCCTCCGGTAGAGAGCGGGCCGCGCACCGGGTCGATCTCCTGCTCGCCGCCGCGCACGCCCTGAAGGCGCCAGGTCACCGAGGCCAGCGGCGCGCCGATGAGCGAGGCGCTGGTCAGGCCGCGTGCCGACGTGTTGTTGTTGGTGGAGTTGTAGTCCTCTTCGTGACCCATGTTCACGGTCAGCACGGACACGATGTTGTCGCCGCTGTGGCGCAGTGCGCCGGCCGGGAACGTGAAGTCGCCGCTGCCGCTGGTGGAGCTGCCGAGGAAGACTCCGTTGAGCCAGGCGGAGAAGGCCTTCGCGCCGCCGCCGGAGTCGGACACCAGGTGGATGCCCGTCGCCGCCGGGGAGTAACGGAACCTGCCGCGATACCAGGTGCTGCCGGTGTGGAAGCCGTAGTCGTCGGCGTACAGAACCGGAAGGGAGCCGACGCCGGTGACGCTGTTGGTGCTCGTCTTGTCGGCGACGGTCCACGCCGAGTCGTCGAAGCCTGGCTGCGCCTCCGGCGATTCGGCCTGATACTTCCAGTCGGTCAGCGCGGGCAGGGTCACCGGCGCCGCGGTGTTGACGCTGCCGACGAGGCTGCCGGTGGACGAGGCCGTGGCCTGCACCGCCCGACCGTTCCAGGTCACGGACGTGGCCGAGGTGAACACCTCGATGCCGGGGTCGGCGCCGTTGTCACCGGTCAGCGCGAGGGTCGCGCCGCCGTCGAGGCTCGTGGCGGTGCGCAGCAGATGCGTGCCGCGCACCAGCACCGGGCCTGACGCGGTGTCCTGGGTCCAGAACGTCTCGGCGGTCGGCTCGTCGGCGAGCAGGAGCAGCAGCGGACGCGAGCCGCCGCCGGTGACGGTCACCCGCGCCAGCCCCGAGTGCGTGTAGTTCAGCCGCAGGTCGCCGGTGGCGGAATCCCAGGTCACCGCGACCGCGCCGCCGCTGCTCTGGATGGTCGGCCGGCTCGTGTAGCGCAGCACTGTCTCACCGGCGGCGCCCTGGTCGCCGTAGAGCACTGCCACGTCTCGGCCGCCGATCGCCTGCGAGGTCATGATCTGCGAGGTCGAGTACTGCAACTGCGAGTCGCCCAGCTTGGCGTCGGCGGTGATGATCGTCGATTCACGGCCGTTGAGCGTGATCGCGGTGCCAGGCTCCTGAGGAACCGTGGGGTACGTCGCGGCGCCCGCGGCCGTAGGCAGGTCGATGGCGTCGATGGACACGAAGTTGTCGGTTGAGCCGGACGCGTGGCTGCCATCGACCACGATCTTGAGTGTGTGCGCGCCGCCGGTCAGCCCGCCGGCCTGGTAGAGCACTGCCTGGCTCTGGCTGCCCGAGCAATCGACGGTGGCCTGCTTCACGCCGTCGAGGTAGACGTCGGCGTACCCGTGGTTGTCGGTCTTCGACCCGATCCAGCGGATCGCCGTGCCGGTGAACGGAATCGTGAGGGAGTCGCCGGCGGTGTTGGAGAACGACTCGGTGTTCTTATAGTCGCTGCCGGTGTAGCTCTGGTTCGCCGCATGCGTCCAGGAGCCGGCGTATTGCAGTGCCGAATCCGTGTCGTCGTACGTGTACTGACCGGCGACGTGTGCGTTGAAGTCGATCGCGATGTGCGTGCTGTCCACCGATGTCGAGGTCGAGTTCGCGTGCCGCAGGACATGGAACTGCGAGCCGGTGTCGGGGTTGCGGCGCGCCGTGTCCACGATCGCGCCGTTGTCCGGCGCCGCCGTCTGGATCCGGTCGGTCTTGGCCAGGTCGGGCATCGACGCGAGGAAGTAGCCGATCAGCTTGTCCTGGTAGTACTTCGGGTCGAGCTGGCGGGTCTCCCGGATCGCCGCGCCGTAGTCGTACGAGGTGTAGTTCTCGGGCATCCCCAGCCAGCCCCAGTTGGTGCCGCCGTAGGTCATGTAAAAGCTCTGCGCCGTGGCGCCGACCGCGATGTTGTTCTTGTAGAAGACGTCGGCGAACCGGTCGTTGATCAGCTGCGCGCACTTGTCGTAGCCGGGGCCGCCCCACGGGTCGAAGGCGCCGCCCTGGAACTCCGGGGTGTACAGCGGCCTTCCGGCCGGGTGGTCGTAGCTGATGTCCGGAACACCGTTCCACCTGCTCGGGTTCGAGCAGTTGAAGCCCTGCGGGTACGAGTCGGGGCCATCGACGTCCAGAGCGCCGGTCCCGCTGTTGAACGTGCCGTTGTTGTTTCCGGTCAGCGGCACGGTGATGCCGTCGGCGCGGGCCTTGTCCTCAAGGTGTTGCATATAGGCGTGGCCGCTGGCCGAGCCGTTGTAGTACTCGTTCTCCACCTGGTAGGCGATCACCGAGCCGGTGCCGTTGGTCAGCTGATGCCGGGCCAGGATCGCGTCGATCTGCGTGAGCCACTGGTCCGCGTAGGACAGGAACGCCGGGTCGTTGGTGCGGTTGTGCACGTTCTTCGTACCCAACCACGGCGGCAGGCCGCCACCGTCAACCTCCGCGTTGATGTACGGCGCGGGCCGGGCGATCACGTACAGCCCAGCCTGCTGCGCCATGTCGAGCAGTTCGTCCACGTCCCGCACGCCGGTGAAGTCATACACGCCCGGCGCCGGCGAGTGATAGCCCCAGTCGAAGTAGAGCGAGGTCGCGTTGAACCCGGCCGCCTTCATCTTCTGGAAGATGTCGAGCCACAGGCTGGGACTGGGCAGCCGGAAGTAGTGGAACTCGCCGGCCCACAGATAGGTGCGCCGGCCGTCCACGAGGAAGGAGTAGTCGTCGAACGTGACCGTGTGCGCCGCACCAGCACTGGCAACGGCACCAGCACCGACACCGCCGCCAGCGTTGGCCGTCACGCCCGTCGTCGTCGTCGCGCCCTGCGTCTGCATCGGGCTCGCGTACGCCCCGCCGACCGAGCCGAGCACCATCGCCAAGACCGCGCCGCCAATGGTCGGCAACCGGCGACCACGTCGGTCTCGCAGCGTTCTGTACAGCCGAAATCTCATGCGTCGTTCCCAGCCATTCCTGTGAGTATGCGAATAGAAGCCTTCGAATTCATCGGCAGCGGGCCGGCGGGTACCTGAGATGCCCGTCGGCGAGGGGCGTGTGGCGGGTTACGTATCCGGCAGGCCTCGCACCGCCACACCGCCAGCCGCGAGGCCGAGCAGCGTCAGCGTGGCGGAGCCGGGACCTACCGGCGTCGTGCCGTCGCACAGGACGGCGAGCGCGAGCGTGTTGCGGCCGCGCATACGCAGCGCTCCGTTCGGGAGCACGAACGTGTGCTGCGGGCCGACGTCGTTGATGTACTGACCGAGATTCCAGCCGTTGAGGAAGATCTGCACCCCCGGCACGCGCGTGCCGCAGTCGTGCAGATGCGACCGGGCTTCCCGATGGCGTCTGCACGCCGGAGAACTCGGCATCGTTCCACGCTCCAGTCATCCGAGATCGCGCCATCGGGACGTCGGGACGACTCTCATCGAACCTTCATTTTTGACTGCGGTCAATAATGTCGGGTTCTTTGATGCAATATGTTCGGATGCGTGCGATGCCGATCATGAGATGAGAGCGCTCCCAGGCGCTCACTGTCGCGCGACTGCAACCTTCAGCGACCAACCGCTCTGGCGCGGCGGCCATCAAGCGCAGCTGTGACAGCTCAACGGCGTTCAGTACCGGGCCGTTGATCCGTGCGGCTATAACAAGGTGATGTGTCGGATATGGCCGATTGGTGGGCATCCCGCCGCACTCTTGGGAGCGTTCACAGTCGAGAGTCACCTGCGTCGAAGCCGGCTGACGCGCTCGGTGCACGGGAAACGTCTCCACGCCCACGCCTGGGTGCCCCAGCCGTCCGGCTTTTCGGGTGCGCGGTCTCGCCCCACCCCGAAAGCCGGACCACAAGAGTCCGGAGCCGCCAGAGGGGCGGC